>JALGTU010000183.1 GCA_029821195.1 Candidatus Zipacnadia bacterium
TTTCCTTGCAATGGCCGGAACTGGCCGCGAACCAGAGGTGGGGCGAGAAGTCATCGTGATCGGAGGCGGCAACGTGGCAATGGACGTAGCCCGTAGCTGTGCCCGATTCCAGCGAATGCAGTACCCCGATGAGAAGACGACAACCAAAATCGTCTGCCTGGAATCATGGGAAGAAATGCCCGCCAGCAAAGAGGAAATCGAGGAGGCGTTGGAGGAAGGCATTGATCTCAACCCTGGCTGGGGTCCAGACGGTATTGCCGTTGAAGGCGACCGCGTAACCGGCCTCCACTGCAAGGCAGTGGAATCAGTCTTTGACGAGGAGGGCAGGTTCAGCCCTACCTTCGACGAGGAGAGCAAAATGTTCCTAGCAGGAGACATGGTCATCCAGGCCATTGGGCAGCGCTACGACCTCTCCTTTATCCCCGAGGATCAGATGGACCGCCTGGAGTTTACTGAACGCAGAAAAGTAAAGGTTGATGAAAACGGCATGACGTCGCTGGAGGGCGTGTTTGCCGGCGGGGATATCGTTAACCTCAATCTGGACGCAGTAACTGCCATTGCCGATGCGAAGACGGCGGCAGCGGGTATAGACAGATTCCTCTCCGAGCCATAGGGCGGCGAGTCGGCCAGGCGAACAAATCTGTCATTGTGGCCCACTCTGCCCGGCTGTTCTCAACACGTAAATGGCGGTCGAAAGTGCGGCGGATGGCGATGCAAAAGTGAGGCACCTGGTACGTTTATAACGCCGTAGGCCCCCAAAGGTAATCTGCGCAGCTTGCGGGAGCGGGGATGTCGCGGTGTCTGGGCTTTCCGTGGCAGTCTTGACTTCTCCTTCTGCTGAGGCCATCATCCCTGCATGTTCTGGCACTTGTTTCTGGTCTTGTTATCTCCGCTATTCACGCTCTGTCTTCGTCCGCTACGCGGTGATCGCGGCGCCACTGGCTATAGTCCTGCGGCAGCTGGATGTCTACGAGATTGGCGAGATGGTGGAGTATCCAAGGTTTTACAGCATGACGCACCCCCGCAAATAGGGTGGGCCACAAGCCAAGCCAATCAGGGAGGCGGTGCGAGTAGGAACGATCATGGTCGGAGTTGCCATAGGGCTGCTGCTTATTATAGCCGTCGGGCGAGCGAGCGGCCTTGTCGCCGTCGTGCCGTCCGCGGCTTTGCTGTGCATTTTGGCCAACTCGTTGACGGGTCTTGTCGAGCCGCTGGTTTGGTCCCACTGGGGCCGCGACAGGCTGCGACAGGCTGCGACAGGCAGCTCAAGTGGATGCAAAAGGGATAGTGCAGGAGGCCGGATACCGGTGGGCCTGGTATGGAGGGTGGATACGGAGACGCGGGCGACAGGAAAACTAACCTGTCAACGACTCAAAGCTGTTTGGGGGTTCCGGGTGCCAAAACCACACACTGGTATTCCCGGGGTCATGGCTGTGTTCATTGCTCGGGTATGACCGCAAGCACCAGCTGACCAAAGAAACTCAGCGCGATGATGAGGACACCGACATCTATGCCTGGGAGTGGGCGTATGATCTGGCGGGCAATCGGACCTATCAGGACTTCAATGGCGAGAAGACTTACTATACTTATGACACCTGCAAGCAGTTGACCCATGAGATCACCGACGGGGTGCCGACGTACTACCAGCACGACGGCTGCGGGAATCAGACAGCCAAGCAGGAGGGGGCAGGGACTACCTACTTCCAGTTTGATCACGAGAACCTGATGACGCGGGTTGACTTTCCTGACGGCAGCCACAACTATTTTTCGTACGATGCCGACGGGAAGCGGACGAGCATAGGTGACAGCGAAGGCTACCGCAAGCTGATCTACCAGGGGCCGGATATGCTTAAGCTGCTCCAGGAGCGCGACGCGAGCAATGATCCCGTGGCCCAGTACACGATGGGGCTGGGGCTTGAATCCGTGCGCCGGGGCGGTGAGGGGGACCTTGACAACGGCACCACTTCGTTTTTCCATTATGATGCGCTCGGCTCAACCCAGGAACTTACTGACAGCAACGAGAATACCACCGACACGTACCGCTACAACGCCTGGGGGCAAATCCTGGTGCGCACCGGCACCACAACTAACCCACACACCTACGTCGGCAAGCACCGCTACTACCTGACGCCGGATCCGCTGCTGTACCTGCTAGGGTTGAGGTATTACGACTTGAGCGTAGGCAGGTTCCTCTCTTTGGATCCAGCAATACTGTCCACACTTTGTCTCGACATGTCCTGTGATATCATTGATTACCGGGAGCTTATCACAGGCGGGGCGGCCTCCCCAACTGAGCGAGGCCTGTATGAGTATGCACCCCAAGCCCCCACGAAGTTCACTGATCCGGCGGGCCTCTACAAGCTTGAACCCAGTTGTGAAGAGTACGCTGACTTCATCAGGACTGGTATGTTCTGGCTCCCACGTAGTTCGGCGTTTCGGAATTTCCTGTGCTGTCTTAGGGCTAGAACTGGGGGCGCGCTGAAACAACCTATGGAAGTCTGGATGAAAGAGTGGGAGCATGACAAAGGGAACATTCGGGTATCTTGTGGGGACGACTTCGAATGTCGTTTGGTAAGTAGGTGGACGTATGGTTTCTGCTGTGGCCATGCCAGCGGGTATTACGACATCCAGCTCTGCTTTGCTGCGCTGCACGAGGTCTACTACAAGAACAAGCTACAATGTGATTTTCCAAATGTAGAATGTGTTTTTATGCATGAGCAGGTGCATCTATTCCTACCAATCGGCACCCATGAGCACAGGGGCGTGAAGGAGTGCTGGGATAAGCACCTTGCATACCGGTGTCCATTCTCGGGGAAGCCTTGGACCGCCTGACAAAGGACCGTGATGAGTATGGATTCGCCAGGACGCCGTTGGACAATGCGGCCGGTGAGAGGGTTTGAACGGGTAATCGCCATCGGCACTGCGTCGTTAGGCTGTCTCCTACTCGCCCTCCAATGGGCCGTCAACCGTATGCCCTGGTTCTGTGAGCTAGTGCAGCGCATGGCGTGGCCCCTGGGCTTTGACTTGTGGTTAGATGCCGAAGAACAAGAACGCCTGTGGACAAGCCGTTATAGCTTGGCAGAAGGACTCGTGGTTGCCGCGATGATCGTGTGCGCCTACGTCTTCGCGCGTCGCCATGCAAGACTAGTCTGGCTCATTGCGGGATACGCGGGTCTCCCGCTGGCGGCGACCGGCCTGCTGGCGATGTGGTTGCGCCTGAGTGTGGGCTATTGGCCACCTGCATTCACCAGTGATTGGTCGGTGATGCTTATCGCCTACGCTGTCGGATACCTGTTTGCTGCGCCTTTCGTCTGGGAGGAAATCCGAAAGACTACTTCTATTCGGTAAATGAGACCCAACGCGACGATGAGGACACCGATATCTATGCCTGGGAGTGGCAGTATGATCTGGCGGGCAATCGGACCTATCAGGACTTCAATGGCGAGAAGACTTACTACACTTATGACAACTGCAAGCAGTTGACCCATGAGATCACCGACGGGGTGCCGACGTACTATCAATACGACGGCTGCGGGAATCAGACCGCCAAGCAGGAGGGTGCAGGGACCACCTACTTCCAGTACGATCACGAGAACCTGATGACGCGGGTTGACTTCCCTGACAGCAGCCACAACTACTTCAGCTACGATGCTGACGGCAAGAGGATAAGTATCGGCGACAGCGAAGGCTACCGCAAGCTGATCTACCAGGGGCCGGATATGCTTAAGCTCCTCCAGGAGCGCGACGAAAGCAACGATCCGATAGCGCAGTATACGGTGGGCCTGTTGGCCACTGCGACTAGTGGGCCGGCGCGG
>JALGTU010000046.1 GCA_029821195.1 Candidatus Zipacnadia bacterium
ATCGAGCAGCACCTGCGGGCGTGCCCGGCCTGCGCCCAGTACGTCCGGCAGATGACAGCGCTCACGGATTCGCTGAAGTCGCTGGAGACTCGCCGGGCCCCGGACAACTTCGCGCTGGCGGTCAGGAGTCGCATAAAGGCCCGCCGGCGCAAGGCCAAGGTCGGTTGGCTGCAGCGAGTCCTCGGCGTGCAGCGCCCGCCGGCCCCGCTGGTCTCGCCGCAACTGGCCTGGGGAGCAGCCTCGGCTGTGGCACTGGTCCTGGTGGTGGGCCTGTTCGTGAGCCTGCCGCATCAGGGCAGCTCCGTAGCACCGACGAATGGGGTATTGATTGTGGACAACGGCAAAACCCTCGAGGTAGCCCTGCCGGTAATGGACGAGATGGAGCTGCGCCATCGCCGATATAGCCAGAGCTTGGCGGTGACTGATGACCCGGGTATGAATCTTGTCTCCTACTCACCTGGCGAGAGGTAGTGAGCAGTGGTTGTGAGACGCTTTGGTGACAATAGATCGCGGTCTGTATTGTGGTGGGCGGGAGTAGCTGGCCTGGTGGTCATAGCAGTCGGCCTGGGCGGACTGGCCTGGGCTGATGGCGACTGGCCCTGGCGCGTGCTGAAGCGCAGCATGGGCGCCGGGCGGGAGGTCCCCCACGAAGGTTACCGCGACGTCGTGGTCTTTCGCCACGGGGAGAAGGTACGCGGATTCCGGCAGAAGGTATCGCGTGATGGGGGCGGCCGTGAGCGCGTAGAGGTGCTCGAGCCACCGGAGCAGCGGGGACGGCTCGAGGTGTGTGATGGTAAGACACGCTGGGAGTACTATCCGCAAGCCAACAAGGTGATAATCAGCCACGTGCGGCCTGCTCGGCCCCCGATGGGAGATGATGATCCTGGCCAGCACGGGCCGCCGCACCAGCGGCCGCAAGCCAGCTACCTCGGTGATGCCCACGTTGCCGGTCGGACTGCTCATATCATTGAGCTGACTGGCCCGGCCGGGCGTCCGGTGCGCAAGCTGTGGGTGGACCGCGAGAAGTTCGTCCAGCTCAAGATGCAGCGCTTTGACCTGCGCGGAAATATCAGTTACTCGGCATACTTCACTACCATCACTTACAGCCCGCGGTTCGCGCCCGATCTGTTTGTCTTCACCCCGCCGCCGAACTGTAAGGTCGTGCGCATGCCTGACGAGCTGCCGCGCGTAACGTTGGAGGAGGCCCAGCGCCGGGTCGGGTTCAAGGCGGTGCTGCCTCCCTATCTGCCGGAGGGCTTCGAGCTCGAGCGCAGCCGCGTAGCGGTCCCCCGGATCAAGAAACACCTGGTGCTGTGGCTACCGTTCTCCAATGGTGTAGACCGATTCTCGTTGTTCCAGGGGCCCCGGGCGCTGCAAATCCGCCACGGCCAGAGCAAGCGTGGCGAGTGCTGGATGGCAGGGGAATTCTGCTTCGTGCTGACCGGCTCGCTGCCTGCCGAGGAAGTACGGAAAATCAAGGCCTCAATGCAGAAGTAGCGACTGTCTATAAGACGATTGAGGACGCAGTGGGGTAGGTCGGTGCCAAGTAGTTTTCTCTTGATTTTGACTGTGAAGGAGGGATTTTTCACGAAGTGAATAATTACACCTCGGCATGGATGGCAGGAGACTTGAGGTCAGCCACTCAATTCACACAAATTGTTAAAGTTTTGTCGCAAACTGCCGATATACTGGACAGAGGGAGCAATTTCTGAAGCATAAAAAGGAACACCCGCTATGAGAATCGATCCAAGAAAACTATCCGCAGTCATCCGTAAGACGGTTGAGCCTGTCAAGACTGAACCTGTCGAGCCCGGCGCGGTGAGCGCCGGCCAGCCGGCGGGTGTCGTCCAGGCTGATCAGGTGGCGCTCAGCCAGAGCGCGGCCGAGGTCCAGCGGGCCCAGCAGGCCCTCAGCGAGATGGCCGAAGTGCGCCAGGAGAAAGTTGCCGAGGCCAAGCAGAAGATTGTGGACGGTACCCTTGAGATAGATGCAGAACAGATTGCCGCAAAAATCATTACCGGTGGTATCTAGCCTCGCTGCAAACCAGCTCTTCAACAAGCTCGCGGCCGGCCCCGACTACTTCGGAGCCGACCGCTTCTTTTTGTGCCCGGCGCACTGGCCGTGAGGAGCGGGACCGCCGCCTACCCTTGTTCCGCCCTCTGCTTCAGGGCGGCCAGCATTGCGTCAGTGTTCTGCTGCATCTTCTTGCGTAGTAGGTTAGTAATGAGCGCGCCGATGAGGGGAATATCGTAGGCATATTCAACCTCGATGTAAACCCTTGTCCCTTCAGGCACTTCGCTGAAATCCCAGCGTCCCCGGTACTCGCTGAA
This sequence comes from Candidatus Zipacnadia bacterium, assembly GCA_029821195.1. GTDB lineage: Bacteria > Armatimonadota > Zipacnadia > Zipacnadales > Zipacnadaceae > JALGTD01. The sequence continues at coordinate 2,331 of JALGTU010000046.1, forward strand.
GTCGCCCTCAGTCTGGGCGAAGGTGCACACGTAGGCCTCGTCATCCCAGTAGTCTTCCTCCGTCCACTCGATCGTACGATTGAACTCTTTGATCGCACCGACCCAGTGGCTGACGCGGCGGGGCGCGTCGTCCTCCAGGATCTCGACTTTCTCCACATCGGCCATGAACTCGGGAAAACGTTCAATATCCTTGGCCAGGGCGTAGACCTCCGCCACGGGCTTGGTGACAACTATTTCACTTTCTACAGTTGGCATATGACTGCTGCTCCTTCTCTGTTGCTACCGGTATCTACTCAACAGTGGTCAGTACGATAACATCCAGCAGCTCGCCGTCCGCGTCGCGAAGTTGTCCGGGCAGCACTGCCTCCTGCTCAAAGCCCCGCTGCTTCAGCAGCTCAACCTTCTCCGGCGACCGGCTATCGGCATACGCCTGCACCTTAGTCCCGGGCGGCAGCTCGATCGCTTCGAGCAGTTCGGCGGCTGCCTGGTAGAAATGCGGGTGGACAAACAGGTCCAGCAAGAGCACGTTCCCCTCCCACCGCGGATCGGGGAGCAGGAGAGCGTGGCCGACCACTTCGCCGCTGGGCTTGGCCAGGACCTTCGACTGGCTGGGCGGCTCCCGGACGAGTCTGTGAAACCGCACAAAGCAGCCCTCGTAATTGGACGAGCCGTAATGGGCGTAGTGGACACCGCGCAGGAAGCTGCCTGATTCAATCTTGTAGAGCAAGTCTAGCAGGCACCAGTCCGGCCAATGAACCTCGCGCACTTCGGTCATCCCCGGCGCGAAGTAGTTGCCCAGGAAACCAGACTCGGCCTCCCAGATCATCTTGCCGGTCTGGCCCACGCCCCGGAAACCGAAGTGGCGGTAGATGTGGTAGGCCGGGCCATCGTGGCCGGTGCTCAGGGTCATGCCTCGGCCGCCGCGCCCCACGAAGTCCCCTGTCAGCGCCTCCATAATCGCCCAGCAGATCCCCTTGCGGCGGTGTTCCGGAGCGGTGAAGACGTGGCCCAGAATGCCGACGCCGGCTTCGACCGCCTCGATGGTCATTATGTTGCCGACGATTTCCTCGTCCGACATTGCCAGGTAGAAGTAGGTCTGGATGCCCTCGAGCTGCTGCTCAAGCACGAGCCTGTTGGCCTCCACCCAGGGCTCGCCCTTATGCTGGAGGAAATCCAGCACTGGGCGCTTCCAGTCGGGATCGGGGGCGTCCACCCGCACAATTCGCATCGTCTGGCCCGACTTCAGGGCTACGTTGCCCATCTCCTTAGTCATACTGCTCTGCCTCATTGCTCCTCGTTTGCCACGTTGTTTGCATGTCAAACAGGCTGACCACGCCGTGGAGGTGGCCAGGTGCCTCACGCAGGCCCAGGTCAACCTGCCGGCCAGCTTGCTGGAGGGCGCTATACACCGTCCGGTCGGGATCGTAACGTTCGATGCGCGTCTCAATCAGCCACACGCGCTTGTATCTGCTCAGCCGCTCGATCAGGCCAGGGAGCTTGTCGGGGGTCAGCGTGATCTCCGGGGAGATGGCACGATGCCGGGTGATATCGAAGTCAGCGGGTACGCCCGTCACGGCTCCCGGTCCCCGGTGGTGGTACCGCCCCTGCAGGTGCACGTAGGGTGGTGCGATGGCTATCACGTCGCCGGGCCGCTCGCGCTCGCCGATGAAGCCCATTATCTCGGCCCAGTCCACCTGGTGGGTAGCGTTGTAGTAGCGCAGTCCGTGACCAGCTACCATCGCCACCGTCAGCGCCGCCACCGCCAGGGCCCAGCCGGCCCGTCGCTGCCCGTGCGCCAGCGCCAGCGCCAGCAAGGCATAAAGCGCGGGAACCACCGAGGTATAATAGGCGCTGGTCATCAGCAGCGTGCGGTTGGCGATGCTCACCCCCGACCACAGCAGCCATCCCGGAAAAGCTATTACTGCCAGGAGCAGGGCATACTGGCCCAAGCTGCGGCCGTCAATCCGGACGCCGCGCCGCACCGCGCTGATAATGACGCCGAAGGCTGCCAGTAGGGCAAGCAGAGCGACCAGCTCCATCCACCGGTCGTGATGAAAGCCGACCAGCACGCCGCTGCCACTTTGGACGGAGCGGCGAATCCCCCACTGGATCAGATGCGGCCAGGGGTCGGGGTGGTGGCGATATGCGGCCCAGACCTGGGCGGACTTGACGCCTCCGACTATGGGGGGGGATACCACGGCAATCAGCGCGAGGAAGACTACCAGGCCCAGCGCTAGCTGGCGCACATGGCGGCGAAACAGCCACAGCATCGCCAGGCCCAATCCCAGCCCGACCTGGAGGCCACTGTAGCTACAGTATAGGCTGCCGATGACAACCAGCCCCGCCCACAGCCATGCTGTCCAGTCCCGCCGGCGGTGAGCGTACGCCAGGACTAGCAAGGCCAAAGCGCCGAACAGGAACATCAGCGAGTAGTTGCGAGCCTCATCGAGGCGGCAGACAAAGGGGCTGACGGTCATCAGCAGAGCCGTGACCCAGGCAGCCTTTTCGCTCACCAGCCGTTTCATCGCAAAGAACGCGATTATGATTGCGGCTGCCACTATCAGGTTTGATAGAATGCGGAGGGACAACAGCGAGTCGGGGAAGACGCGCGTCCATAGGTGCAGCAGAGCGTAGTAGCCCGGCGGGTTGGCCTCCACCTCGAAGCAGATACGCCAGATTTCGGCCAGCGACTGGCGAGCCATTGTTACCGAGTAGGCCTCGTCGGCCCACATCGGCCGGATCTGGGGCAGTGGCAGCCGCAATCCTATGCCAACTACCATTAGGACAATGACTGCTAACCATTTGGGGAAGCTGCTGTCGCCGGATGCTGGTGAAACGCGGGTGTTTGTCGGGCCCTGGGATTGATTATTCATTGGTAGCCAACTGCTGCTGCATCTGGGCTAACCAATTTCGCACCCGCTTGTGGTAGATGCCGTTGAGTAGCCAGACTAGGGGCTCCAGCCGCCGGGCAGTTCGTTTGAGTATGCTGCGCCACGAGTAGAAGTGCTCGTAGATCCAGTGGAAGCCCGCTTCCAGCTTCTCCACGCTCAGCCCCTGCGGCACGAAGGTGCAGCGCGTCCCATCATATTTGCTCCAGTCGCGCTCAATTATCCTTCCCTGCTGCTGAACTTGGTCGTAGAGCTTGGTGCCCGGCAACGGGGTAAGGATCGAAAACTGAGCGATGTCAATCTGCGCTTCTTCGGTGAATTCGGCCGTGCGCTCAAAGACACCCGGATCGTCGCCATCGAGGCCGAACATAAAACTGCCGACTACGGCAATGCCGTTGTCGTGTAGTCGCTGGATTAGTTCTTTATACTTTTTCACCACATTGAATTTCTTGCCGATCTTGGTCAACTGCTCCTGGGAGATACTCTCCAGGCCGACAAACAAGGCCCGGCAACCGGCCTTTGCTGCTTTGCCGATCAATTCCGGGGTATTGAGCATGGTAGTGGAGGCCTGGGTGAGGAAGGTTGTCTTGAGGTCGGATAGCCTCTCAAAAAGCATTGTGGCATACCTCGGGGATCCCATTATGTTATCGTCTACTAGAATCAGGGGCTTACCCTTGATAGCCGCCGCCTCGGCTACCACGTTTTCCACGGGTCGGGTTCGGTAGGTGCGACCAAAGAAGGTCGAGACTGCACAGAACGAACAAGCAAAGGGGCAGCCACGAGTGGCCTGGAGGGTATACTTAGCTAGGTACTTACTGATGTCCACCACGTCGCGTCGGGCTGGCGGAATTGTGGCAGGGTCCGGATAGTGCTCGTGGCGGTAAACCGGCTGAAGCTGCCCTTGCTCAAAATCGTCCAGCACCTGAGGCCACAGTTCCTCTGCTTCGCCGATCACTACGCCATCCACGTGCTGCAAGGCTTCCTCGGGCAAGGCAGACGCGTGCATCCCCCCCATTACCACCGGGACGCCCTGCTCGCGAAGGCGGTCGGCTATTTGATATGCGCGGGGGGCCGCTGCGGTCATCGCGGTGAGGCCGACCAGGTCCGGGCGAATGTCGAAATTCGCTGGCGCAGTGCTTTCGTCAATGACAGTAACGTTGTGCTTCTCGGGGGTTAGTGCAGCGACAGTCATCAAACTCAACGGGGGGAACAGGGGCTTGGCTAAGCGCTTAGAGGGGTCATGATATAAGGAGGCTTCGGGGTTAACCAGGCAGATCTCCATTGTGCTTGCTCCTTGAGATTGGCCCAGACCTGCGAATCGGAGCTTGGCCAGGCCGCAATTTGATCGCCGACGGGAGAGGGCAGATGTCTAGCCCGGACGCATCCACTGCTCGTCGTTGTACTGGTCGGCCAATCCTTTGTATATGCCGCTGTGGGTCCACATCTCGTCGGAGATGCGCTGCCACTGCCGGGCTCTGTCGGCAATCATCGGATGGAGCTCGGTTAAGATGGTTTGCCCTTCCTGCGTCGAGTGAGCTGTGGTGGTCTCCACCGCCTCTTTGAGCACTTCAGGATGGTCCACGATCTGGCAAGGAGCCAGCGGGTTGTGCTCTTTTTCTCTCTGGCCTGCTCTTATCTTCGCGAAGAAGTCACTTTTCACGGCATCTAGCAGCGGCGTCTCAGAGTCAGTGTCATGGATATTGTGCGCCGAGTAGAGCATAAAGACGCATGGGCAGATATCGCCCAGGTGGTTTATGTGCATATAGCCGTTCGGGCGACCCGCCGCGATGCAGCCTTTGACCAGCGGGCCGGAGTTCCAGAAATCGGCAATAAAGATCGGGCGCGTGGTGAGCCACTCCCAGGTCTTTTGGGCAACGTGCTTCCGCTGGTCGGGCGAGATGACCAATGTGAGATCCGGGTCCCGGCCCACCGGTACATACATAAAATACCAGGCATAGATGCAGCCTTTGTCAATAAGCATCTCGACGAACTCGTCGGAGCTGACCACATCTATGTTCTGTGTAGTATAGGTCACCGAGGCTCCGAACAAGGCCCTTTTCTGGTGCAAAGTGTCCATCGCGCTCATTACTTTATCAAATACGCCTTGCCCACGGCGAGCGTCGGTCTGCTCGCGGAAGCCCTCCACACTGATAGCCGGCGTGATGTTGCCTAGCTCTGCCATCTCGCGGGCCATCTGCTCGTCAATCAGCGTGCCGTTGGTATACATCAGGAATGCCATGTCGTGGTACTGCTCGCATAGGTCCCGCAAGCCGCGTTCTTCACCGCGGACACGGTTCCAGAACATGGTCGGCTCGCCGCCGGATAGGACGATGAATCGGCAGCCCCACTCCCGGACTTCTTCGATGATTCGCTCCATGTCCTGGTAGGAAAGGTTCGGCTCTTTATCACCGTAGGCGCCAGCGTAGCAGCCCACACATTTCAGATTGCACGCCGCCAGCGCCGAGATGACTACAAACGAAGGTGGAAACAGGCCATGCTCCCGCTCGAATCTCTTTCTTTGCCGATACCCCTCCCAGCCATGCTCCACGAACAGGTTGGCCAGGCCGCGGAGGTAGCTGTGATTGGTGTCGCTGACGATCTTGCGGATGAGTTGGATGGCAGAATGGTCGTGGTCTATTGCCCACTTGAGCTGCCGCAGTTGCTTGCGGTGAGCGTGTGTGGGCGCAATGTGCTGCCCAACTCTGGAGATGGTATTGAGATGTGAGATCAATCTGTCCTCGTCATCGGAGAGGTTCACTACGGCGTTGATTACTCGTTCTTTGATCTTAAGCATTTCGCCCTCCCTACGCAGTCAAGCACCGTGCCCAGATCACTGCCATGCTGCTGTCGGTCGTGGTTGGTACCTAACGATGCTTCGGTGGTTGGGGCAATTTCGTGGCACAGTAATTGCAGCAACTTTGTATTAGCTTCGTAGTTCTGCAGGGCCCTGGCTAGTCAATATATAGTGTACCACAACGGGTCAATGTTTGCAACAGGTGATAGGCAGCGAGGTGGGTGTGCGGCGGTGGTCGCGGGGTCAGCGCGCTTTGAGGGCGAAACGGTTGATGGCCTCAGCAACTGCCTGCTTGGAGCTGGTGGTGACGTAATCGGCGCGAGCCTTGAGGGCTTCGTCAGCACGGGCAACGGCGACCCCAATCCCGGCCAGCTCGATCATGGACAGATCGTTGAGCAGATCGCCGATCGCCATGACCTGGTCCATCGCTACCCCGTACTGCTCGGCCAGTGCGCGCAGGGCGTTGCCCTTGGATACTTCGGGGTGCAGGAATTCCAGGTACTCAGGCATCGAGGTGGTTACGTACAGCTTGCCCTGGTAGCGGCGCTCGAACTCCGGGCGCAGTTCGCGAACCACTTCCGGGGGCGCATAGACCAGTATCTTCGTCGGGCTGGTACCCGCGAACTGGCGCAGGTCGCCGACAGGGACAGGCTTGATCCCCGAGCGCGACGAGTAGATGCGCGCCCCCGCGCTTACGCGGGGCACGTACATCACATCGTCGAGGAAGTAGTGAACCTGCAACTGCTGCTCGACGCAGTCCTGGACTACCTGGGCGGCGAGGTCGGCCGGCACGGGCTGGGAGAAGATCAGCTCGCCGGCGTTGGGCATGCGCACGACGGCCCCGTTGTAGCTGATGATGGGGTTGTTGGTCAGCCCCAGGCGGGTGGCGACAGCGTCGGCCGAAGGATAGGGCCGACCGGTGCAGATGACCACGATCACGCCCTGCGCCTCGGCCTCACGGATCGCCGCCAGATTCTCCGGGGCGGTGTTGCGGTTATCGGGCAGCAGCGTGCCGTCCAGGTCAATAGCGACCAGCTTTATGTCAGCGGTCCCGGAGGTCATCGGAATAGTCTCGCTCAAGTCGGGGTCGGTCTGTATTGAGGTGCTCACAAAGAATGCGGCCGCCTTCCCCAGACTACGCCTGGGCCGCGGCCGTCATCTTTGTCAATAGTATACTATATTACGCCCGGTTTGTGCAGTCTGCGGGCAGCACTTGCTACGTTACCTTGACCTGCTGCGGATCAATATCGAGCATGTAGCCCCGCCGGGGCAGCGTCCGTATAGGTACCGCATCATCGCCAGCCTCGCCGGCGACCGCCCGCAGCTTCTTGACCAGTTGGCTGCGGTGCCAGTGAATCTGGGCCGGCTCAACGATCTCGTCTGGGCCCCAGATGTGGTTGTAGATGGCGTTGTAGGGCACACACTCTTGCGGCCGGTTGGCCAGGGCGACCAGCAGCTTGTGCTCCGCCGGGCGCAGGTAGACCTCCTGGCAGCGAAAGATCACACGGTCGGGGCGAGTCTGATCAATTTCGAGCAGTGGTGAGGTCGGCTCCGCCTTGCTTGCCACTACCGGGGGCACGGGCGGGAGTCGCGGCGGGTCGTCGGCCTCCAGCTCGGGCAGATCCGCGGTGCCCAGTAGCTCAGCACGCTGTTCGGGCGGGAGCTGCTGCGCTTGTTGCCAGTTGATTATGCCAGCGCTGAGCAGATTCTGGACTTGGTCGCGGTCCAGGCGGCAGCGGGCGGTGCGATACAGGGTCAGGCCCTCTTCCGCCACCCCGGCGCCTACCTGCTCGGCAAAGACCCGCAGCCGCTGGCACGCGGCGGCCGACCATCCGGCGTACTCGCCCAGACCCACAGCGGTGTGCATCAGCCAGGCGACCGTCTCCGCCGCGCCCTGCAATCGCCCGGCGGGAATCTGCCAGCGCTGCTCGATGTCTATCGTCGGGTCTGGTCCGGTCCAGTCCAGCAGCGCCAGGGCCAGCCGGGCCCCGCGGGCGGCCTGGTAGCTGTCCAGGTCGGGGTGCTGCATTATTGCCGCGAGTGCCACAGCGTCCCCGGCCCGCTCGGCAGCCACCTCGCGCAGCGCCGCACGCAGGTCCTCGTCGCGGTCGCCAGCCCGGGGGGCAAAGATCAGCGTTTGCGCCTCGGGTGCCAGGGAGGCCACCAATAGCAGCGCCAGATCATCGAGCGGCGTCCCGGCGCCGGGCTGCTTACCGTCGCCTGCCACCCATAGACTCAACCACCGGAAGCTGCTCAGGCTCAGGCCGGTGCCGCTGCACAAGCGCCCCTGCGGCGTGACCGCCAGTTCGCCGGTCAGCGCGCTCTTGTGGAGCAGGCCGTATTCGAGGGTGGCCGGATAGGCCTCGCGCAGCTCCGGCGGCAGCTTCTCGCTATCCGCCTGGCCGCGCAGGTGTGCGGTAAAGGTATGCCGGTACAGCCGGGCCAGGTCGTGTTCCTCGGCGTGTGGCCCTACCGAGCAGAGCGTTAGCAGTTGGGAGAGCCGCGGGCGCCGGGCCAGGGCCGGCTGCAGCGGCTCGAAGGGGCCGGTTACGTACCGCTGGAACATCATCTCCCGGACGAACTCGGTATCAGCCAGGAGAATCGCCCGGCCAAAGGCGTCGCCGAAGCGGAGCCGGCCGGCCCGGCCCCCCATATTCTCAAACTCCGCCCGCGTGATCGGCCGCACCGCGGGCCGCGTCCGTCCCGAGCTGTTCTCCCAGCAGTGGGTCTCGACGATGACGTTGCGGGCGGGCAGGTTTACGCCCATCGCCAGCGTGGAGGTGCAGCACAGTGCGCCGATCTCGCCCTGGGCCATCCCCGCCTCAATTGCCTGGCGGTCGGCAAACTGCAGGTCGGCGTTGTGGAAGGCCACGCCGTGCTGAAGCAGCTCGAGCAGGCAGCGGCGCGTCGAGGTGGGGGGAAGGGCGGCCAGGCGCGCGGAGGTCTGCTGTGCCGGGGGCAGGTCGGTAGATTCGGCGAGGCGGTAGCTCAGACGAGCGCTATTGCGCTTGTCTTTGAGAAAGAGCATGGTAGGCTCTCCTCGCGCTGTGAGCCGGCAGGCCAGCGCGACCACCGCCTCGCCAAAGTCACAATCAGCAATATCTGTACCCCAAAGAAGCTCTTCTTCACCGACTTGCCCGCTGTTGTGCTCCAGGTAGCGGAACGTGCCCTCCGCCACTACACCCTTGCGCAGCTCCACCGGCCTCTCGTGGACAGCAATTGCTCGGCCACCGAGCCAGTCAGCCAGCGGCTGGGGCTGGTCAATTACTGCGGATAGCCCGACGATCTGCAGTGCACCACGGCTCTTAATCTGCGCCAGCGCCGTCTCCAGACAGGGCCCGCGCGTTTCATCGCCCAGAAGCTGAAGCTCGTCAACGACCAGGCAGCCCAGGTGCCGGGCTACTCCCGGTGCACAACTCAGCAGGAATCGCAGCTTCTCCGGTACGGTGATCAGCAGGTCAAACTGCCCGCGGCTGACGCGACGGTCAGCGGCCCGGCGATCCCGTGTGCTGATGACTATGCGCAGCCCCAGCGTACCGTACAGGTGGGTGAACAGGACGTACTTCTCCTCGGCCAGCGCCTTGGTCGGCACCAGGTAGACGGTGCGCCGGCCGGCGGTGGTCGCGTGCATCGCGGCCATCTCGCCGACGAAGGTCTTACCCGCGCCGGTCGGCGCATAAACCACCAGGCTGTTCCCGCTGAGCACCTCGCCCTCGGACACGGCCTGCGCCTGCACCGGCAGCAGCTCCTCACTGTAGTTTTCTGCCCACGCTCGCAGTAGATCCGGATGAACCCCGAACGCCTCCAACGACTGCACACGCATACTGCTCGCCTCCTTTAAAACGCCCAGATGCTATTATATCAAACATACGTTCCATTGTCAAGGGGTTTTTATTGCTGGGGGCTGCGCAGTGGCAGTATAATGGTAAGTGGGTATTGCACAGACTGGGACCAGCCTGACTTGTGAGCGAGGTGGGCGTTGATGAAGAGTGCGTTTGGTCTGATATCTGGAATCTCTTTCCTGTCGGTATCTGCTTGTAGGGGATCGGGGCCGGGCGCGGCCATATTGCTATTGAACCGAATGCGTTCCGCAGACGTCTACGCGGGTGTAGACGGTAGGCAAGATTGGGTATAATAGTTGGGGTTGTCTGGGGAAGGAAAGGGGCAGTCCGGGCGCGAATATTGCAGGTGACAAGAACGGCGTATCCGGGCGGACGCCTGGGCGGCTGTGCCGCTAAGTAAGTGGCAAACTTGTGGAGGTGACCTGTTATGCATCGGACGGGGACGATAGTTGTGCTGTTTGTGCTGTTGTGTGGTGGCGTGGGGGTTGCAGAGGACTTCGACATATCCAGCGCGCTCCGGTCTTCCTTCTCAGACATTGCCCTGCTGCCCAGCCGACTGACCTATTACAACGAGCACGACGACGCAGCCACCGCCAGCTACACCTGCTGCAAGCCCTGGCAGCACAAGGAGATAATGGATGCCATCAAGGCCAACGAAGTCTATATGGGCAAGTACTCTGACACCGACTTCGGCGACGACTCCTTGATGCACTACGCCTGGGTGACCTCCGTCCAGAAGGACTTCCGCGCCCAGGTCTCAGCCTACAGCCTGCTGCTGGAGATGTATCCCGACAGCCACATGGCCGACGATGCCGCCTGGCGGTTGGGGCAGCTCTACGTCAAGGACAAAAACTACCCCCGCGCCATTGACACGCTGGAGTTTCTGGTACACGAATTCCCCCACAGCACCTACGCAGACGATGCACTTATGGCGCTGGTCAGCCAGTACAATGAGGTGGACGATCCCAAGGCTGCCATTGATGCTTTGATCGAGCTGACCGAGCGCCACCCCACCAGCGACTACGGCGCTCGAGCCCTGCACCTGCTGGCCACCAAGTATTTCGAGGTGGAAAGCTACGATCGGGCCATTGAAGTGGCCAACGACTTGATTGATCGCTACCCGATGACCGACTGGGCCGACGACGCCCAGATGATGATCGCCAATTCCCTGCGGCTCAAGGGTAAGGTGCGCGCCGCACTGGACGCCTACGAGTACATAGTGCAGCGGATGTACGGCAGCAGTCACACCAATAGGGCGATGCGCGAGGCGAACAACCTGCGCAAGCGCCTCCAGCAGCGGCGCGAGCGAACCCGGGGACGGGACTACGACACGTTGGCCTACGATCCCGGCCGTGACGCCAAGGACCTGTGGGAGCGCGCACGTCATCACGAGAACTATCGCTCCTATGCCCAGGCTATTGACCTGTATCGCGAGTTCATCCGCGAGTTTCCCGGTCACGATAACTTCGACGATGCCTTCTTCCGCATCGGCGAGTGCTACCGGCAGATGAAAATCCTGTTCGAGGATATCAACAAAGCCAGGGGGCCGGACGACCTGTACCGGCTCAGCGAACGGTACGAGACGGCGACCGGGGCCCGGCGTATGACCTCGTCGGCTGACGAACTGTTGGCTATCAAGGATGCCAGCAGCGCATACGCGGTGATCGTCAATGATTTCGCGGGTAGCCCGCTGCGCGATGACGCCCTCTTCAAGATAGCCGAAGCCTACACGCCTTACGAGAACCCCGAGGCGGTACCACCTGATGCGGCTTATACCTTCCAGCAACTGTTGATAAACTTTCCGGGAAGCGACCACGAGTTCGAGGCGATGGTGAAGCTAGTGCGCTTCTATGCTAACCCGAAGAACTACGAAATCGCTCAGCGGATGTACCCGGCGGCGTCCCGGGCGATGCCCGACCTGTTTCCGCCCGGCTTGGTCAACGACAAAGCGACATTCCTGGAACTGATGAGGCTATATAAGCGGCACACCGAGCATGCCTGGTTTGAGGCCTACAAGCACCATATCAAGTATGCGATAACTCCGCCGGACCTGGTCCAGGCCGCCTACTACTACCAGTCGGCGCTGCTGATGGATCGCGGGGAGTTCGCCCGTGCCGGACAACTGCTTCAGAAGCTGGCCCGGCTGCGCAGCGGCGATTTCGCCCCGGCTACTCTTTACCTGCTGGCGCGCTGTCATCAGCAGGTGGGTGATGATCAATCGGCGCTGGCCGTGCTCCAGGACCTGGCCAGTTCTTATCCGCAGAGCGGCCTGGCCGACGACGTTGCCTGGATTCAGCAGGAGATTGCCCACGGCGCTGAGAGCATTGGCGAGTACGCGCAAAAGGTCGCGGCAGTTGCCGGCGACGAGGTCGGGCACCTGGATTGCCACGTGGGCGAGAACGTGGTGGTCTTTGCGCCGTATGCGGTGGCACCGCTGATGCGTCAGTACAATATGCCCAATATCTGGGAGCAGGCGCAGCAGGTCCTGCTGGAGTGGACCGGCGTGCCCAAGTCGGAAAAGGCAGTCATCTATGTTGATCCCAACCGGAGGTCGTCAGCAGGCAACCCCATCCGCGTCAGCGCAGCGGGGGTCAAGGATCCGCCCGACTGGATGCTCGGGTTGGTCCAACTTAGCGAGAACGCGGTGCGCCAGGCCACCGATCCGTGGCTGACGAAGCAGCCGGAGTTGATTCAGGGGCTGAGTCAGTTCGCGGCTGCCTCGTTGCAGTACGAGCTGGTCACCGAAACCCGGGACGCCATTGGCAGTGCCTCCGCGGTGAAGCTGCCTCAGGAAGCGGTAATCAAGAGCCGGGAGCGGGCGCTGAAGGCGCTCGAGGAGTACGTCCGGGTCGGCGCTGAGCGCCAGGAAGAGGACCTCGGGGATCAGGTAGTCGCGGGAATGCTCTACGCGATCCTCGACGCCCAGGGCTACACTGCCGACCAGCTCATCAACCGCGAGCCGTACCGCGAGTTCTTCTCCAGTCTCAAGGCTATGCCGACGCGCGCCCGCAGTATGTACGCCTTCGGGACAGCGCTGGACCGGGCCTTCAAGGGCACAGTGCGTGAGCAACTCACCCGCTGGGGCATACCGGTCTTCAGTGGCTATTCGCAGCTTGCGGGCTAGGCAGGCATAAGAGACCCGGTTGGTTACACATCACATATACGGGCAGAGGTTGGCTAGATGGCTTCGGGCGATGATATAGACCGGCGTGAGTTCCTGGCCACGTGCGTGCAGGGGGGGCTGGGGGTGCTCCTGGGCTCGGGATTGAGCGCTGTGGGGGGCTTGCTAGGCTCTGCTGCTCCGGCCGAGGCGACCATCGGCAACGTCTCACGCCACCCCGCTCGCTTCTGGGAGAGGACTTCGCGAAACAGCGTGGTGTGCCGGCTCTGCCCGCACTACTGCGTGCTGGCACCCAATGAGCACGGTGAGTGCAAGGCGCGGATGAACTACGGCGGGCAGCTCATCTCACTGGTCTACGGCAAGCCCACGGCGATCCACGGCGATCCCATCGAGAAGGCGCCCTTCTTCCATTTCCTGCCGAGCACCCAGACCCTGGCCGTCGGGACGGCCGGCTGCAACCAGCACTGCAAGTTCTGCCAGAACTGGGAGTTCACCCAACAGTTTCCCGAGAAAACTGACAACAAGGACCTCTCCCCCCGGAGCATGGTCAGCCAGGTCCAGGCCAATGGCGTCCCCAACATTATCTTTACCCTCAACGACCCCGTCCAGTGTATCGAATACGTCCTGGATACTGCGGCGCTGGCCCGCCCGCAGGGCATCAAAATGCTCTGCCACACCGGCGGCTACATCTGCACCGAGCCGCTGGCGGAGCTGTGCCAGGCGATGGACGCCATCGCGATTGACCTGAAGGGCTTCACCGACGAATACTATCAGAGTGTGACCGGCGCGACGCTCGAGCCGGTGCTCAACACGATAAAGCAGGTCCACGCCAGCGGCACCTGGCTGGAGCTGACGCACCTGGTAATCCCCGGTTACAACGACAATATGAGCACCTTCCGGAGTATGTGCCAGTGGATTCTCGATAACCTGGGCGGGGACGTCCCGCTGTTCATCTCACGCTTTTTTCCCAAGTATCAACTGCGCCGGGTGCAGGCTACCTCGCCGGACACCTTGCGCAACATGCGCAGGCAGGCCTACGACCTGGGCCTGCGCTACGTCTACCTGGGGAATATGCCCGGCGACCCCGCTGAATCTACCTACTGCCCGTGCTGTGGGATGAAGGTCATCAAGCGCAACGGCCCCACGGCCACCAACACGGGCCTCGACGCGCGCACCGGCAAGTGCGTCAAATGCGGCTACAAGATCCCCGGCATCTGGCGGGCGTAATCCCAGGCTTCGTCCTGGCCCCCACTATTGATAGAGTCCGAGGAGTTGTCTGCCGTTTTGCCGTCTGTAGGGGCGAATGTGCGTAAGTACATTCGTCCACCGTTCATGAATTCCCCGGGTTATGCCTCGGATGTGCGCCAGATCAGCAGACTCGCCATCACCGCCGGCAGTGCCACCAGCCAGCAGGTCCCCGCTGCCCCCAGGATCGGTACCAGGAGTGTCCCGGCCACCAGTGCGCCGCCTGCCGCGCCGATGAGGTCGGCGGCATACAGAATTGAGGCCGAGCGGGCCTGGTCACCCCGGACGGCCCACAGGTGGCTCGCTACCGGGAACTGCGCGCCGATCCACAAGCCAAAGAGAACGGCCAGCACGGGGAAAGCCACGTTGGCGACGAGCACCTCGCCCCACGGCGAATCGGCGCTGGTCCACAGCGCTTTGAGCAGCCAGGGCATCAGCGCCAGAAACACCGCACCGGCCGCTAGAATGCCGGCCAGGCGGTGGGCTACTGCTGCAGCGTTCAAGGTTGGAGGCATCGGTACGACAGGCGTCTCGCCTGTCGGCCTTGGGAACAGGCGGGACGCCTGTCCTACTGCGGGCAGAGCTCGCCGCAGCCACCGCCCCAGCAGCCAGCTTCCCGCCGCCAGGCCGATCATAAAGCTGCCCACGATGAAGCCGATCTGCTGGAAGACGTACCCGTAGTAGGACTGGAAGTTGAGCAGCAGGACCATCTCGCCGGCCATCCCGCACAAGCCCGCGACCGCGACCGTTACCGGAATCACCGTACGCCGGCCCGGTCGGGTCAAGGAAACGAGCGCCCAAAGCAGCAGCAGACCGGCAACTGCCACGAACCACCTCCCGGCCGGAATCGCGGGCAGGGCGCTGAGCTTCTCGCCCCAGCCCAGATGGCGGTGCTCCAGCCACCGTGCCTGGTGGTAGAAATACGCCAGCGGGCGCTGATCGGTGTTGACGGGCACAAGCTCAGTGGCCTCAATCTGGTCGCGGACATAATCGGTGAAGATTGGCCGCAGCATATCCGGCAGCCAGGCGTAGAGCATCTCCGACTCCAGCCCGCGCTGGCGCGCTCGGGCCAGCAGCTCTTCCGCGTCCTCGCTCATATAGTCGCCGGCGCGTCCGGCCACGACCGTCATCTCCTCACCGGGCAGGTAGACCAGCGACTCGAACACCTCCTGGGCGCCGGCCAGCACCGTGGCGTTCAGGCTGCGCAGCGGCCCGAGCAGGTAGACTTCCGACGAGGGTATCTGCCACGCCAGGACCCCCCCAGGGGTGAGTAGCTGGGAGACTTGTTGGAACCACTGCCGGGTGTAGAAGCGGTTGAGCTGTGCGCTGGCCGGTGGGGGCATAAGCTGCAATATGGCGTCGTATTTCGGAGAGGTGCCGCGCCGGCCCTGGTGCTTGACGAACAGACGCGCATCGCCGGTAATGGCCTGTACCCTCGGGTCCTCGAGGGCGGCGCGGTCAGCCGGCACCAGCCACGGCGCTACGAAGGAGAAGACAGCCGGGTCCAGCTCGAGATAGTCAATTGACGCCGGCTCGTGGCGCAGGGCTGCCGCCAGTCCGCCGGTAGCGCCGCCACCGACCATCAGTATCCGTCGGGGCGCGGGGTGCTGAAGCAGAGCGAAGTCAATATCCATCGTAAGGAATGGCGGCGCCGGCGAGCTGGCCGTAGGCAGGCCGCTATTGTAGACGTAGACGCCGTTTTCGCCGAACCGGGTCACGGCCAGGTCACCGTAGACGGTGCGCGTGCTCGCCAGCACTTCGTGGTGAAACCAGCGCAGCCGCTCCGAGAGCTGCTCCCCGTGAATCCCGGCAAAGAGCAGGGCAACCGTCAGCACGCTGCCCAGGCATAGGGCCGGGATGTGTCGGCGGGCTGGCGTACTGTAGTTAAACAGTAAGAATCCGACGAGGATATTGGCGATGCCGACG
>JALGTU010000184.1 GCA_029821195.1 Candidatus Zipacnadia bacterium
GCTTACGGCGGGGCAGCCGGCAAAGAAGGAGGCGCTTTCACCACGAGTAGGGAGTCGCCGGGAAATGCTGCTCATGTCCTGGTGACTCGCAAGGTGGGTGAGGGCCGGGTTATCTACCTTAACCGGGACATCGGGGGCTACTACTCCTGCGCAGCCAACCGGCGGTACCGGGAGCTTGTCATCGCGGCGCTGTCCCAATACACGACGCCGCCGTTCGAGGTCGAGGCCCTGCCCCACGTCGTGGTGACGGCCTGGCGGCAGGACGACGGTCGGACCTTCTTCCACATCCTCAGCCAGCCGCAGAACCTGCGTACCCTGCAGGCCCCTGGCCACGTCAGCTCGATGGACATAGGAACAATTCCACCCACAGGCCCGGTCACCATTAGAGTCCCGGGGTGCATCAAGCAGGCAACTCGTCCGGTAAGTGGTGACCCGGTAGACCTGGAGGTCGCAGACGGCATCTCGACGATCCGAATAGAGAACGTAGATAAGCATGACGTGCTGGTCGTCGAATAGGCTACACTTGACTCGGGCAGCAGTCGCCAAGCGCCAGCCGCCAGGACCGAAGCCAGGAAGTTCTCAGCAGGAGAAAGCAGGTGCAACGACGAACCGTTCAAGCCCGGCGTGAGCATAACCTGGCGTTGGTCAGCAACGTGCGATGAGTCACCCTAGTAAGCTCCAAGTTGCACCTTATTCTTCGGCCCCGTGTGTCCAAAACGATTTGAGGACATACAGTGAATTTCCGTCAACGGCTTCTGGCGGTGCTCAACGGCGAGCAACCCGATATCATGCCGTGGTTCGCGGATCTGAGCTACTGGTACACAGCCCAACGGCTCGCCGGAACACTGCCGTCCGAGTACGAGGGCGATGCGGGCTACATTAAGCTGCACGTGGACCACAATGTCGGCTACTACCTGGGCTATGTTTGGGCGACGACCGATACCTATCAGAACGTGGCGATCACCCGTGAGACCGAAGGGCCGGTAACCACCACTCGCTGGGCGACACCGGTGGGCGAGATCGTCGACCAGGACAAGTTTCTGGCTGAGACAGCCAGTTCCGCGCCTGTCAAGTGGCCGGTAGCCACGCTGGATGATCTTCAGGTACTGCGCTACATTGCTGATGCTACGCGCTCTGAGTCCAACTATGATCAATTCGAAATCCTGGAGCGACTGGCTAACGGACACGACCATCCCACGGTGCTGCCACCTCGCTCACCCGTCTCGCAGATGCTCGCGCAATGGACAGGGGTAACCAACTTCGCCTATCTGCTGACTGATGCGCCCCAAGAGGTCGAACTGACCCTCGACGCGCTCGCGCGCGCCGCGGATGGTGCATATAATGCGATTCTGAGCTGGGACACACCCTTTGTGGAGTTGCCCGACAACCTGACGGGCGAGGTAATCACGCCGTGGTTCGAGCAGGTGCCGCCCAACGGGGACATGGCGCTCGTCCGGCTGGCGGGTGACCTGTGCGAAGAATTGTGCCGCTAGTGAACAAGCGAGAAGCCCTTGGGCGGATTTGCCACCAGGATCCCGATTAACAGCGAGGTGAATGACGACATGAGCGAGCGTAGGTTTGAACTGCATGACGGGCGGCGGGCTATCATCCGCAGCGTGAAGAGCGGTGACCTGCCGCTGGTGCTGCGCTACTTCGCCGATCTAAGCACGGAAAGCAAGACCACATTTCGTCCCCATCCCTTTGACAAACGGGCCGAGGAGGTCTTCGGATAGCGAGGTATCCACGCCTGCTGGCGCAGGGGCCGGGACCTGGTTGTGCCCTTTCTTGAGTATCTGATTGATCACTTTGCGCCAAGCGCCGATGGCTTCATGATGTGGGTGGCTGACCCAGGCTATTGCTGTTGCGACCAGTGCTTTCCCGGCTATGTGCCGTACTTAGAGGCCCGCGACGAGATCGCGCAGATGATCGGAGGGCGGGCCCGGCTGCACCTGTCCCTGTGGCTGGCGGAGCAGCTGGAGAACGGCCCGGAGCAGATTCCGGCCACCCCGGGTTTGCGTGCTGCGATACTCAAGGCCATTGATCCGCAGGACTTCGTGATGCTCTGGGCCGAGGAGGCCGGAACCGTGGCCGCTGCGAGGGAGCGCGGCGTTCCCATCGTGCCGCTGTTCTTCCGGCTGGATCCGGAAAGCGGCAACGAAAGCGCCAACATCCTGCCGCGGCCGCGTATCGCCGCCGTGGAAGAGGAACTGCAGCAAGCCCGCGAGCGCGGTGATGCAGGCCAGTTTGGTTATCGGCTCACGCCGTATACGCAGTGGCCCACAGACTGGCTGTTTCTGCAGCGCTGGGCGGGTTGCACTGAGCCAGCGCAGGAGGTGTTCATGCGGTTGGGGGCCCGACTGGGGCTAGCCGACCGTGCTGGCGACTTCGTAGATGCGATAATGGCGCTGGATAGCTTCTGGACCGAAGGTGATCCTCGCCATGCGGCGCTGCTCGACGAAATTGGCGTGATGCCCATTTTCCAAGGCCTTGGCCTGGACTACCTCTGGCAGCAAAACCGGGCTCTGCCCTTCCTGCAGATGCGGCTGCGTTGGTTCGCACAGGCCGTAGGCCCGGCTCTTGAGAGCAGCGACTCATAACCGATGTGCTTGCCGCCGGACGGATGACGCAGAGGATTCAGCAGGGTGTAGGCGCCAGCTATTTTGCCTATGATGAGAATGGCAAAGGAAATCCCAATGCTACATGACGTGTGCCCTAAGTCGTTTAAGAAAGAGTACTAATAGACGTGAGAAGCGGGCATAACGCTGAGCCCGAGTGCCGGGCCCTTATCTCGGCAGCGAGAGTGCACGCTTGGTGACGATATGACTGCAAGCCCACCCAGTACGGGAATCCTCCTCCGGCGGGTAGCCGCGTGGATAGCAATCGTGGGCGCAGGTGTGGCATCCCTGTTCGACGCGCTGCTCATGGGAGTTCCCGACGAGTGGGGTAACGCATGGTGCGCGTGGGTATGCCTGAACATTTACCGACACTCGTGGGCCCCCTTATTCGCAACGCCGCGCGTTTGGGGCTCACTGTACCTTATTGCGCCCATCGTGCTGTTAGCGCTGGAAGTGTACTGCGCTCGGATAGGCTGGCGCTGGGGAACAGACAGACGAACCTGCACCGACGACGGAGACTCGCACCCGCACCGACTCCGTCTTCTGGCAGTAATCATGGTGGGATCAGTACTGGGTTGGCTGCGAGTTCTATCGGCGCAGTTCCAGTGGTATCCCTTCGAGTTTGACCACATTGGGTTCCGTATTGTGTTCACGGACGCTCTGTCGGTGGTCATATTCGCCGGCGTGGGGATACTGCTGGCGCTCACCGCCTTCGGGATCGGCCTGTGGCTGGCGAAGCTTACCCAGCAGCAAGACTAGCAGAGCCTCAACAGCGTGACAGCCCATTACGAATATGACAACTGCAAGCGGCTGACGCATGAGCTCACCGACGGCGTGCCGACGTATTATCAGCACGACGGCTGCGGGAATCAGACCGCCAAGCAGGAGGGCGCTGGCACGACCTACTTCCAGTACGACCACGAGAACCTGATGACGCAGATTGACTTTCCCGACGGCGGCCACAACTATTCTTCGTACGATGCCGACGGGAAGCGAACGAGCATAGGTGCCCCAGTAACACGGATCGCTGATCGACATCTTACCGGGGGACCTGGACCTTCTGTTGAGAGAAGGCGATGTCCGGGGCGACTTTCCCCGTGCACATAGCCCTGTTGAAACAACGGAGCGCGCATTTGCCGATTATATGCG
>JALGTU010000185.1 GCA_029821195.1 Candidatus Zipacnadia bacterium
GGCGGCTTGAAGATCAGCGGCACCCCGCAGGTCGTCTCGTAAGGCTCCCGATGTTCGAAGGGCGCGTTGTGCTCCTGCATGTCCTCCCCATGATCGGCGGTGACGATGATGGCGGTCTCGTCATACACGCCGGCCTCCCGCAGCACCGCCATAACCTCGCCGATGGCGTTGTCCACGTAGCTGAGCTCCCCGTCGTAGAGGTCAATCTTCTCCAGTGAGATATCGTCCAGGCGGTCGGTCCATCCCCAACGCGGGATATACTCGCGGCCCTCGATCTGGACCTGGTCTGGCCGTGGACCGCCTGAATGCAGCGTCCGATACGGCTCCGGCTGGTTGTACGGCTGATGCGGGTCCCAGTAGTGGACGAAGAGATACCAGGGCCGCGCGCCAGCGTATTCCCGCAGCCACGGGAGCAGGCGCGCGTTGATTTCGTCGGCGGTCACCTTGCAGGGATGGTTACCCTGCGGTGCCCAGGTATTCACATACCAGTGGTAGCCTCGCGCGAACCAGCTCGGGAAGCACCCGAAGTCGTGGAGGTTGTCGAAGGCGGCGGCGAGGTAGCCGGCGTCGCGCATGATCTCGGCCAGCACCGGCGTGGTGTCATCGAGGCGCTGGTCCGGCTCGTTGGGATGGCTGAAAAGCGTGCCAACGATGCCGTGAGTGGCCGGGTGCTGGCCGGTGCACATAGTGGTGAAGGAGGGCATGGTGTGGGCGGTGTTGGTGAGGGCGTTTTCGAAGAGCACGCCCTCCGCGGCGAGGGCATCAAGCGTCGGGCTGGTCTTGCGCGGATAGCCGTAGCAGCTCAGATGATCCCGCCGCTGAGTGTCCAGCACGATGGTCAGGAAATTCATCGCATCACCTCGCTTGGGGACAGCAGCCACATCACGCCCCTTCTTGGAGTTCTTGCGGAGGGGGGAACCGGCGAAGCCGGTGGGGGGAACTGCCTCTTGCAGGAAGCGGTTCCCCCTGCTGTTGAAGGTCGTACTATCGTCGCTTGGTCGCCGCCTAGAGCAGTTCCCCCACATTCTCCCTTATTTTCCGTATCGCCCCCAGGATCAAGTCCATACTCCGTGTGTCGTGGTCGGCGAAGGCGTGATGACCCAGCGTGCAGACCTCCTCCGCCATCACTCGCTGCGCCACTGGTGTCTCCACCTTGGCATAGTCCGGCGGCTCTATTCCCTCCGGCCAGCAGACCGGCCCGAAGTTGCGCTTGGTGAATAGCGGATTCTGCTGGATGGGATGGATGTGCCCCTGGCCCAGGCCCACACCTTCAGCAGCCATCGCCTCGAAGAACTTCTCCCGCGACAGGCCCTCGAACTCCTCCGAGATGAACTTGAACATGTAGTAGTAGAAGCCCCAGCGCGTGCATCTATCACCGCGCTCCAGCGGAGCCATGCCGGGGATCTCGCGCAGGCCGTCTTCGAAGTACAGCGCGTTCTTGTCGCGGCGCTCGGTCTGCTCCGGCAGCCGCATCGTCTGGCAGTACGAGATCGCGCCCTGGAACTCGGGCATGCGCAGGTTCGAGGCGACCAGGTGGAATTCGTAGAACGGCCGGCCTGCGAAACGCCCGATGTGGTGGAAGGAATACGCCTTCGCTGCCAGTTCCTCGTCATTCGTCAGCACGATCCCGCCCTCGCCGCAGGTCAGCGTCTTGCCCATCTGCAGCGAGAAGGTGCCGAAGTCGCCGATGGTACCACAGCCCTTGCCCTTGTAGAGCGTACCGTGAGCGTGTGCGGAGTCCTCGACGACGAACAGCCCGTGCTTTTCGGCGATCTCCATGATGCGATCCATGTCGGCCGGGAAGCCGCCGTTATGGACGGGCAGGATGCCGGTCGTGCGCGGGCTTATGGCCGCCTCGATTGCGTCCGGGTCTATCTGATAGCTCTCCGGCTCGATGTCAACCACGATTGGGATCGCGTTGACCAGGATGCACGCGGTCGCGGTTGCGACAAAGGTCGAGCACGGCACGATGACTTCATCGCCGGGCTGGATACCGACCGCTTTCAGTGCCAGCTCGATGGCCTGGGTGCCGTTAGTGCAAGCCACCGCATATTCAGCGCCCTGGTACTCGGCGAAGGCGTTCTCGAACTTCACGACGTATGAATCCTCCAGGTTCTCTTCGGTATAGCCTCCCCGCCACCATTTGCGCGACTCAAGCACCTTCATCAGCGCGTCTTTTTCTTCTTGCCCGATCTCAGGCCACTCGCTGTACATGGCCTTACCTAATTGCTCGTTGACGGCCTTGGGACCGCCGTTGATAGCTAGCTTCGCCACTGCAAAACCCTCCTTCAATGAGGTGTTGCCGTTTCGGTCTGAACTAGTTCCTCCGCCGGCGCTGAAAACCTGCCGGCCCGCTTACCTTTCTCAGCAGCCGCGCAAACTTCCTTTCTAGCTACTCACCTTCTGGCCTGACATCATATTGTACTTTCCTATTTCCATTTGCCGTTGCTCTTCGGACTGTGTATGTCAATGGGTAGCTGCGATGAAGCATCCCTTCTGTTGTCGTTGCTTTCCGGAGGGGCCGAACAGGGTGAATTTCGCGCAGCGGAATTCGGGTTCCCTATCCGGCCCAGCCGTTGCCGTTTTCCCCTCTCCCTCTGGGAGAGGGGAATTAAAGGGGTGAGGGTGCCGTTGCCTTTCGGCTTGCCCGCCATCTTGTCCGCCATAGCCCGTCTTTGCGAGGGCGAAGGCGATAGCTTCAGCGAAGGCGGGACGGCCGGGTTCCCTATCCGGCCCAGCCTCCATTCACGTGCCTTAGCCCGCCCTGGAGCCACAAGATCACTAGTCACCTTCCTCTTTAAGCCGCCTGACAGGGAGGAGAATCTGCACCACTGCGAGAAGGGCTTCTGCACTTCAGAAAGTGGGGTTATGATGATGTATCAACCGAAACTCCCGGACATCTTCCCGGAGGACTACCAGAGTGTGACGACAGAGCAGTGGGAAGCCTGGCGCGCGGATGTGCTGGCGCGCTTTTTCGACCTGATGGGCGACGGGCCTACTGAGCGCCCGGACCCCAATCCGCAAATCGAAGAGCAAATCCAACAGGACGGATATACCCAGCAGCTTGTCTCCTACGACATCGAAGAGGATGACAAGGGCTGGGCGTGGGTGCTGATACCGGAGGGTGTGGAAAGCCCGCGGCCGGGGGTGTTGTGCATCCATGGCACCACGGCGGATGCGAAGGATGCGTGTCTGGGCGTCGGCGAGCACCCGGGCGGCTCCAATGGCATTTCGGTGCACCTAGCCAAGCGCGGCATGGTCACGATGGCCCCGGATCATTTCTGCGCCGGCCAGCGTGCCCCGAAGGATCACCCGCCGTACAATACCGCCGAGTTCTATGAAAAGCATCCGGACTGGTCGGAGATGGGCAAGGATGTCTATGACCACCAGCAGGCGCTGGATGTGCTGACGGCCATGGAGCAGGTGGATGCCGAGAGTATCGGCTGCATCGGTCATTCGCTCGGCGGCTACGGGACGGTCTTTATCACCGCGGCTGACGAGCGCATCAAGGCGGCGGTATCGAGCTGCGGGATCACGACCTGGCAGTGCGATCCGCTGCGTGGTGAGTGGTCGCGCATCCCGCCGGGCCGCTACAAGCACTTTCCGAAGCTGCTGCCTTACTTCATCAGCGGCCGGCCCATCCCAGTTGACATACCCGAGATCATGGCCAGCATCGCCCCCAGATGCCTTCTCAACATCTCCGCGGTGGGCAACGATTCCTGCTTTGACATCTTCGAGCCGTTCGCCGAGATTTACAGATCGAACGCGTCTATAAGGCCCTGGATGCCGAGGGCAATTTCGGCTGCTATTTCCATTCTGAGACTCACTCGTTCAACGAGCCCAACCGCGCCCTGGCCTACGCCTGGCTGCAGGTGAAGCTCGGCCTTGGTGATGAAATCGAACTGGCCTGAAACACAATCTACTGGAGATGATTGCTGTGAAGCTGTCCATTCATACGGCGCGCGCAACAGGTGAAGGCCTGGAGGGTGCGGTCAAGCTGGCCGCCGCTGCCGGCTTCGATGCGGTGGATATTGTGCAAGCCGAGGACGGCGTGCACCTACCCAACGATGCGCCACCGGAGGAGGGCGAACGCTGCCGGGCTCTGGTGGCCGCATACGGACTGCGCATATCCGGACTGACAACATTTCACCGGCTCGGCCACACCGACCCCGCCGAGCGTGACGCACAGATGGCCGGTATCGCGAGCTCAATGGAGCTGGCGGCCGCTATGGGCGCGGAGTACTTCCTGATTTCAGGGCCGGCCTGGGACCCGCAGATCGGCTACGAGAGCCAGCGCCAGATCACCCGCGACCAGGCGGTGCAGGTCGCCCAGATGGCTGCCGACCGCGACCTCATCGTTACTGTCGAGCAGCATGGCGCCGGGCTGACGGCCTCTGCAGGACAGATTCTCGACCTCTTCCGAGGCCTCACCACCGACAACTTCGGCGTGGTCTTCGACCCGGGCAACTGCCTGCGCGAGGGCTACGAGCGGCCGCTGGTGCAGGTGGATATGCTCGGCGACATGATCAAGGCGGTGCACGTGAAGAACATGATGACCAGGTCCGCCGAACCCCCGCAGGAGTACATACCTTACGAGCCGATCCGCCTGGACCGGGGCATTCTCGACTGGCCGGCGATTGTGGAGGCCATCAACGCCACGGGCTACAGCGGCTATTTCACGGTGGAGGATTTTTCCGAGTTCGACTCGCTGGCCGAGAAGTTCAAATGGAACGTTGACTACCTGCGCTCGCTGGTATGATCCCGGCTGGACGTAATCACCAGTCCAGCGCCGACCAGGACAGCGAATAGGCCCACGAGCTGCCCGTGACTGATGGCCGATCCGAGCCAAAAATGATCACCCAGCACCGCCACAACCGGCGCGATAAGCGAAAGTATCCGACAGGACCACAGCGGGACGCGCTTCATGGAATAGTAGTAGAACAGCAGCGCCCACAGCAGTAGCAACCCCAATAGCACACCCTCAACAGCCACCTTTAGAGAGGCCAGTGCTGCGACCGTCTCTCCCATCCTGCCCGTGGCCAGCAGTATCGTGGAGAATAACACGGTCTGGCAGACGATGCTCGCTGCTGTCGGCAGGTCGCTGGAAATCCTGTTGAAGTTCAGCTTGATAATGATGGCGTTCGCCGCCGTCAGCAAGGCCGCCGTCAGAAGAGCGGTTATGCCCAGCGCGACAAAGCTGAGCTCACTGAAGGAGATGTCCATCGCGCTTAATGCTCCGACCAGCAGCACGAGCGTACCAATCCATCCTGCCGCCGATACGCGGCTCTTGAGTATCAGGTAGCTGAGCACAAAGACAATCGCCAGTTCCAGGCGCACGACCAGTGCGGCGGTGGTGGCGCTGGTAAGGTGGGTCCCGACGTTGCGTGTGTAGAAGATGGCGGAGGCGAAAATGGCGAAGAGCGCCAGCCACCCGAGGGGAGCGCCATGGGGGATCAGCTTCTGCCCTCGCCGGCGCCACGGGTAGATGACCAGTATCATCACAAGCGCCGGCACGATCGTAAGCCAGTTAGCCTGCAGCGGCGAGACCTCGGTCATCAGGTCCTTTTGTACCGGCCACATCGAGCCGCTGCAAACCGATGACGCCACTATCGCCGCGTAGCCCTTGAGCCGCCGCCTGCGCTCCTGCGGGCTAAGTTGCATGCTGATTGTCCCGGCGGTAGATTCTGATTGCCGATTCGGGGCCGACCGGGCAGTTGTACTCGCAGATGCCGCAGCCGACGCAGATGTCCGGATGCACTACGGGTCGCAGTTGCCCACTGCCGTCGGTGTCCTCGGCAGTGATTGCATTATATGAGCACATCTCCTCACACACCAGGCACAGGCGGTAGTCGTCGCCCTTCTGCCAGGACAGGCACTTGGTCTGGTCAATCCGCGCCTCGGCGATCTGGATACGGGATTTCTCGTCTGGAGTAAAGAGCCGCAGAGCCCCACTGGGGCAGACCTGTCCGCAGACATTGCAGCTTTCCTTGCACCAGCCGACCGCCCCGACGATCACCGGCGTATAAAAGCCGTCAAGACCGCCTTCGACCAGGGCGGGCTGAATCACGTTGGTGATGCAAGCCTTCATGCACTCGCCGCAGCGGAGGCACTGCGACCGGAATTCGCTCTCGGTCATCATGCGGGCGATCCGGCCGCTTTCGTCGCGCACGATGGCCCCGGGCGGCCTGATGAGGAACTGCTGCTGTGTCGCCTGGGCCTTGCGGGCACCGGGCAGTGGGCTGCGCGCCAGGATGCCATAGACGAGGCCTGCGCCCACGGCTCCCAACAGCCGCCGCCGCGTCACATCGGTGCCGGTTTCCATGCCCTCGCCGTCCGCCGATATGCCGATGCGGGTGATTCCGACCTGCGGACACGAGACACAGTTGTAACACAGGATACATTCCGGCGTCCGCGTCTGGGTCGGCTCGTCGGCGGGTATAGCGCCCATCTTGCAGTCGCTGACACAGCGCTTGCATTGCACACACGCCTCCGCAACGTGCCGCCGCCACATTCCATGCCGCCCCACGAATGCCAACAGAGCACCCAGCGGGCAGATATTGCGGCACCAGTATCGCCGGCTGACGAAGCCCAGTGCCAGCACGAAGACAAGAAAGCCCGCCACCGGCCAGGCCAGCGCAAAGCTGCGGCCGC
>JALGTU010000186.1 GCA_029821195.1 Candidatus Zipacnadia bacterium
ACTCCGGGGAGATCATCTTCGCCGAGGAATTGATGCGTATTGAATTGTGAGGTCCACGCCATGACCAGTCGCGAACGATTTCACGCCATAATGGACTTCGAGACACCCGACCGCCTGCCGCTGTGGGACCTGGAGGGCTTCACTGAGGGTGCGCTGCGCACCTGGGTTGCCCAGGGCTTTCCCGCGCAGATGAGCCCCTTTGATTACTTCGGTATTGAGCGCAGCGAGCGGATTGGACTGGACACCGACCCGATCCCCTCGTTCGTCCCACGCGTCATTGCCGAGGACGACGAGTGGACGACCAGCATTGATGCCTACGGCTTCCGCGTCAGAACGCTGAAGGAGAAGTCGGTTTCGCCCACCATCTACTACTACGAGGCCGGCTCGGTCAACTCGCGGGAAGACTGGGAGCAGATGAAGGCCCGCTACGATCCGCACCATCCCCGTCGCTATCCGAAGGCCTGGAGCCCCGAGCTGCTCGACCACTATAGCCGCGCTGAGCACCCCATCTGGGCCCGGCCGAGCTGGGGCCCGGGGCGCGGCTCAAAAAACGGCTACATGATGGGCCTGGAAAGATTCCTGGAAATTCTCACCGACGACCCCGCCTTCACCGCCGACGTCTTCGGCTTCTGGGCTGATTTTCTCATCGAACTGCTGCGCCCGACCGTCGAAGCCGCTCAGATTGACTACGTATTTCTTATGGAAGACGGTCTCGCCTACAAGAACAGCACGCTGGTCTCGCCGGCAATGTACCGCAAGTTCTGGATGCCAGGGATGAAGCGGCTTTGCGATTTCCTGCACAGCCATGGAGTCAAATATGTCGGCCACTACACCAGCGGCAACATCAAGCCCCTTATTCCCGTTTTCCTGGAGATCGGCATGAACCTGTTTGCCCCGCTCGAGGTCGCCGCCGATATGGACGCTATCGAGCTGCGCAAAGAATATGGCCGCGACGTCCTGCTGATGGGCAATATCAGCCGCCAGGCACTTATGGACGGTCCGGAGGCGGTGGAGAAGGAGTTCTACGCCAAGGTGCCGTGGCTGATGGAGCAGGGCGGCTATATCCCGGCGGTGGACGATATGATCCTGCCCGACATTTCCTTCGCGGCCTACTCCCGCTACGTGGAGCTGATCAGAGAATTTCGCGTTAGCTGACGTGTATGTGCGGGAAGATGAGGGGAGATACAGCCAGTTGTCCCAGGCCACACTCAGATGCCTCGAAGGAGACGAGATGAAAACGATACAGGTCCCCGCCAACTACTACCAGCAATTCGACGCTGACTACAGCCTGGAGGTCCCAGCGGAGGGCTATGGTGGCTGGCAGAAAACAGAGATTGAGCTTGCCCTGGAGCACACCGCTGTCGTAGTGATGCACGCCTGGGACTGCGGTACGTACGAGGACTACCCCGGCTCGTGGCGCGCGGTAGAATACATTCCCCGGTCCTACGAAATCTGTCGGACGGTCTTCCCCCCGTTGCTTGCGGCGGTGCGCGCTGCCAGGATGCCTCTTTTCCACGTCGTCGCCGGTGCCTACTATCAAGACCTGCCGGGTTACCGGCAGACCGTTGAACTGGCCGGCCCGGAGCCAGAGCCGCCGGGTCAGATCGAGCGCGACCCCCTGGTCGAGGAGCTCTGGCACTTCAAGTCGGACCGCAGCTACATGGGCGCACATAATCGGCCCGACATCGAGCGCGGGCGCAAGACCCGAGATTTTCCCGACGAAGCCCGGCCGCAGAAAGGCGAAGGCATCGCCGAGAACGCTCATCAGCTTTTCGCCCTGTGCCGCGAGGCGGGAGTCAATCACCTCATCTACGCCGGCTTCGCCATCAACTGGTGCATTTTGATGTCGCCGGGTGGGATGCTCGATATGAGCAGGCGGGGCCTGATGTGCTCAGCCTTCCGCCAAGCCACCACGGCGGTGGAGAACAAGGAGACTGCCCGCAGCGAACTGGCCAAGGAGGTCGCTCTGTGGCGGGTGGCGGTGCACTTCGGCTTCGTCTTCGACGTGGACGACTTCATCGCTGCTCTGTCACGAACCAACTCCACGGATTAGCCGAAGGTGCGCAGGGCGTTCTCGCGAAGGATCTTCAGGACTACCTCGTCGCTGAGGTCAGCAGCCAGGACGGGTGCGAGGTTGGCGCGCGGGTCAATCCAGTTCATATCGCTGCCAAACAGCACGCGCGATTCCCCGATCTTATCCACCAGGAATTCTATCAACCCGTTGTCGTAGTAGTCGCCGGCAATGTCCACATCCACTTGAGGGAATTGCGCACAGAGCCTAACCACTGCCTGCGCTGAGCCAGGGCGCCCGCCGGCGTGAGCGAGTACGAACTTGACCCCCGGGTGCGCGGCCAGGTGCGGGCGAAAGCGATTCGGGTGGGACATATACTGGACCGGGTTAGTCGGCGATGTGTCCCAGCTATGCGTCAGAATCGTGGCTCCGCGCCTCTCGGCGAGTTCGTAGAGGGCACCGTACGCCTCATCATCGCCCTCGACTTCGTGCCACGAGGGGTGAATCTTAATGCCTGCGCACTCCGGATCGTCCAGGAATGCTTCGATGCGGGCCAGGTGCTCAAGTCCTTGGTTGGGGAAGAAGACCACGTAGTACGAGATCCGCCCCGCTCCGGCCGTGCGCAGACTGCGGCTATATTCCTTGGGGCTTTCAGCGGCATCCACCAGCGACTCGTACGCGCAGATGTTAATCCGCTCAATCGCGCACCAGTCCATGAACTCCAGCCAGCTTCGTTCAGTGAAGTCGTCCGCCTCATCGGCCACCGGAAACCTCCCTGGAGGCCCGCTGTGCGTGTGCACATCAACGATGAACGGCGGCGGCGGGACGAATTCGACCTCCGGCGGCTGGATGACCGGCATTCCCAGCAGCCGGCGCAAGTTGTTGCCAGCCAGGTCGCATTTCTGCTCCCAGGTCAGTTGCCCCATAGCGATCGGCCCCATCGCCGCGTGCGGATTGTAGCAGGGGCGGTGGCTGCCGAACAACATCCGCTTGCCGAAGCCCTTCGCGCACAGGCGCTCGTGCCCCAGCCAGTTGCAGAAGTTATACGTGCACAGGTAGACATTCCCGTGGCGGCCCATCAGCTCTTCCAGGTGGGCGAGGAAGTACAGGATCTTGATGGGCCCGGACTCGACGATGATGGGGAGCTGCGGGTACTGGGCGGCCAGCCGGGCCATCTCGTCAAACTCGACGTCGGTATGCAGCAGGACCAGTGGCATTTTTTCCCGGGCCATCTCCACCAGCAGCGGACTGAGAGCTTCAAGGGAGCCGGACAACTCCGGCTGATAGCGCAGCAGTTGGCAACCCTCGGCCCGAAGTTCAGCCAGCGCATCCACCATAGCCGGTTCAGCATCTGCTGCCTTGATCGCAGGCAGATCGTAGTCGCGCGCATACCCAGGGAACGCCGGCGGATCGTCGTCCCACACCGCCATATCCAGCCAGGGCAGCGCGGCATATACCGCCTCGTAGGCGCGGCGAAACTGCCGGACAGATTGCAGGTGGTCACCAGCCTGCGTCATTTCGTCTGTCGTCATTGGCCTTGCGACCTTTTCAGTGCCACAAATTTCTCATACAAGTCTTCGCCAAGAGCGTCGCGCGGCTCGTAACGCTTAAGCAGGAACGAATCCGTGACAGTCCGAACCATATCCGCAGGCGATCCTACCACGCCCGCTACCTGCGCCTGCAGCAGGATGTTACCTATCGCAGTGGCTTCAGTGGGGCCGGCGATCACGGGAAGGCCGGTGGC
>JALGTU010000187.1 GCA_029821195.1 Candidatus Zipacnadia bacterium
GATGCTCGGGGCGCTGGCCAAGGTCAGCGATGTCCTGGAGTTGGAGGGCGCTAAGAAGTCTATCCGTAGACAGTTGGGCGAGAAACTGTCCGAGGCGATCATCGAAGCGAATTTCGAAGCAGTCGAACGAGCCTACGAAGAGGTGCGCAGCGAATGAGAGTTTACAAGCCCGATGCCAAGT
The DNA here is from genome assembly GCA_029821195.1 of Candidatus Zipacnadia bacterium. GTDB lineage: Bacteria > Armatimonadota > Zipacnadia > Zipacnadales > Zipacnadaceae > JALGTD01. The sequence continues at coordinate 182 of JALGTU010000187.1, forward strand.
GGCACGAGATGGTCTCCGGCGGCTACATCCCCCAGGCGGGTAACGCCGAAGAATATGATGTCTCCGGCTGGCGGATAGTCCGGCCGGTGCGTGACGACGAGGCCTGCATAGATTGCCTGTTCTGCTGGGTCTATTGCCCGGATAATGCCGTGCGCGTAGAGAATGAGTCGGTAAAGGGACTGGAGTTTGACCTGGTGCACTGCAAGGGCTGCGGCATCTGCGCGGCCGTCTGCCCGAAAGACTGTATTGAGATGGTGCAGGAGGGCACAGAGGGCTCAGAGTAGCCGGGTTGGCGTACGTGTTGCAGGCGCGATGCTGCTCTGCAGGACTGTGCCGTTGGCCGCGCCGGCACGTTGGCGTACGTGTTGCAGGCGCGATGCTGCTCTGCAGGACTGTGCCGTTGGCCGCGCCGGCACGGGAGCACGAAATCGAATAGTCGGCACCTGGCAAGCGTCGTCTATGTTGGCGAGGGGTAGGAGAGAGCTGATGCGGGCATTTTGGTGGATAGGAGCGATTCTGATTCTGGGTCTTTTGCAGGGCGCGTGTCGCGAAGGTGCCAGCACGAGATCGAGTGACGCGGTCGGAACGCCACTGCAGGGGCTGGGTCCGGCACTGGCCGAGGATGAGACGCTCGAAGAGGCTCTGGATCGGGCGTGGTTATTGGTGACATTGGGAGAGTTGGAGCAAGCCGTCAGGTTGAGCACAGAAGCGATCGAAAGACATCCTGATTCGGCCGAGGCTTACACCCTTCGGGGAACCGCCCAAGCTGAGTTGGGCGAGCACGATTCGGCTCTTAAGGACTTTGACAAGGCACTCGACATTGATGGAAACTACACTCGGGCTCGTGTTGAGCGTGGCCGTGTTTACGAACTGACCGGCGAGCAAGAGTCGGCAGCGAAGGACTGGGAGGAGGCGATAGCTTGCCTCAGCGAGGCCGTGGAGACTGATCCGAATGACGCGTGCGTGTACGACAGTCGCGGGCACGCGTACCTGACCCGGGGCGACTATCACCTGGCCATACCTGACTTTACTGAAGCGCTGAAGAGGGACCCGCAAGACGTGTACGCTTTGCACGCGCGCGCTCGGGCCTACTCTTACTCCGGAAACTACAAGAGAGCGATTCAGGACCTGACCGCCGCTCTGGACATTGATCCAAATGACGCTACACTGTACATGGACCGGGGAAGTACTCACATACTAAACGCCGACTTTAAGTCTGCTGTTCAAGACTACAGTGAGGCTCTGGACCTTGTCCCTGAACTTGCTGATGCCTATTATGGGCGCGGCCTTGCCTACGCCCAGCAGGGCGCGTATGAGAAAGCCATTCGCGATCTTGACAGGGCCCTGGAACTGGCGCCGGGACACGTCGAAGCGCTGATATTGCGTGGTACAGTCCACTGTGAATGTCGTCGATACGCGAAGGCTGTGGATGATCTTAGTGCAGCGATAGAACTTGACCCCAATAACGCCGGTGCCTACTACGACCGGGGGCGTACCTACTCAGCGCAGAAGGAGTGGGAAGAAGCTCGGCAGGACTGGGGAATGGCGGCGGAATTGGATCCAGACGGCGAATGCGGGGAGTACGCACGCCAGGGACTGGAATGGCTCAGCCAAGGGCATCCGCCAGCCGAGCGCCGCCGGCGGCCGCGGCAGCGCCTTTGGCCTCAATTCTAGTGGGTCCTGGGTATTGTGCTGTGTCCGGGTAGCCTTGGGGCTGTGGCATCTGCGCAGCGGTCTGCCCCAAGGACTGTATTGAGATGGTCGCTGAATCGGAATTGAGTGAAGATGACAACGAATAAGCAATCCCGGCGTCCGCAGTTGTTGTATTGCCTGCTGGTGCCCATACTTGCTGCTGCGGGCACCCTCTGTTGGCCCAGTCATGCCCAGGAGGCAGATGAAGTGACCGTGCAGGTGCTAAGCCCCAGCGAATATCAAGTGGTCCAGCGGGACGCGGCGAACCAGGGCAGCATTTCGGTAGCTGTGCATATTGACGGACAATTGCCCACAGTCGAGGTGCGTCTGGTTCTGATGCCCGGTCCCGGTAAGGGCACCACTACCGATTGGACAGCTCTGACAGCCAGTGACGAGACTGGCGAGTACACCGGTGAGCTGACCGCAGCGGCCGGGGGCTGGTATGAACTTCAGGTGCGAAGCCCGGCGGCACCCGACAGCCCGGTCATAGCCACAGTACCGCACATCGGCGTCGGCGAGATTTTCATTACTGCCGGCCAGTCGAACACCGCCAATCGTGGCAACTGTAGCGCCCCTACTGACGACAGAGTGGTGACCTTTGATGGTCAGGACTGGCGAGTTGCCTACGACCCCCAGCCCCGTAATGGCGGCAAGGGCGGCACACCGTGGCCCCATCTGGGGGATCTGCTGGCCCGGTCGCTGCAGATGCCGATTGGTTTTGCGTGCCGGGCGGTGGGTGGCACTCGTACCAGTTTCTGGCTGCCGGAAGCCGAAGGTTACGAGCGCCTCAAAACGGTTGCCGGGCAGCTTGGAATGGACGGAGTGCGTGCCGTGCTGTGGCACCAGGGGGAAAGCGACGCTAACGCAGGTACCAGTCCGGAAACCTATGCCGCGAGGCTAACCAGGACTATCAATCAACTCAACGAGGACGCGGGGTACGCGATTCCCTGGGTGGTGGCGCTTGTTTCCTTTCACAGCAAGGCCACGCCCGAGGCTATGCAGCAGGTAGTCGAAGGCCAGCGTCTGCTATGGCAAAGGGGACTTGCGCTACCCGGCCCCACTACGGATGACTTACTGGGTCCGGTCTACCGCACACCTGACCGGGTTCACCTGAATGATCTGGGCAAACAGGTCTACGCCGAGCGGCTATTCGCGATGCTCTGGGCGCAGTTTTATGCAACTGTGCCGCTGGTGATTCCGCAGGTAGTCGAGCAGGAATGGGAGTAACTCAACGCCTCAGGAGGAAACAGACGTGTATGTAGAAACACTGTCGCCGCTTGCCTATCAGGTTTTTCAGCAGGATGCCGCCGCACAGGCGGCAGTTCCGGTGCGGGTACGCAGTTCTGACGAGTTGGGCGATGGACAGGTTCATTTCGCGATAACTCGTGGGCGCCGTGGGCGGAATACCGACTGGATTGACCTGTCGCCGGCAGAGGAGCCCGGCGTGTACCAAGCGGATGTCACGCTTACTGCCGGCGGCTGGTACGAGATGTGGTTTCGGGCCGGTGGGGATGCTGAGCCAGAGCGTGTGGTGCCCTACGTCGGGGTCGGCGAGGTCTTTGTTGTTGCGGGGCAGTCCAATGGCGCTAACCACGGCGAGGTCCCGTTGCGCCCGCGGGACGACCGAGTTGCGGCGTACGGTGATGGGGCCTGGCGACCGGGCTATGACCCAATGCCTGGTGCAACGGGGCTTGGCGGCTCGCCGTGGCCACCCCTCGGGGATATGCTCGTGCGCAATCTGCAGGTGCCCGTTGGCTTTGCCTCGGTGGCCGTAGGCGGTTCCCCCAGCACCTTCTGGCTCCCGGGCAGCGAAGGATACGGTCTGCTTGTGAGTGTCCTCAAAGAACTGGGAGTGAACGGGGCGCGGGGGCTGCTCTGGCACCAGGGCGAGTCGGATACTAACTCCGGCACCCCTCCACAGGAGTACTATGACAACCTGCGCACGACTATCGAGCGACTGCCGGCGGATGCAGGCTGGTGCCCACCGTGGGTGGTAGCGGGGGTCTCAATGGTGCCCGACAATCCGCAGGCATCACCCAATTCGCTGATCGGGCAGCAGATGCTGTGGCGCGATGGTGTGGCCTTGGAGGGCCCGTACACGGACGATATGCTGGGGCCGCTGTACCGGTATGATATGCTGCATTTCAGCGAATACGGCCTCCACGCCCACGCCGAGCGCTGGTTCGCGATGGTCTGGGCGCAGTTCTATGCCAATGCGCCGCTGGTGGTGCCGCAGGTAGTCGAGGAGTAACAACGAGTATGGAGCAATCGCGTGCTCTGCATTGATTTGCAGGTCCAGTTCTGCTAACTGTACCAAGGAGGACTATAATGCCCCAAGTAAAGCCAATGGAGGGGAATCAGGC
>JALGTU010000047.1 GCA_029821195.1 Candidatus Zipacnadia bacterium
GCCGAAATGCGGGCGCTGGAGCCACCGCCGTAGGACGGGCACCCTCGTGTACACCGTAGCTTTGGCGCAGGTGTATGCCCCGACATATCCGCAACTCCTCCCGCTACTCTTTCCACAACTGGTTATAGCAAGCGGCTCTCAAGTACCTTGTGCAGTAGTCTCCCTGGGTTGGAACTGTGCCAGGGCAATCCTTCGGCAGGAGCACCGCACTTCTCTCCTCACCTCTAACTCCACGGGCACTTGTCTCTTTGCCCACAGGCAGGTATTATTAGGGGCGAATGCGCCGAGGAGCTGCGAGGTCAACGGCCTGGGCGAGGCGAGGGAGGCCGACATCGGCCTGGCCTGCGGCGGCGACTACGCCGTCATCTTCCGGCGGGGGGGAGCTGGTCAAGCGAGTGAAGATGGCGGAAGCGGCACCAAAGCCTTTGGAAGAGATTGAAGTTCTCACTTCGCGCAGCTAAGCAGGCGGACCGTGGGTAACACAGCTGCGCCGAGACCTAGGGAATGGCCAAAATGCAAGGCGACGAAATGATGCAAGTCACAGCACGGCTCGCGGACTACACCCTTGTGCTTGGTGTGGTGACTTTCTTAGCCGTGGTAGTGGCATTGTTTGGGGAGCAGTTCTGGAGATGGCTTCGCAAGCCAAAGCTGAAGGTCAGCTACGATTTTCAAAAAGGAGCGGTTACCAGCAACAATGTCTCGAGAGAGGCGTATTTCGTGCGTCTTTACGTACACAACTCGGGCCACACGAGCGCAAGGAACGTACAAGTCGTACTGCACAGCGTCAAGCCGTTTGACTCTCACAATTGGGCTGATGAGCAATTCATCCCGATGTACTTGTCGTGGCTGTACCACGAGTGCAACCCGTGGCTTGAGCACATTCCGCCGCGGACCGGTGCGTACTGCAATCTAGCCCAGATCCTCCGCCCCGACGAGCAAACAGACCCGGAAATAGAATTCGTGACAATGAAAACCCCGCTAGGAATACCAAACAAGTGGGGACTTGGCAGGTACGAAGTTCAAGTTCAAGTGGCTGGAGAAAACGCTATCGTGAATCCTGACCCGATGGAAATTGCCTGTCCAAAATGGAGTGGCGACAAAACGCAAATGCAGAAAGCAGTCCTTGGTTCGACCAAATAGCGAGCCAGGCATTTTGGCAAGGAACCTTCAGGAGGTATCTACGTGCGAGCATCACAGTATTATGCGCCGACGTTGAGACAGGCGCCGGCGGAAGCCGAAATTCCCAGTCATAAGCTGCTGGTGCGCGGCGGGTTCATCCGCCCGCTGACCTCCGGCGTCTTTACCTATCTGCCGCTGGGCCTGCGCGTGCTGCGCCGGGTCGAGCAGGTCGTCCGCGAGGAGATGAACCGCGCCGGAGCCATTGAGGTCTTTATGGCGGTGCTCGAGCCCAAAGAGCTATGGGAGCGCACCGGCCGCTGGGACAGCTTCCAGCCCCAGCCGCTGCGCACCGAGGACCGTACCGGCCGCTGGTTCTGCCTGGGGCCGACTCACGAGGAGGTCATCACCGACCTCGTCGCCCGCGATGTCAGCTCCTACAAGCAGCTTCCCCTGACTCTGTACCAGATTCAGACTAAGTTCCGCGACGAGATCCGCCCGCGCGGCGGTCTCATTCGGGTCAAAGAGTTCACGATGAAAGACGCCTACAGCTTCGACATTGACGAGGCCGGGCTGGAGCGCTCCTACCAGGCGATGTACGCGGCGTACGTGCGCATCTTTGAGCGCCTTGGATTGGCGACGCTGGTGGTGCAGGCGGAGGCCGGCTCGATGGGTGGCAGCGATACGCGCGAGTTTATGTGCCTCAACGAGAACGGCGAGGATACCGTCTTTATGTGCGACAGTTGTGATTACGCCGCCAACGCCGAGTGCGCCACCAGCCGCGTATGCGAGCCGGATACGCTGGAGGACCCCGGCGGGGCTTACGAGCAGATTGACACGCCGGGAGCGACGACGATCCAGGCGATTTCCGAGATGCTGGGTATGCCCGCCCAGAAGATGATCAAGACGCTGCTGTATCGGGTAGACGACCGCTTCGTGGCGGCGCTGGTGCGCGGCGACCGCGACCTGAATGAGATCAAGCTCCAGCGCGCGACCGGCGCGGAGGAGCTGCGCATGGCGACTGCCGAGGAGATACTCGGGCTGACCGGCGCGCCGGTCGGCTTCAGCGGCCCGGTGGGGCTACCCGACGAGGTGGAGATTATCGCCGACCCCGAAATCGAGTTCCTGCGCAATTTCGTGGTCGGCGCGAACGAAGCCGATGCGCACCTGACGGGCGTGAATGTGGGCCGCGACTTCGAGGTGAGCCGCTACGCCGACCTGCGCCAGGCCGCCGCCGGTGATCCCTGCCCGCAGTGTGAGGCCGGCAAGTTGCAGACGCGGCGGGGCATCGAGATGGGGCACATCTTCAAGCTGGGCACCAAGTATTCCGAGGCCCTCGGCGCATTGTACACCAGCGAAGACGGCGAACAGCGGCCGATGGTCATGGGCTGCTACGGGATCGGCGTCAGCCGATGCGTGGCGGCGATCGTCGAGGAGCACCACGACGAGAAGGGCATAGCGTGGCCTTTGACGGTGGCACCTTTCGGGGTAGTGATCCTGCTGCTGGACCCGGACAACGAGGAGCTGGTGGCGATTGCCGACGACCTAGCGAGCCAACTGGAGGCGGCGGGCTACGAAGTGATGATTGACGACCGCGACGAGCGCCCGGGAGTCAAATTCAAGGATGCCGAGTTGATTGGTTACCCGCTCAGCATCGTGATCGGCAGGAAAACCGCGGAGAACGGCGAAGTAGAAGTGAGGCGGCGGCGGGACACTGCCGAAGAGGTGGCACCCGTCGCCCAGGCCGTAGCCAGACTGCAAGAGCTGGCTGAAGACGCCTAAAGCCAGCGCAGGGGGATGAAGGAAGATGGCTGAATACGTGCGCCCACCAGCAGTGGCCGGTCAGTTCTACGCCGGCGGTGCTCAGCAGTTGCGCGAAGAGATTGAGAGCTGTTACCGACACCGGCTTGGCCCCGGCAAACTACCCGAGGTAAACGAAGCCGGTCCCCGGCAGATAGTGGGTCTGGTCAGCCCCCATGCCGGCTATGTGTATTCAGGTCCGACCGCCGCCCAGGGCTTCTGCGAACTGGCCCGCGACGGCCGCCCGGAGACCGTTATCGTTATTGGCCCGGCCCATCGCCCTGGCCTGGGCGCTGCTGTCATCCAGACCGCCGGTAGCTGGGCCACGCCACTGGGCGAAACGGCGATTGACAGTGAGCTGGCCTCCGCACTGCTGGCGGCTTGCCCGGCGCTCAGCGAAGGGACCGTGGAGTTGGAGTACGAGCACAGCCTGGAGGTGCAGCTACCTTTCTTACAGCACCTCTACGGCGAGACACTGCGCTTCGTTCCCATAATGATGCTAGACCAGGACCAGGCTATTGCCGAGGACATCGGGACAGCTCTGGCCCAAGTCTGCCAGCCACGAGATGTTGTGATCGTTGCCAGCACCGATATGACGCACCAGGAGCCAGCGCAACTCGCCCGCGAGCAGGATATGCGCCTGGTAAGATATATGGAGCAACTGGATGCGGAGGGAATGCTGCGCGCCCGGGCCCGCTACGGTATCACGATGTGCGGGTACGGGCCGACGGCGGCGATGCTGCTCGCAGCTAGGGAGCTGGGCGCACAGCAGGGCGAATTGATCGCCTATAGCAACTCCGGCGACGTCCAGCCGATGCCCACGGTAGTCGGCTACGTTTCCCTGAAGGTAACCCGCTAGCGGGCAGCCCTTAGAGAAAGCGTTGAGGGCCCGAGCAGCCAGGGCTCGGGCCCTCTAACACAAGCCAACCGGGCCCGCTCGTAGAGTCTTAGGATAGCTCAGGCATAGACAAACGGGCTTCCTGCTCCTGACGCAGCAGCCATCTCCATGGCCTGCCGCGCCTCCCACAGCAGTTGCCCCACACCCGGTCGGCCGGCGCACCAGTTGCTGATACCAATGTGGGTGCGCAGCCGGACGCCGTAGGACTGATTCAGGTCCTGCAGGTACATCTTCAGGCGATCCACTGCAATCATCGCTTCCCGCGGGCTAGTCGCCAGCATAGCGACAATGTAGTAACCGGTCTGCACCTGACAGGGGACATCCAACTCCCGCAGGTTACTCTCCAGCAGGAGCCAGACTTGCTTCCAGTAGTCTGCGTCGGCGGGCGGCGCGGCTGCGCCGTTTTCCTCCTTGATACGGATAGCCACGAGCGACAGCTCCTCCTGACGCAGGTGAACTTCGGCCAGGACCATCTCCAGGAGTTGAAAGAATTGCTCTTCCGACCGGTCTTGGTACCTGGCGACAAGCCGCAGCGTCTCCAGGCTACCCGAGTGACGCACAATCACGCCCAGGTTTACTCCGACGAGTTCCACCAGGGGGGCTAGCTGGTCATACTGCGGCATACTGTCCCCGCTCAGCGATCCGACCCGGACTAGTGCCTGGGGGCGCGCGTCGGCAAAGATGACGAAGTCGCGGTAGTGGGCCAGAGCCTCGGCCACCGGCTCAGCATCCTGCTGGACCACGACGGCGAGCGGCTGCGGCCGGAATACCATCACCGGCAGTTCGGCGTCCTGGCTGCGCGTCAGCCCCGCCTGGCGGTTGATGTCTTCGGCCTGCTGCTCCAGCAGTTTCTCAGCCAGCGGCAGCCTCGTGTGGAACCAGATGCTGGGCGAGGGGTAGTCTATAGCCGCGGCGGCCCACAAATCCGCCTGGGCGGGTGACCCCGCAGCGTATGCCGCCGCAAGCAGAGCCGGTACGTCTTCAGCCGTAGATATTTGGTTGCGTAGTTGCTCGATCTGACCGGGCCGCTCACTGGTCACGTAGTACTTCAGAGCCGACTGTCCCATACGTGAATTTCCCTCTTCACGGGTTGCTCCCAGCCCGTGCAGTATTCCTATCGGAGCAAAGGTCCTATCCGTTTAGGCACTTGACCGATGTTTCTCGCTGCTTTACGCCATGCTTACCAGTCGTTACCACTGTGCCCGGCTGCATCTTCCCTGCGGCTTCGGACGCTTTTTTGCTGGCCGGGAGGGAGGAATTGACCAGCGCACAGCGAAGTCACTAATGCTCTGCAAGCGAGGAGTAGAGCGAGAGGAGCGAGTGGGCTTGGATAGCGAGACAGAAGTGCGCTGTGAGCAATGCGGCAATCTGATAACTGAGAATGTGCCCGAATGCCCCCATTGCGGCGCTGAAGTACCCAAGCACCAGCTTAAGCTGCTCGCGAAGCTGGAGCGGAGGCGCGCACGGGGCCGTCGTGTGTACGTCTACGGGCGCCCTAAGCAACGGCTGAGCCGCGATGCCCGCGTCCTGCTCACCATCATTTTGATCGCGGTTATTCTCCTGGTTGTCTGCCGCGCAAGCCACGGTGCCGCGACAACAGCCGCAATAGTCCCAGCGCCTCGAACCATCTACAAGGCAATCTCAGAGAGGAGATTTAGCTATGCCCACTTACGAATACCGGCTTCTGCAGATGCCCAAGAATGCGACGATAGGGCGTTTCAACGAGCAAATTCGCAATATGGTCGCCGATGGCTGGGAGCCGCTGATGCTGTCCGGGGATGCCTGTGTAAACATCCTGTTCCGGCGTGAGGCCAGTGCGGAACAAGCTCCCGAGCGTGCGGTCGCAGCAGCAGCAGTCCAACCAGTGGCGTAGGCACTGAGAGGTTAGGACTGGCACCTGGGTTGCGCACAGTGTGCCCGCCCTCTCAAGACGCCAGTGATAGGAGAAGACGATGCCTCAGCAGGAATTGCTGACGGTTGGCCTGATCGGTGCCGGAGGAATGGGCCGGCACCTGGCCCAGACTGTTGATACACTGCCCGACTGCAAGGCAGCTTTTGTGTGCGAACCCGACGAAGAGCGTGCCAGCGAAGCAGCCGGGGAACTTGGCGCGCAAATCATCCCTTCGCTGGCGGAATTGCTCGCCCGCGACGATCTGCATGCCGTGATCGTTGCGGCTCCCAACCACCTGCACGCTGAACTGACCATTGCCGCGGCCCAGGCGGGCAAACATATCTTCTGTGAAAAGCCGATGGCCCTGAACGTCACCGACGCCCAGCGCATGATCGAGGCAGCCAGCGCCAATGGCGTGAAGCTGATGATCGGCCAGGTCCTGCGCTACATGTTCCCGTTCGTGTGGATAAAGGAGCTCATTGCCCAGGGCAATCTGGGGAAGCCGTTCGGGATGCAAGTGACCCGAATAGGCGGCCCCTGGGGCGGCTCGCATCGCCAGTCCTGGCGGATGCGCCGCGACCAGTGCGGCGGACCGCTGCTGGAGATTGGCGCCCACGAGATTGATTTCATCCGTTGCATACTCGGCGAGGCTGCCAGCGTTTTCGCTCGTCTGGAACAGTTCTTACCCACGGTGATTGACTACGAGGACTTTGCTTCGGTCATGATTTCGTTTGAGCAGGGCCACGTCGCGCAACTCCTCGAGGGTCACTCGTCCTATACCAGCGTCTATGATGGCAGGATCTTCTGCACCGAAGGCACCTTGATATTCAACAGGCGCAACGACTATCTAGCCTACCAGCGCAAGGGCGACGATGAGCTTACCACCGTGGATCAGGCGGACTTCACCGGCAAGTATGAGGAGGCGTTCCACCGGGAACTAAGGGAGTTTGTCGAGGCTGTCCGCAGCGACGCCGAGCCGACTATTCCCGGGACCGAGGGCTTGCGCAACGTCGAGATCGCCGAGGCTGCCCGCCTGTCGCACGAACGCGGCGAGCCGGTGTCACTGCCGCTTTAGCATAAAGGCTATTGCTCATGGATGAACAACGGTTGCGAGAATTACTCAAGCAGGTCGCGGCGGGCGAAGTTGACTGCGAGGCAGCGCTGGCGCAGCTTCGCGCCCTGCCCTTTGAGGACCTCGGCTTCGCCAAGGTGGATCACCACCGCGCCCTGCGCACCGGCTTCCCTGAGGTGATCTTCTGCCCGGGCAAGACCGCCGAGCAGGTCAGGGAAATCGTGGCGGCTATGCGCGTACGCGCTACGGTAATCCTGGCCACTCACGCTGACACCGAGGTCTACCAGGCCGTACGCGCGGTAGCTCCGCAAGCGACCTATCACGAAGCCGCCCGCCTCGTCCAGGTGGGCGAACCCGAGCCGGCCCGGCCGACATGCGGAGCGGTACTGGTAGTGAGCGCGGGCACCTCGGATATTCCAGTCGCCGAAGAAGCCCGCGTCACCGCCGCCGCCGCCGGCTGCCCGGTGCAGTCGCTTTACGACGTGGGTGTAGCCGGCCTGCACCGGCTGCTGGCGCACCGCGAGATGCTCGAGCAGGCTGCGGTGATCGTGGTAGTGGCCGGCATGGAGGGGGCACTGCCCAGCGTAGTCGGCGGGCTGGTCAGCGCGCCGGTAATCGCCGTACCAACCAGTGTCGGCTACGGAGCCAGCTTTGGGGGCATTACGGCTCTGCTGGGGATGCTCAACAGTTGCGCCAGCGGGGTGGTCGTCGTCAACATTGACAACGGCTTCGGCGCAGGCTATTTTGCCGCGCTGCTCGCCAAGCACTGGCGAACCGAAGTGTAGAGCCTGTCGAAGGGCCGTCCTCGGTCGCGACAAGAATGTCGCTCCTACCATCGGACGACAGTACCTGCTCCACCTGCTCTTCCCAGTCGTCTGCCTCTGCCGTTCACTATCCACTAGCCACTGTCGACTAGCCACTATCCTCCCACAATCCCCTCAATCGCGGCCAGGTCGCTCTCGCTGAGCTGGACATCCGGAGCCTTGGCGTTCTCTTCCAGGTGTTCCAGCTTGGTCACTCCGGCAATTACCGAGCAGACCCCCTCGCGGCTCAGCAGCCAGGCGATAGCCAGTTGTGCCATGCTAACGCCCATCTGCTCAGCGAGCGCCGCCAGTTGCTCGATTATGTCCAGGTTGCGGTCGGTCAGGAACTGATCGGCGGTGCCCTCGGTGGTGATCCTGCCTTCGACCTGATCGAGGTTATCTCGGCGGTAGCGGCCGGTGAGCGCGCCACTGGCCAGGGGGAAGTAGGGGACGATCCCGATGCGGTTGTCCCGGCAATAGTCGAGGAACTCAGCCTCGGTGCCGCGGCCCGAACGGCCGGCGACCTTGTCGCGCTCCAGCATATTGTAGCGATTCTGCACGGCAATAATCCGGCGCGAGCCATCCTTGCCCACGCGCGCCAGAGCGTCCCGGACTTCCTGAATCTGCCCGGTATCGTGGTTCGAGACGGCCAGGTAGCGGACCTTGCCCTGGGTGACCAGGTCATCCATCGCCGACCAGGTCTCATCCAGGAGTATCTCGCGCTCGGCGGCCTCCGGCGCAATCTCGGCGAAGTTCTCCCCGCCGTAGGGCGTATGCAGGTACAGGATGTCAATGTGGTCAGTCTGCAGGCGGCGGAGGCAGGCGTGCACCATATTCATTACGTACAGGCGCGAGCAGCCGCTTTGGTTGGGTGTGAAGTCGGCTTCGAGTTGGTGCTCCTCGCGGACCGAGTTGGATACTTTGGTGGCCACGACGACCTGCTCCCGCACCGACCGAGGCCGGGAGTTGAAGTAGCGACCCAGCAGCCGCTCGGAGTTGCCCGAGCCCATGTTGTACGAATTGGCGGTATCCCAGAAGAACACACCCAGCTCCAGCGCCCGGTCTAACACCTCGAAGGCTTCGTGCTCGCCGATGCGCGAGCCGTCATACGACGGATCCCCGTACTTCCACATACCCAGGCCGACTTCCGAGGCCCAGAGCGTGGTCGGACCTACTCGCCGGCATTTCATTCCCCGGTATTCTACTGGTGGCATAGTTGCCTCTCCTCCTGGACTTCAAGCTTACCAGCGTAAACATGACAGGATTACTCCACATTTACGCATTCCCCGTGTCCTGCCGGTGTTCCTCCCCGGCCTCGTCAGTGCCCGACCGTGCGAGGTGGAATGGGGGGAGGTAAAGACTCGGGAAAGGCGAAATGGATTATTAGGTCAGGGCTCACACTGTCGAGGCAGCATCGAGGAGGCCTTCGGGTCAGCCCACGGAGGTTGAGGCGGCCTGCGCGGCGAACAATTTGTCGCCAATCTACGTCCAATGGGCATAGATGTTGCCGATTCATGGAAGGAACCATCTGGTATGTCATTCCCAACTGCGAGGAGAGTACTACAAATGGCTAAGACCAGTCTATTGGGGCACCGCCATTCCCACATTATCATTATCCTGCTGAGCATGCTGATCGGTTTCGCGGTCGCCGCGGTGGTGATCTACAGCCCGCCAGCTCAGCAGCAGGTCACGCCGCCGGCTGCCGCTCAGGGGCTTGCTGATCTCGAGGAGGGGTTCATTGGCGTTGCCGATAGGGTGCGGCCGGCCGTGGTCAATATCAGTGCGGAGCGGGCGGTGCCGTCGCGGGAGCTGGATTTGAAGGACTTCTTCGACAAGTTCCCCTGGCCCTTCGGCCAAGGGCCCGACGACGAGTTCCGGTTCCCCTTCCGCCAAGACCAAGACAAGGACAAGCAGGACGAAGAGCCCCCCCCGATGGCCCACTCGCTCGGGTCGGGGTGGATCTACAGCGAAGATGGCTACATTGTCACCAACAACCACGTGATCAAAGACGCCTCTGACATCAAGGTTCGCCTCTTCGACAAGAAAAGCGACGAGCAGGACTATGAGGCGGAGGTGGTGGGTGTTGACCCGAAGACCGATCTGGCGGTGCTCAAGATTGACGCGCCCCGCAAGCTGCCGACACTTCAACTGGGCAGTTCCGCAGATGCCCGGGTTGGCCAATGGGTGGTGGCGGTGGGCAGCCCGCTGGGCTGGGACCAGACGGTAACCGTCGGCGTGATCTCCGCCAAGGGCCGAATTCTCAACGATCCCCACAGCCCCTACATCCGCCTGGGCGATCTCATCCAGACCGACGCGGCCATCAATCGCGGTAACAGCGGCGGCCCGCTGGTCAACCTGCGCGGCGAGGTGGTGGGCATAAATGTTGCCATTGCCGCAAGCGGCATGATGGGAGGCAATATCGGCATCGGCTTCGCTATTCCCGCCGATACTGCCAAGAACATTGTCCCGCAGCTTATCAGTGAGGGGGTAGTCAAGCGCGGCTGGCTGGGGATCGGCATTGAGGACCTGACCCCGAACACCAAAGACTTTTACGGCGTTGATCACGGCGCGCTGGTCACAGCCATTCACGAAGATGCTCCCGCCGCCGACAGCGACCTACGCGTCGAGGACGTAATCGTGGCAGTCAACGGCAAGCCGGTCAACAAGACCTGGGACTTGCAGCAAGCGATTGGCAACGCGCCTCCGGGCGCGACGGTCACGCTCCAGGTCATCCGCGATAAGAAGGAAGCGACCGTGGAGGTGAAACTGGGCGAGATGCCCGGGAAGTACGCGGGCCGCCCCGAGCCTGAGGAGCCCGAGGAGATCAAGCCCGAGAAACCCAGCGGCGCGCTGGGCGTAACGGTGCGCAGCATTACTGCCCAGGACAAGCGGAAATTCGACGATAAGAACCTTGCCGGCGTGGTGGTCGCCAAGGTGAATCGCGGCGGCCCGGCCGCTGGCAGTCTGATGGTCGGCGATGTCGTCAGCAAGGTAGACCGCACCCCGGTCGCGAGTCTCGACGACTGGGAGAAAGCGCTGGAGGAGGCCAAAGAGGACGGCGAGTCCTACATCGTGCTGCGCGTCTCGCGCATCCTCGGCGACGAAGTGGCCCACTTGATAGTTGACATTGACGTGGACTGGTAAGCGCCGTAATCCCATCTCGCGCGAATTGCGGAGGCCCGGGGGCGCCCGGGCCTCTGTTGCTTCTACCTGCCGTTGTCCGTCGTTGCCTGCCGTTCCCCTGACTCCTCTGTCCTGTATCCTGATTCCATCTTACCCGCCTGCCTACTGGACTCAGCACCCCAGTTAGGCTATAATCCTCGACGATATGTTAGCACCTTACATTTCTACCGGCACCATTTCTCGACTCTGCCCCGACTATTCGCCATGATGCACCACCGGAGTAACTGATGAGGCATCTGCTTGCCTGCTTGATAACAGCAGCCCTGGCCGCGACTGCCTCTGTGGCGCAGTCTGCCGGCTCGGTTTCGCCCGCATCGCCCCCACGACCCTCGCACATTCAAGCGCATGCCGGCGCACCTCCGGCGGCGCTGCTCGAGCCACTGGAGGGCAAGGATGCCCAGGTCCTGAAGGGATTCTCCCCCGTAGCAGAGGCCCTGATCGCCGACAAACTGGCCAAGGTGGCCCTCAACCAGCGCGTGCTGCGTATCGCGGTGGGCGAGGTAGAGGGCCGGAAGGCGGCGCTGGTCAAGTTCCAGGCTGGCCACCAGTTGACCGGCCAGATCCGGCTCAGCGAGATCGAGGCGGACGCGGCGGCGGCGCTCGACGCCGTCTTCTCGACCGATCCAGCCATTGGGCATCTGGACATCTGGTCGGTCGTCCCCAGCGAGGCCAATGCCGGCGGCCAGAGCCACCGGCCGGTCTTCTCAGTGGGGACAGATCGGCAGACCTACCGCCTGGTCAGCGGTTCAGGAAAGGCAGATTCAGAGCTGGTACGCGCCCTGGGAGTAGTCCGCTACGACCCACTGGTCCTGGACTATGCCCCGGACAATCCGGCCCGCGACGCCTCACTCACTCCGCTGCCAGCCACCGCCTACACCCAGCCACGGATCGGTTACGGTACCCAGTGGCAGCAGGCGCTGAGCCGTCAGACCAGCAGAGCCGAGTTGGGAGGCGAAGAGCCGCCCATCCGGGTTATGCGGCACGGCGATCGCCGGCGGCCGCTGGTGGCCATAACTATTGATGACGGCCCTTGCCCTCTGCTCACCCCACTCGTTCTGCAGGTGCTGGCTCAGGAGCGCGCGGTCGCCAACTTTTTCGTGGTGGGCGAGAAGGCGGAGCAGTACCCGCAGCTCGTGCGGGACATTGCGCGGGCCGGTCATCTGATCGGCAATCACTCCTACAACAACGAACGCCTTTCGGACCTACCGCCCGAGGAGATTGCGCCGACGCTGGACGCCTGCCAGGTGGTGGTGGGCCGGCTGACCGGGCAGGTGATGCGCTACCTGCGCCCTCCCGGAGGCCGGTACACCAAACCGGTCCTGCGATACATCCAGGCCCACGCGCAGACCATCGTACTCTGGACGCACAACGCCGCCGACTGGGGCAATCCGCCGGTCAGTGACATTGTTCAGCGCTGCCTGACCAATGTCCACCCCGGCTCGATCATCCTCATGCACGGCGGCGACCTCAACAGCGTTCGCGCTCTCCCCCTGATTATCCGCCGCCTGCGCCGGCGGGGGCTGGAGCCTGCGCTCCTCTCCCAGATGCACGGCCCCGGCACGCCGCAGCTCCTGACGCTTGACGCCGCGCTGCACCTCCCTCAGAACGGCTGGCATCCCGACAAGGTGGACTAGGCAACTGTCCTGTACCTTCGCTGTTATCACTCGTTCTGTGCCGTTCCCTTCCGCCCCACTGCGAAGAGCGTATACGACAGCAGGCGGTTCAGCCCGGGGATTCGGTTGACCA
Organism: Candidatus Zipacnadia bacterium; assembly: GCA_029821195.1. Taxonomy (GTDB): domain Bacteria; phylum Armatimonadota; class Zipacnadia; order Zipacnadales; family Zipacnadaceae; genus JALGTD01. The sequence goes on from JALGTU010000047.1 coordinate 12,510, forward strand.
GGCGACTGAGCGCAGCCAGCCCCTGGGGGGAAAATATCCGCTTGAGTGTGCCCAGCCGATCCGAGCAGACGACGCTGCCAGCATAGCCGGCGTGGACCAGCTCCAGTCCAGCCGCAGCGAATACCTGGCGCAGACTGGCGAGAGTGAAGGCAAACAGGTGGTCTTCACCGCCCGGTCCGAACTGGGACTTAGCCAGTTCCGCGCTCCCGGCGACTGCCGGATCATACGCTGCATCGCGGCTGGCGATGTAGCCTCCGTTGGGCGTGGTGACGACCAGCAGGCCGCCACTCTTCAGCGGCCGGGCAGATTCTTGGAGGATCCCGACCGGATCGGCACAGTGCTCCAGAAGCTCACCCAGGATGACCGCGTCGAGGCTCTCGGGAGCAAACGGCAGGCTTTGGGCGGAACCGGTAACGCAGTGGAATTCGCCGCGCTCATACTTACTGCGAGCATACTGGAGGGCAGCGGGGCGGATATCCAGGCCGATGGTGCGGTAGCCCGCTTCGGCCAGCAGCAGGCTGGCATTAGCTTGGGAACAGCCAACTTCCAGCACTAGCGAGCCCGGTGGCACGCTCTGCTCGATGGCCTGGATAATGCTTGTAAGCCGGGCCATATATTTGCGATGAAACAGGCTGTGGCGGTCTTCGGCGTCAATCTCCCGCAGGTCAAACTCTTGCAGTTGCTTATGGTAAGGCGCGGTGGACGCCAGATCGCGGGCGCTTTTCATAACAGAGGTATTCCTGCCAGCCCGGGCCCTTACCTGCCTCCAGGCTATTGATCACGCTGCCGAGGAATCATCCCCAGAGTGGTACACACACGCAGGTCAATCGGGTCGGCATTGATGCTTGCTGTTGACATATATGGCCAGCCGAGGTATTCTGGATAGCGTGTAACGATGGTTGGTTCGCCGCACCGGTTGGTCTTCATCGCCATCGAACTACCAGACGGGGTCATCGTATATGGATACCAGGAACTTTCGCCACGCCATGATTCAGGCCACCAAGTGGCTGATGTCACAACAAGCCGACGACGGCGGGATGCACCCGTTAGAACACGGGCTCGCCACCTACCACAAGGTGCCTTTGGCCTATGCAGCCATGGGCCAGATTGATCGGGCGGCGGCGCTGTCGCTATGGATTCAGGAAAATAGCCTGGACGAAGAGGGCGACTTCGCCGGCCACTTCCCCCGGCCCGCGCTGCACCGGGAGTTCTATTCCTGGGCGAATTCCTGGCTCATCTGCGGCGAGCACTCTCTCGGGCATTTCGGCACATCAATACCGGCGCTGGAGTTCCTGCTCACTCTCCAGCATCCGCAAACGGGCGGCTTTTTGACGGCTGGGCCGGAGGCGGGGCTCAATGATCGCCAAGACGCCCTGTCTACAGCTACTGCCGGCCTAGCGTGCCTGTACGGCGGACAGATCGAAGCTGCCGAGGCCGCCGGCCGATTCCTGCTGTGGCTGTGGGATAACCAGCCGGGCGGGGCCGCCGCGCGGCTGTACTTTCTCGTTGAGCAGGGCGACCAGACGCTTACCGAGTTTGATGAAGAGCTGGCACCATCCTTTGCTGTTCACATCAGTCGTCCCCAGCAGTGGTACCATGTGCCGGCCCTGGCCGCTGGCTTTCTTATCCTGTTGCACGAGGCCACCGGTGAGCCGGCCTACCTGGAGGGCGGGCACCAGTACCTGCAATTTGCTGACAGTTGCGCATCAGATCGTTACACCAGCGATAAAAGCGCGTTTTTGGGCTGGGCAGCTGCTATCGGCTTCCGTGCGACCGCCAACGCCAACTACGAACGGATCCTGCAGGAGGTGGGCGCTGGCCTGCTGGCCAGCCAGCTTGACAACGGCACCTGGCTCAAAGGCTGCATGGGTACGGATATAACTGCTGATGTGGTGGACGCTACCGCCGAGGGGATAATCTGCCTGGCCAAGATAGTAGAGAGCCTCACGGTTACCGGCTGAACTGCGCCCTTGGCGGTCTCTTCCCCACCCGCCGGCAGCTAGTCACCGTTTCCCGCGCAAGCGTCGCATCTATGCCGGCCACCAGGGGGAACCACGCTGCCGGCCTGGCCCAGTCCGCTTCTTGCAGCCAGACAGACCAGGCCAAGGCGAGCCACCGCGCGCACTGTTATAGTTGCTCACCCACGGATACAACTGCCCAATTGACCAGCTTAGGATAGGCAGTAAATGACCGAGAACGACGCTCACAATTCCCCGCAAAGACCGGCCCGCCGCCGTCAGTCCGTGACTGCTGGGCTGGCGATGGTGCTGGGCAGCTCTTACTCCAATATGCTGTTGGGGGTTGTGCGCGGCATAGTTGTCATGAGGATTATTGGCCCGACGGCGCGCGGGCTGATGCAGACGGTCAGCCTATTCGAGCGATACCTGTCCAACGCCCACCTGGGCAGCCTGCACGGACTGAGTAAGGAACTGCCCGGTGCCCTAGGCCGCAACGACCACGACGACGTGGTGCGCATTGAAGACGTTGGCTCGACCGCCGTGCTGATGCTGGCCACGCTTGCCTCTATGGGCATGCTGGTCTGGGCGCTGCTGGTCGCCGATGTGGGCCGACCCACGCGCATCACCCTGGCCATCGGATCTGGAATCATCCTGGCCGGACAAACCACCACGCTGTACCGAACGGTGCTGCGCGCATGGGGGACCTACAGCGTCCTGGCTCTCGCCACGGTCGTCACCAGCGTCGGCCAGTTCGTGCTGATGCTGGCCGGCGCGATATTCTATGGCCTCTCGGGAGTGATGTGGGGTTGGCTGGCTGGTACGTTACTGACACTGCTCTATCTGCACTTCGCCACGAAGATTGGCATTCGTTTCCGACTTGACCGGGCGACGGTTGTTCGACTGATCAAGGTGGGGTTGCCGATTTCCGCGATAGTATTCGCCGATCTCCTGCTGCGGACCGTGGACGGCGTCCTGCTGCTCAGGTACTATGACCAGTATCGCTGGGGACTTTACAGCATGGCCATGCAGATCGCCGCCTACCTGTACCGCATTCCCGAGGCCGGTGGCTTTGTGTTGATGCCGCGTATCTGGGAACGCTACAGCGCTGATAGCCGCCTGGAGACGTTGCGCGACTACGTCGTGCGCCCGACGCTCGCCGCCGGGCTGATTATGCCCGTTCTCGCCGGCTTCCTGTTCATAATCATTCCCAATGTGGTCCACGTGCTCATCCCCAGGTTCTCACCGGCGATATACGCGGCGCAAGTCTTGGCGATGTCCGCAGTATTCTTGGCCCTGCCCGTGGCGGCCAATGGCTTGCTCATAGCACTCAATGAGGAAAAGATCGTCATATTCAATAAGCTCGTAGGCGCGCTTGTCGTCGCCACGGGGACGGTGCTGGTACTAGCCACTAAGCCCAGCTTGGCAAGTATCGCTAAGGCGGCCGGCTCCGGCTATGCTGTGGCCAGCGTGCTGACCCTGTACATTGTCCTGGGGCGTTATTATCGCCCGCGCTGGCGCCTGTGGGCAGAGCTAGCGGTTTGCTACTTGCCCCTACTTTGGGTGATAATTGCCCTCAAAAGTTCCGGGATGACCACTACATCGCTGCTGGGACCAGAGCCCAGCATCTGGGTGCGTATGCCCCTGCGCATGCTGTTTTTCTCGGCCTTGGTACTTCCCGTACTATGGTACGCGGAGCGCCGCACCGGCATCTTGCGCCAGGTTAGGAAGATGGCCGCGGCTACTTTGAATAGGCACAGTCCGCCCAATGAGGAACAGCATTAGCTATGCCCAAGGGCCTGGTGATTCGATTCCGGGAACGGCTTCGTGCCTGGCGGCACCGGGTGCGGCCAATCCCGCCGCCCGATTGGGTGCAAGTCGAGATCAACAACACCTGCAATCTCAACTGCATTATGTGCCCACGCGAGGCGATGACCCGCCCGCTGCGCCATATAACCCTCGAGGAGTTCCAGGAGATCGCCCAGAAGGTTGCAGCCGCGGGCGTCTCACGAATCCGCCTATTCCTGCTCGGCGAGCCGCTACTGCACCGCGATCTGATCCCGATGATCCGCTATGCCAAGCAAATCGGCATCCCTAGCGTGGAGATCAACACCAATGCCGTGCTGCTTGACGAGGCGGCCAGCCGCGAGTTGATTGCCGCCGGTCTGGACGAGCTGGTCATTTCCATTGACGGCGCCGACGCGGAGACCTTCGAAGCGGTGCGACGCGGAGCCGACTATGAGCAGGTCGCCGGCAATACCCGTGGCTTCTTCCAGATTAGAGACCAAATGCAGGTGCCCAAGCCGCGCGGGGTGATCCAGAGCATCCTCATGGAGCCGACCCGCGACCAGATGCGCCAGTTTGTGGACCTGTGGCAGCCCGTGGCGGATGAGCTGCGCGTCCAGGCGATCCGGGAATACCAGGGGGTTGAGGGCCTCTCGTTCACCGAGCTTTCGGCCGATGACGAGCTGCGCCCCTGCCCCGCTTTGTGGTCCTACCTGGTGATACTCTCCGATCTGACGGTGACGCCCTGCTGCACTGACATCAACGGCGATCTGGCGTTGGGCAAAATCACCGCCGGCGACATAACCGACTTCTGGTGGCACAACGACCGGCTCAACGAGCTACGCCACCAGCACTGCCGGCTGGACTTCGCCGAACTGCCCCTGTGCCGCAGCTGCGAGTTCATCAGTCTCGACGTGATGCGCCGCAAGGCCAACGCCACTTCGCAGTATCAGCCCCAACCGGCAGAGGATTTGTGAACAGCGGACGCACGCAACCGCCTGCCACCAAACGAGAGGCCAACTCACCCTAGCCTGCATTATTCACGAAGATAAAAGGGATAAGCCTTCGAAAGACGTGCAGGTGGTCCTCAAAAGGCATGGCAGCAGTTCACAGCTCGTTGTGAGCAGCGACACGATGCAGCTATCCACGGCGTTAGTCAACTTTCAAAGTTTTTGCCGGAAGGGTGTGGGAAACCAGCTTTTTTTGCCTAAAAAGCGGGTTTCCCACAAGCCGTTCATGAACAATCCGGGCTAGAACTTCAGCTCGATCTTGCCGATGAAGGTGCCGTAGTTGATTGACTTCGAGGACTCCTCGGGACTACCCGACCACTTATTATACGCCACGAAGACCGCATCACCGACCCGCGCCGCATCCGGGGTGATGTTGTAGGTCCCGTCGTGAACATACGAGCTGGAGGCCACCCGCCCGGCGCTGCCCGCCGTGAGGGTGATGTCAATGTCCGAGCCTGCCGGGGTGTCGGCGGCGGCGCGGAGCTGATTGGCGTAAGCTACAACGATGGCGCTATCGAGCGCCGCACTGCTGAGCCCCGAGTAGTTGCCCGCCCCGCGCAGCATCCGCGATTCATAGAAACGCCGGCCGTTGAACTTGGCCGCCCAGAGCTGGTACATACCGCTGCTCAGCGGCCCAGGTGCCGACGGGAGCCGGGGGATGGCGCGATTCGTTATCGGGCCCACGGCGGGCGACTGTACCGGGACCGCTGACTTCACCCCTACCAGGAATAGGCTGCTGCCGCCCACGTGGCCCGTTCAACCGACCATTCCCACGGCTCCTGCAGACCGATGCTCGGGTCATAACGCGCCAGCCGGACGGTATCCAACGAAGCCGGGGCCTGCCACAGCAGCCACAGACGCCCATTGAACGTAGTCAGCCCGCACTTCAGGGCCGGGTGCAGCTCCGTCGGCGAGCTAATCGCGCCGGTTTGCAGGTCGTAGCTGACCAGCATCTGCACGCCGTTCGTAGCGCTTGCCGTGCCCGGGGCCTGGCTGATCCAGGTAACCCACAGCACCTTCTTGATGACGGCGGCATCCACCTGTTTGGCCACCTGCTCCCCCGGAAACTCACACAGTTGCTGCTTGGCGATGACCTGCAGGCTCTCGGCCGCCACCCGCGAGACATACAGGGCGCGCTGATGCACTTCAACTAGCAGCAGCTCTCCGTCGTCGGCCGCCAGCGCGGGATCAGTTGCTCCGGCCGGGAACGAGTCAACGTGGCGCGACGGCCACAGGCGCAAGTCCGACCACTCCCGGCTCTGCCACGGCTGCGTAGCAACCTCCAGCGGCCTGCTTTCTCCCACCACGCGCAGCGCCGCGCTTGCCGTCGGCTGGGTCGAGGGCTGGATCGTAAACGCCACGGCCTGCACCCTGACCAGGTACTTTGCCGCAGGCCTCAGATTCACCAGCGTGACCGGCCCACGATTGACGATCGGGCTGCGCTGGCTTGCCGACCCATCAGCCGCGGTGGCCACTACCTGATAATTCTGGCCCTGACCATCCCAGGTCACCTGGAGGTGGGTAGCTCCGGCACCGATGAGACGGGGTGCACCCACCTGAACTGCCTCAACCAGGCTCACGCTCGCCCCCACGGCGACCACTATCAGCCCCATTCTCAGACTCGACCAGGTCATTTTCCGCCCTCCTGCGGCAATACCGCACAACCCCGCGAATACGCTACTGTGCTGTGAGCCTCTTCCCCACTTCCGCCCCTGCCACCTCCAGGCAAGCTCAGCTATTTCGTAACTTTCCGGGCAGCGCAACTATTCACTACTTGACCTGTCTATTGGTTATGGATATACTCTACGTTGGGTTAGGTGTCCAATCCAGCATATTGTAGCAAGAGGAGCTGAACACGATGCGCTATGGTCTGGTAATTGTGTTGACCGTTGGTGCAGTGCTAGTAATGATCGCAGCTTGCTCCGCGCAGGGACTCGTCTATGGCCCCTGGCAAGTCGAAGCGCCAGAGCTGGAGGCCACTACCTCCTGGCTTGGCTTCACCGGACTAGTGTACACCCCTACTGCCTTGATGTCACCTCCCCAGCAGATATCGGGGTTCGCGCACCAGGTCAAGCTTGACGATAATGACCGCAGAATCTACGGGGCCACAATTGGGCTGACTCCCGCGCTCGAGGTCGGGGCGGCGCGGGTAACGAAGGTGCGCCAGCCTACTGCCGAGATCACTTACGCCACCGAAACGGTGGCCAACTTCAAGTACCAGGCCAATCTCGGCGGCCTCTTCAATAATCCGATGATGCCAAAGATGGTTATTGGCACCTACGATGTATCCGACCAGGTCAACCGGGTCAACTACATCGTACTCAGCCAGTCCCTGGGCTTAGCGGAAGACACCGTTTCGCCGCTGCCGGAGATGAACGCCCACATCGGCTACGGCAACGCGGAGCGCAGTGGCGGGCCGCTCGATGGCATCTTCGGGGGGATTGATTTCATTCCTTTCCAGCATGCCCTCGTGCAGATCGAACACGATGGCGAGGACATCAATGGCGTGCTCCGCTATTTTCCCGCTCCCTGGTTATCGCTCGATGCAGGCATCGTTGCGTCGGAGTTCGCCTGGGGTTTGAGTATTGACAGCGGTTTCTGAGGCAAGTCACGCCGTACGGTTGCGCTGCAGCGACCCGGCGGCAGGCTATCACTCGTGGACGGACGGGGGCGAAGGAGACTCCTTTCCAATAGGCCGCACACACTATCTGAAGGTCTGAAGGAGGGAACGACAGATGTATAAGCTCAGCATTGCAGTAATGGTGGTGGCCGTGCTCCTATTGAGCGGCCTGGCCTACGGCCAGGGCTACTACGGCCAGATGTACGACCAGGAGGCCTCCGAGGCATGGCGCGCCCACGCCGGTTGGTATGACCTGGGCGACGCCGGCAGCGACATCGGTTTCGGGGCTGACTATATTTCGAAGGACTACCTGGTCAGCTTCGACTACGTCTCCACCGACGAGGACGGCGCCGACATTGACGTTATGTCCCTCTCCGCCAGTTGGATCTGGCGGATGCAGGAGAAGCCGGGCACCTACTACGGCGCGGGCGTGGGCTGGTACGACGTGGACTGGGCTGCGAACAGCGACAGCGACCTCGGCTACCATGTGGTAGCTGGCACCGAGTTCGGCAGCCCGGATCAGTTCGGTCAGCCGGCCTGGTTCGCCGAAGCGAGGTATGTCTTTGGCACCGACTTCGATGGCGGCGACATTGACGGCGCTCGGGTGCTGGCAGGCCGCCGCTTCTGAGCGCGGCTTACCGGGAGGCATTCACTGTGGCTCGCCCTGGTAACAATTGGGGTGAGCCATTTTTTTACTCGTCTATTCCGACTAGCCCGCAGTATTCACGAATACAAGAGGGATGAGCCTTCGAAAGGCGTCTAGGTGCGCTTCAAAAGGCACTGACGGCAGTTCATAGTTCGTTGTCAGCAGCGACACGACTCAACTATCAACTGCGTTACGCAACTTTCAAAGTTTTTGCCGGAAGGGTGGGGGAAACCGGCTTTCTTTGCCTAAAAAGCGGGTTCCCCACAAGCCGTTCATGAATAATCCGCCCTAGCGATTAACCAGGAGGAAGACCCCGTGCCAACTGACCTCGCGGGTTCACGCCCCAACATTGTGCTCTTAATCTGCCATGATCTGGGTACCCACATCGGCTGCCTGGGCGCACCAATAAACACGCCCGAAATTGACGGGGTGGCCGACGACGGCGTGGTATTCACCGACTATTTCTGCACCGCCGCCCAGTGCTCGCCCAGTCGCGGTAGCATAATGACCGGTCGCTACCCCCACAACAACGGCCTGGTCGGCCTGGCGCATCTGGGCTGGGAAATCGGCGCCCAGGAAGTGACCTTGCCGATGTACCTTAACGCTGCCGGCTATAGTACTCACCTGCTTGGCCATCAGCACGAGCACAACGAGCCGGCCCGCCTCGGCTACCAGCACATTGACCAGACCCACCAGGACGCTCGTGGCGTTGCCGAGCTGTTGACCGACTTCCTGCATCACCAGGCGCGCCAGTCAAGTCAACAGCCCTTCTTTGTCTCCGCCGGTGTCACCGAGCCGCACCGGCCATATCGCCGCGACGGCTATCCGCGCGACGAAGAGGAATCTGTCGAGGTCCCGCCCTATCTGCCCGATCGGCCCGGCATCCGGGAAGACCTGGCCGGCTTCCACGGACTCATCTGGGTGCTAGATGAATGCGTGGGCCGAGTTCGAGAAGCCCTCGAGGAGACCGGCCTGGCCGAGAAGACACTGTTCATCTTCACTACCGACCACGGGCCGGCTATGCCCCGAGCGAAGGGCACCTGCTACGACCCCGGACTGCGCACCGCCCTGGTCATGCGCTGGCCGGGCCACCTCAGGAACGGCATCCGTTGCGACGAGCTGCTCACCAACTGCGACCTGCTTCCCACGCTCCTCGACCTGGTCGGCGCACGCGCGCCGGACGGGCTGGACGGCCGCAGCTTCCTGCCGCTGTTGGCAGGCAGCGAGTATGTACCGCGTGAGGATATCTACGCGGAGATGACCTGGCACGACCAGTACAACCCCATGCGCGCCATCCGCACCAATCAGTACAAGTATATCCGCAACTTCGGCGACCGCCCCTTGGTCTATCTGCCCCAGGACATCTATACCGGGCCCGCCGGCCAGGAAATGCGCGAAGAGTACTACGGCACTCAGCGTCCCGAGGAGGAGCTCTACGACCTGGCGGCTGACCCAGGGGAGCAGGACAACCTGGTTGAGGATTCGCAGTATGTCGAGGTCGCGGCGGAGTTGCGCCGGCGCGTCGAGAACTGGATGGTTGAGACAAACGATCCGCTGCTGTACGGCGATGTGCCACCTAGCGCCAAGCAACGCGAGCGACTGGAGACGGACGACACACCGAACTAACCCGGGGCCACCGTTGAATGTGGGGGCGAATGCTCCGCAGGAACATCCGCCCGCTTGCTGTCCGTCTCTCAAAAGGCTCTTTCGTTGGCGCAACCGAGGAGATCTATCCGACCGTAGGAGCGGCATCCTTGCCGCGACCAGCCTGACTGCCCGGTCTGTCGTCGCGCCAGAAGCGTCACTCCCCCAGTAGCAGGAGTGTGGTCAGGACAAGGACATTCCCCCAGCCCCACCGCTACAGCTCGATGCCCAG
>JALGTU010000188.1 GCA_029821195.1 Candidatus Zipacnadia bacterium
GTCAGCCAGACGCTGCAAAATGCGGTCGCCCAGGGGCGGATCGTCCACGGCTACCTGTTCTCCGGCCCGCGGGGGACCGGGAAGACCTCCACCGCCCGCGTGCTCGCTAAGGCGCTCAACTGCGAGCACGGCCCCACGCCCCAGCCCTGCGGCGAGTGCAGTAACTGCGTGGCGATCCAGGAGGGGCGCTCGATGGACGTCATCGAGATTGACGCCGCCTCCAACCGGGGCATTGACGAGATCCGGGTGCTGCGCGAGCGGGTGGCGTATACACCGGCGCAATCGCGGTATAAGGTATACATCCTCGACGAGGCGCACATGCTCACGCGCGATGCGGCGAACGCCTTCCTGAAGACGCTGGAAGAGCCACCACCGCAGAGCTACTTTATTCTGTGCACCACCGAGCCGCACCGGATCATCCCGACGATAATGTCGCGCTGCCAGCGCTTTGACTTCCGGGCGATACCGATCGGGCTGATAGTCGAGCGGCTGCGGGAGATCGCGGCGGACGAAGCGGTGCAGGTTGACGACGCGGCGCTGACGGCGATTGCCGTCGCCGCTAATGGCGCGATGCGCGACGCCCAGAGTATCCTTGACCAGGTGGTTGCCTACCGGGGGCAGCAGGAACTGATTGACATCGCGGTGGTGCGGACGGTGCTAGGCATAACCGAAGAGTCGCTGCTCGCCCGCACGGCGGACCTGATTACGCAGGGCGATGTGCCCGGACTGTTCGGGACGGTGGACGAGCTGGTTAACGGCGGCAAAGATTTGGTGCAGTTCGTCGTGGACCTGACCGAGTATTTCCGCAATCTGCTGCGGATGAGCATGGGCGCGGAGGTGGTCGGCTGGGCGAGTCTGGACGAGCCCGACCTTTCCCAGCGGCGCACTCAGGCCGAGGCGCTGGGCAGCGCGCAGATTCTGGAGATTATCCATAGCCTGGGCGAGACCCGGGAGAAGCTGAGGTGGTCCAGCCAGCAGCCGCTCCTGGTGGAGGTGATGCTGGCTCAACTGGCGCCAAAGAGCAGTACGACAGGCGTCGCGCCGGTCGAGGCGGAGGACAGGCGAGACGCCCGTCCTACTGAGCCTGCCGCGCCGGTCGAGGCAGGGGACAGGCGAGAGGCCCGTCCTACCGAGCCTATCGCGCCAGAGCCGGAGGTGGTGCTGCCGGTGCCCGCTGCTGACGAGCCGCTGACGCTGGAAGTGGTACAGGCGCACTGGCCGGCGCTCCCGACGGAGCTGAAGAGGTCGGGTAATATCGCCAAGGTGCCCATAGTCACCGCCGGGACGCCGGTGGCGGTATCGGAGGATACGATTGTTCTGAGTTTCGACGAAAAGCATAAGTTTCACTACAGCAAGACCTGCAGCGACTATCGGGGTATCGTGGAGAGCGCGCTCAAGGTGCTGTTTGGACGGCCCGTGGGGATAGAGTGCCGGCTGGGGGCGGCACCGGAGGGCGAGACTGTCCCCACGCAGGCTGCCGAGGCACCTGTGCGGCAAGAACCGGGCGCGGATCAAGCCGGCGATGTAGTCGAGAGAACGTTACAGCTCTTTGAAGGAAGCCAGGAGATTAACGAGGAATAAATAACCAATGAGAAATCCGATCCAGGCAATGATCGAAAAGCAGGTAGCCAGCTTTCAGGAGGACCTCGCTGAGGCCATGGAGGAACTACAGCAGGCCGAGATAGTGGGCTCATCCGGCGGCGGCGCGGTCACAATCCGCATGACCGGTGATGCGCAGGTTCTGGAGACGAAGATTGCTCCGGGAGTTATTGACCCAGACGACATCGAACTGCTCGAGGATCTGGTCTGCGCGGCGACGCGCGATGCTTTGGCCAAGGTCGCCAAGCTCAAGCGCGAGAAGATTATGTCCGCCACGCCCCTGGGTGCGATGGGCGTTGACCTGCCTGATATCTTCTGACGGTTATCTCAAGCCGAGTTGGCTCAAATGCTGAAGTACGCCGCGCCGCTACAGAAACTGGTCGAGGAGCTGGAAAAGCTCCCCGGCATCGGCCCCAAGAGCGCCCAGCGCCTGGCCTTTTTTTTGCTTAGTCGCCCGGATGATGAGGTCGAGGCGTTAGGTGAGGCGGTCCTGGCCCTGAAGTCGCAGATAAGCCTGTGCAGCCGGTGCCATAACTACACCACGGGGGAGCTGTGCCCCATTTGCGAAGACCCCCATCGGGACGCCAGTGCTATCTGCGTAGTCGAGCAGGCCAGTGACCTGATGGCCCTGGAGCGGTCCGGGGAGTATCAGGGGGTCTATCACGTTCTGGGCGGGGCGCTGTCGCCGGTCGCGGACATCAAGCCCTCGGACCTGTACGTAAGTGACCTGCTGGAGCGCGTCCGACAGGTTGAGCCCCGGGAGGTAATCCTGGCAACCAGCCCGACCGTGGAGGGTGATGCCACCGCCGAGTACCTGCGCCAGCTCATCGCCCAGCTTCCCGAGCCGCCGCAGGTGACGCGGATTGCGCTGGGCCTGCCGGTCGGGGGCGACCTGGATTACGCCGACCAGGTGACCGTGGCCCGGGCGCTGCGCGGGCGGACTAGAATGGAGGGGTGAGCAATGTCTCGGTGCAGAGGCGCGCTGGTGGTGGTAGCAGGGCTTATTGTCGTGGTGCTGGTGGCTGTGGCGGCGACGGGCCAGGTCCAGCAGGCGGACGTCGAGGTTTTCTTTTCGCGCGTTGACAATCCGCAGGCGGAGATTATCCGGGTGCTCGACGGAGCCAGCGAAACGCTGCATATCGCACTGTACTACTTCACCGATGCGGAGTTGGCGGCAGCAGTAGTGCGGGCGCAGCAGCGGGGCGTGCAGACTTACGTGTACCTGGATAAGTCGCAGGTGAAGCAGAAGTACTCGCAGTCCCGCTACCTGGCGGCACAGGATGTGCCGGTGCGTATCAGCAGCAATTCGGCGATAATGCACAACAAGTTCGCGATTATAGACAGCGCGACTGTACTAACTGGTTCGTACAATTGGACCAAGTCTGCCTACGAGCGCAATGACGAGAATATGCTGGTTATTCGCCGGAAAGACATCGCCGCGCGGTACAAGCAGCGCTTCGCCGGTCTGTGGATGCGTGAGTTTGATCTGGCGGCGACGCGGGCGCTTCGAGAAGATTAGTGGTAAGTGAGTATGGACGCGATGTGATCAAGGAGGACCTAGATGGCGACACTTACGGAAGTTCGTTGGCACGGACGGGGTGGGCAGGGGGCGAAGACCGCCGGATATATCCTGGCGGTAGCCGCCGCCGAGCAGGGCTGGCAGGTGCAGGCCTTCCCCGAGTACGGAGCAGAGCGGCGGGGCGCGCCGATGCGCTCTTACGTGCGGATCTCCGACGGGCCGATCCGCCTGCGCTCAGGCATTACTAACCCGCAGATTGTGGTCGTGCTGGACCCCAGTCTGCTGGAGAGCGAGAATCCGGCCGAAGGTATTGTCGAAGACGGCATCATTATCGTGAACACGTCGGACTCGCCCGCAGAAATCCGCGAGCGGCTGGGCAATCCGTCGGCGCAGGTGTGGACCGTGGACGCCAGCCAGATCTCGGTGGACACGATTGGCCGCAATATCCCCAACACGCCGATGCTGGGGGCACTGGCCAGGGTCAGCGACGTGCTCGAATTGGCGGGCGCGAAGACCTCCATCCGCAAGCAGTTGGGCGAGAAGCTATCCGAGGCGATCATCGAAGCGAATTTCGCAGCGGTCGAAAGAGCCTACGAAGAGGTGCGCAGCGCATGAGAGTGTACAA
>JALGTU010000189.1 GCA_029821195.1 Candidatus Zipacnadia bacterium
ACCACCCCACGCAGCTATACTATTGCCCGTCATCTCCTTGATCACCGCTGGTTCCATGCCCGCCTGTGGCTGCAGAGACTGTTCGCAGTCAATGCCGGCCTCAACGAACTGGTCTAGAATCGGACGGTTGTCCCCACAGCTATGCTGAAAGAAGTCAAGGCCGTGGGCATGAGCGCTATCGACGTTGAACTTGAGCGCGGGGAAAAACAGCCGTCGGAAGGTAGCTGGCGAGACAAGTGTGCTGGTAGTGTGTCCAAAGTCGGTCTCATCCATCGTCGCGTGGCAACCATGGCTGCGCCAAAGCTTTTGCTGTTTGCGGGCCCGAGCAATGCTGGCTTGCACCGCACGGGCGACTACCTCGGGATGCTCGGCTATCTCAACCAGCCCCCGCTCATACCCTCCCAGGAGCACAAACTCGTAGGCCATCGGAAACGCGCCAATGAGGTACTTATCCGGTGGCAACTTAGGCTGGATAACATCCACGACTTCGTAGACGCTTTCATCTTCGGGTTCCACCTGGGGGTCTATGTCAAAATCTGCCAAATTAAACTCGCGCGTCCATCTGTCAGGGTCGTGCACACACCTAATCTCGTTGGTAGTCGACGACATTTTGTATACGCGCCCGGCCTTGTCCTCCCAGACACCTTCGTCAATTTGCTTGGGAGCCTCGGGCTGATAATCGCTGGGTCGCACCTGGGCGATTTTACTAACACTGATAATGTCATAGATGTCTAGCTTTTGGAACAGCTCAGGAATATCTTGGATCAGGCTCTCGACGACATCGTCACGGCGACCTTCCCAGTAAGCTATCTGGGTTGCAACTTTGTCGCGGATAAAAGTCTTGCGTCCCAGAATCTGGGAGGCGATATCGCAGTCAATTACATAGTGCCCAAGGGGAACCTTGTCTGGTTCCTCAAAGTTCAGGGTCGTTTTTACGCGTTCAATGGATGTCATATCTTGGTTGCCTACTTACGGATAATAAGCGATACTTGCCATTAGACTTCTATTCTGTAAAAGATTCCTTCTCATACTGACAATGTATCGGCAAAAACCAGCGCTTTGCGGTCTTTCCGGCGGGTTTGTTACACCAAAGCACCCAACTCTGATGCTTCACGTCCCGTTGATGTACTTCATTGCTACGATAGTCCTGGGCAAATCTTCCCTAACCTTCTCCCCGTAGTCGCCCGGCGCCCAGCCCAGGCGCACTGCGACCATATAGCGGTTGGCTCGTTCGGGATCTGCCTGGGTTATGCGCAGGCGCAGTGGTACAGTATGAGATTCGCCCGGTCCAATTTCAGCCACCTGTCGCTGTCGTTGCGAAACCGGCGTGATGTGCTCAGTGTCTTCCAGTTTGATAGTGATATTCCGCACTGGTACTGGGCTGACGTTCTCAATTGTCACCTGGGCAGTACAGATGGTGCCAATGGGAGCACTGTCGGGCACAGACAATTGTACGCGGAGGGGATAGACCTCCCACGACTGGCGGATATCGCTGAAGGCAGCCGCTCCCGCCAGCGCCCATTCACGACCCGGATAGGGGCCAAGCCGTCCCTGTACGGCCGCTCGCGAAATATCATGCCAAAAAGCGCCAACTGTGCGCTCGCCCTCGATCATCTCGTGGTGAGCTCGCACCATTCGCCGATACAAGATTTCCGGAGCCGCCGGCTGGCGTGATCCTCTAGTTGCATTGGCGGTTGGCTTGTGCCAGTAGTCATCCACCTGGTCGCCGCCGGCCAGATTCACCTGACCAGGTTTGATGTGCCTCTGCCACGATTTGATGAGGTAGTCAAAGTGCTGGAAGCTTTCTGTCTGATATAGCATGGGCGCAATCAGGGCCACGCCGGCGTCGTTGAACATAAAGGCGTCCTGGCCGTGCTGCGCGCCGTGCATCCAGCCCAGTTGAAAGACCCAGATCGGCTTGCGTAAGCCGCTTTTGTGGATCATCTGCTCAACGTTGCTGGCATTCAGGTGGGCTCGCCACCAGTTCCACTGCTCGTAGAAGTCTACATCGGAGTTCCATTCGCTTTTTATCTTGCGGGCCACAAACTTCCAGCGTTGCGTGCGGCTGTAGTTTGCCCAGTTGTCGGGCAGATCAACGGGCATTTGCGAGGTGAACTCGTCAGCCATCTCATAGCCGCCGCGTTCGTTACGCAGGTAGTCCAGCCCTACGAAGTCAACCTCGCGAGTTCTTTGCATCTGCTCGAAGAAGTCGGCCAGGTGTGTGATCCGTTTCGGGTCCAACAGCGAGATGAAAGAGACATTGGAAACCTGGCCGGTGCTAAGGGAGATATCTTGGCCCCACTGGTAGATAGGAAGCCCGCGGTTGTCTGTGCGTTTTCGTGGATAAGTGGCGTAGGCCACAGCCCACGCGCCGAAGCGAAGACCGCGCCGATGAGCAGCCGCCGCCAGGTGGGGAATGGCTTCCAGGTTTTTCTTGGCGAAGGGAGCTTCATCAGTGCAGCCGAGGCGGGTCACCGCTCCGCGGAACCACAGAGCATCAGCGCCCAGAAACTCGCACCAATCCAGAATCGCCTGCCAGTCGGCTGTGGTACCATCAGGGCGTCTGATTGCTTGGCCTTCAGGGAAATCCGCCTCCCAGGTGGCCACGCACAGCCCTGGCGAGATGTCCGGAGGAGGCTGGCGGGTGATCTGGAAGGGCATCCGGGCAATACAATAGCTGGTGCCGTGTTTGTAGCTGGGTTTTTCCTCGTCGGGCGACAGGTCTAATTGCCAGGGCCAGTTACTGGGATTGAGTATCTCGATCTTGGCTTCTGCCACGTATCTGGCGGGCTGAGCTGCCCACGGTATTGGCCAGTAGCACACATAGGATTGCTGGGCGGCGTCCCACGGTGGAGTAAGTCGGCGCACACCCGCGACGGTCATTACTATCTGTTCGTCCTGTCGCACTACAATTTGGGGCGGCTCCTTCAGTCTGACTGTCTCTCCGTAGGGGTTGGTTACCTGGACCTGAAAACGCACCAGATTATGCCGGCGGTAGACAGTAGCGTCAGTCTGCACCTGGAGGGGGAACATTGCGACTATCCGCCGGCCCTGGGCTGCCTCGAATCGCTGCTGCCACCAACCAGCCAGCGGCCGCCACAGCACAATAAGCGCAACTAGCGCCGAGATTACCACGAGCAGGCAACTGCAGCAGGTAGATTGCTGCTGCCTTTGCTGGCGACGCCGGCGGTCCGCCGGCGATTCGCGGTCTAATAAGTACAGGGGCTGCTGCTCCATGACCTCCCCACAACTACCTTACATTTCAAGCATAGCCGCGGTCTGGGCCAACGCCTCGCTAACTGCTTGGATTACTTGCTCCACCTGATGGGCGCTGATAATCGCAGGTGGTTCGAACCTCAGCACCCGTGGCTCGTTGAGCGCGAAGGCGACGAGCACCTGCCGCTGGGCCAGAGCGCTTATAGTCAAGCCGCCCAGATCGCTGTCGGTAAACTCCATGCCCACCAGCAGGCCCTTGCCGCGCACAGCGCTGATCATCTCCGGATAGTCGGCGGCGGCCTCACCAAGACCTGCCAGAAGCTGCTCGCCGCGCTCTGCGCATTTGTGGGCCAAATTCTCATCAATGAGCACCTCCAGGGCTGCTAGAGCGGCGGCACAGGCCAGCGGATTTCCCCCGAAAGTGGAACTGTGAATTATGGGACTATCTTCAAAGATGGTCCAAACCTGGGGGGTGGCAATAG
>JALGTU010000190.1 GCA_029821195.1 Candidatus Zipacnadia bacterium
CGGACATACTCGACCTAGCCTACTGGATACAGCTTGGTTCTCCCGTGTGGTTCTCGCAGTCGCTCAGTGGCATAGGCCACTCCTGTGTCACCGAGATCGCCGAGCAGCTGGACTTCGAGAGGCTGGACAAGGCGCTCGCAGGTCTGGCTCACGGTGCCACCGACTCTGACACGGCCCGGTTCGCAGGTATGGACGCCGGCGTGGTGAGCAAACTGCGAGTTCTCGCTACGGAGGCCCAGAGAACGAAAGGCCGCTGGAGGAACCTCGGCCTCCGCAGAAGGAAGAACGGATGAAAGTCTACATTTCGGGGATTCACTGTGGTCCCGATCCGTCTCCTGGCGTCGGTATTGCCAGTTCTCTGCGCTTGGCCTTCCCAGAACTGCGGATCGTGGGCGTAGACTACTCAGCCCGAAGCACCGGCCTGCATGCGGACGTATTCGACGACATCTACCTCCGGCGACCTTGGGACGAAGTAGACCTGGGGATCTACGCCGACCAGGTACTGCAGTTTCTCGGTGACTCAGACACGTTCTGGATTTCCGGTCTGGATGTTGAGATCGCCTGGTTAGCCCAGGCCGCAGGGCCGCATCCGCGCCTTCTCTTGCCCAGCGCCGCGGCTCTTGAGCGCACAGGCAAGCCAGAGCTGCGAGCTAGCGCTGTCCTCGGTCTGCAAGTGCCTGAATCAATCTCCGCAACCATGGCAGAATGGACGCTCCACGAGTTCTGCCGTCGGCACAACTGGGACATCTGGGTCAAGAGCAGATACCACGGCGCCGTCCGTGCCCGTTCGTGGCGAGAAGTGCGGGCAGGTTTGCTCGAAATGGGAGTCCACTGGCGCCGCGATGACCTCTTCCTTCAGGCGCATGTAGATGGCAACGAGCAGTGCATTGCCTTTGCTGCCCATCGCGGCACGCTTGTTGGGGCCATGGTCATCGAGAAGAGGATCCTTACTGAGACAGGAAAGACTTGGGCCGCCCGCGTAGCGCCGGTAGACAACGCCGTCCTGCAGCGGCTCGCGTGCTTCCTTGCAGATACCGGATGGACCGGCGACGGCGAACTGGAAACGGTCTGCGCGCACGATGGAGCGGAATACCTCTTCGACCTCAATCCGCGATTCCCCGCGTACATACACGGCGTAACGCTATGTGGAACAAATCTGCCGGGTATGCTAGTTGCGGCAGCAGCACAACTCAAGCAGCCCCGACAGTCCAGCAGCCCCAGCATGTTTGCCCGGGTAGTCACAGAGGTCCTGGCCAGACAGGGTCTGCCGATTCCTCCGTTGGAGTGCCGGTCAGCGAAGGGCGCTGCCTTCGGCAAGCACCCATCCCTGCAACCGGCCCTGCTTCGGCGCGTTGCGCAAAGGGGTCGCATGCCCCAGTCCAGATGGGCCCCTGACGACGTCCCCGTGCCCACTGGTTGGCAGGAGGCCCTCAGCGCAGTCAAGGCGAATACGAGGACGCCTAGACGTCTCGCTTTGCGCGACGGCGGGGTGCGCCGGCTGGACGAGATTTCCGAGCGTATTCAGGGCCTCGGCCCTCCCGAGATAGCGCCAGCTCTCAGTGTGAAGACGTTGCCTGAGCAGTCACTGGCGAGTGCTGCCAATGGGCGAGGATGGTGGGCCGAGGTCATCTCCGCTGACGAGTTCCTGTGGGCCAAGCGCTTGGGCTTCCCCCCAGAGCGCATAGTGGTCAACGGTCCCACTACCCCCATGTGGTTGTCGCAACTGCAGGGACAACCCTCCACAGTCTTCTTCGATTCTGTCGCCGCTCTGAAGGCTGGCGTGTCATGCACGGGGATCATTCCCGGGGTGCGTCTGCGGCCGCCATGGCTTAGCTCCAGATTCGGCGTTCCTCTCGACGACCCGAGAGCATTCATGGAGCTTGTCGAAACCTTGAGTGGTCTGGGTGCCCAACCGGTAGGGTTGAGTTTGCACCTGCCCTGCGATTCACTGGGCACCAGCGCTTGGTGGACTGCGGCCAACGCAGCTGTCCATTGGGCCCAGAAGCTGACGGAGCTCGCGGGCGTCGAATCGCTGATCCTGGATTTTGGTGGGGGATGGCACCCAGACGATTTTGACGCGCTCTTTCTGCCGATGCTCCCTGACCTGTTGTCCCGCATCTGCGCAACGTTGCCCGGCGTCCAGCGACTGCTCATAGAGCCCGGCAAGGCAGTGAGCATGGGCGCGTACGCTCTGCTTTCAACGATTGTTGAACTCCGAACAGACCCGGACGGTGCAAGAAGCGCCATTGTGGATGCGTCCATCGCCGATCTGCCGATGGCGCACCTGATGCCGCATCGCTTGCTCCACGTGCCAGCCACGTCCGTGGATACGCACTGGGTCGGCGCTGGCGAAGACAGGATCTACGGGGGGATCTGCATGGAATCCGATGTACTGGCACATAGCATAGCGTCAGAATACCGGATACAGCCCGGCATGGGGACAGACTGGTCTTCTTCGACGCCGGAGCGTACGACGCGAGCATGGCGTGGCCTTTTGCAAGGGGGATCTACCGTGATGGTGCCTGAGTCCTTGCTGTCCTACCTCAAATTCCCGAGCTGCCCTGGACACCACGGGCGCAAATGCTGCGCTACCGCGTGGGCCTGGGCCTCAGCCATGGACAAGACGTTCTCAGGCATCTTCGGGGCGCGAACTCCGCCGGCGTGGCTCAGCAGCAGATATCCCTGGGGCCCAAGCCGTTGGCCCATCCACTGGTGTGAGCTGGTGCATGCTGCTCGGCTCGACTGCGGCGTCCTCGCCGGCGTATCCACGTTGCTCCTCCGTGCGAGGGGGATGGATGCTGAGTCCGTGCAACTCATCCAGGAATTCTCCCATCACGACTGTGCGGCATGGCAGGCCGAATGGTCATCTCAGGGACGTGCAACACGGTGGATAGATGACCCGTATATCTACCACGAATGCTGCGCCCTGCGCGACGGCGAGCAAGTCCATTTGTGGAACCCGAGCCAACGTAGATGGTTCGACCCTCAGTCGGACTTGTCGGGGCTGGGGCGGATTGTTGCTGTCAGAGCATTCGGTAAGGATAGTAACTGGCAGGAGCCGCTCTTCTTCGGCTCCCGACGGCTGACGCTCGGAGGCTGGACCGCAATGGAGGATAGCTGCTGACAGATGCGCAGTGCTGTGGTCCCCATGCAATGTCCCCATGTCTGCGTCGGCACAGACTGGAACCAATTGGTGACTGGCTTGCCAAGTCTGGCGGAACCCAGATGCCGACGAAGAGGAGACATTGCTAACAAGCGCATGGAGCAGATGCGGCTTCGCCGCGCAGCTCATGCGCAGCGTTAGGCACAATTGCCCGTATCTATACTGGTATATGGAGGTCAAGAATGGAAAGAATAATCGTGATATTAGCAATCTAAGTTGGATTAACGGTGGGAGCGTCTATGATGACAGCAAGTGTAAGGGCATCCGACGACAGCCTGCAGTCGGCAACCGAGTGGCAGTCTCCGCCCGAAGAGTTACTGGCGGTGCTGCGCGCACCGCAACTGCCCTGGGTGTGGACAGCACCAACTGGCGAGTACTTGCTCCTCGCCGATCCCGTGCTCTATCCCCCCCTCGCCGAGCTGGCCGCGCCGATGCACAAGCTGGCCGGCATCCGGGTCAATCCCGCCATCAACGGCCGCCATGGCCGGCATGGGAGCACCTCCCCC
>JALGTU010000191.1 GCA_029821195.1 Candidatus Zipacnadia bacterium
TAGGACCTCGTCTTTTTGGGTGAAGAAGCGCGGCTCCTCCAGCCGCACCAGGAAAGGCTTGCTGCATACCACCTTCTGTATGGATTGGCCGAAGCGGCTGTCGAGCGTGTTCGCCCGCACGGTGCCCCGCCAGGTGGTCAGGCTGTCGGGCATATCAAACTCAAAGCTTGCTTCGCCGTTACGATCGGTGATGACCGCCGGCGCCCAGAACGCGGTATCCGGGAAGTACTTGCGCGTCTGGATGTGCGCGCCGGCCTTGTCCCCGCCACTCAGGTAAATCTCGGCAAAGGAAAAGTTCGTCTCCACCTGCAAGTACCGGCGCGGGTAGAAGTGCTTGAGAATATCGCCGGCGCGGTCGGGAGCCAGAGCGTGGACCGACTCATCGGTGACCGCCAGCGAAATCTCGGCCGCGGTCGGGGTCGGTGGCCCGGATGAGATACTTCGCGGGTTGCCGCGGCCGGTATTCCTCACGGTCCGGCTCGATCGAGACCTGCAGCGCCTTCAGGCGGCGCGAGATTGTCAGGGAGACATTCTCCGAGAAGAACTTCTTGTCGCGCACGAAGGCAAGCGCCACGTAGCAACCGGGGATATACTCCTCGCGCACCGGCACGTCCAGTATCGTGGATTTGCCGGCCAACTCCACCAGCTCTTTATGGTAGATGCGCTCGCCTTCGACGGTCAGCAGCGCTGTAGTCGGCGCAAATTCGGTGTTGACCACAATCCGCGCGACATCGCCCACTTCGTAGACCGGCTTGTCGGCCTTCAGCTCCAGCTCGCCGTAGGGATAGGCGAACGAGGCATACCGCCCGTCAGTCACCCACAGCCAGTCCTCGGCGCGGATCTTGTTGCCCCGACTGTCCTCGCCGACGACTAGCACGCGGTAGCTGGCCTTGCGCAGGGGCGTGAAGACTACCTCGGCGATGCCCTCGGCGTCGGTCCTCCATGTGGCACTGGCTTCCTGTTCCAGCGACTGAGTATCCCGGGCCCACTCTGATATCATCAGCCGGGCGTCGCCCGAGGCCTTCGCCACGGGTTCGCCCTCGTAGTCGCGGGCAGTGACCTTCACCGTCACCGCTTCATCCGGCCCAAGCACACCCGGCGTTGAGCGCACCTTGATTACATACTCGCCCTGAGTGACAACTACGCTGCGCGAGCCGCTCACCGAGCGCCGGCTGGGGTCGGTGACTTCGGCACTGATGTGGTAGCGCTGGTCATAGACAAAGCGCTCTATCTCCTCGTCAGTTACCGGGCTGGTGGGAATCGCGATGACCAATTCACCGGCGTTGTTGGTCTGCCCCTGGCCCTCCAGGATGATCTCTCCCTCTTCGCTGTACGCATACATGTCGTACAGTTCCATGCCCAGCTCTTCTTCCTCGGGGAAGAACCAATAATCGGAGCGCGTCACTTCATATCTCACCTCAGCGCCCGCGACCGGCGAGCCGTAGTAGTAGTTGGCATCGATCGTCACCTGGATCGTATCACCGCGCACATAGCGACTGCGGTCGGATTCCACCTTGACCTCGTACTCGGGCTTGCGGTATTCCATCACCGCGAAGTCCGCATACCTGGTCTCCTCGCCGACGTTCACGGCGATGCTATACAGGCCGGGCAAGGCGTTGTCGGTCAGTTCGAATTTGTCATGCACAGAGCCATACTCGTTGGTCCTGAGCCGACCGCTGTAAACCAGGTTCTCTTTGTCGTCGTGCACCTTGACCGTCACCTCGAGGTACTCGGGCACGTGGTAGCTCTTAGCGACAATCTGGCGGATAATGCTCTTGAAATGGACGGTCTGGCCCGGCCGATACGCCGGCCGATCGGTATAGGTGTAGACCTGCCAGCCATCGTAGTCGGGGCTGTACCAGCGCCAGCTATCCACGGAGGCAAACGAATCGCCCCGACGGGCAGTGACCTCAAGCCGGCCCGAGCCGCGAGTTTGCGGGAGCGCCATCTCCAGCAGTCCCCGCTCGTCCGTGCGGCCGCTGCCAATGGGATCGCCGCCCCAGGTCGCCTTGACCTCCACGTCCGCACGGGGTTGCCCGGACTCCAGCTCCACCGCATAAACCAGCACCGACTCCGGGGTGCGCTTGGTAACAATGCCCAGGTCGGTAATCGTGAGTAGCTCCAGACGACGCAGCTCATCCATCTGGACGGCAATTAGGTAAATGCCGGGCGTGAGCTCCGGGAACCGGATGCGCTCGTTAAAGATGCCCTCCAGGTCCCGCGTGGTGATTCGGCGCTCCTCGCTGGTTACCAGCTCAAGCTGCGGAACTTGCCGCAGGTCAAGGCTCTCCAGGGAGCCGTAGGGGCTCAGCGCCCGGGTCAGTCCCCGGTGGCGGGCGGCGACGGCGGTGGCGAAGTCCACACGGTATACCGCCACCTCGATGTTGCCCGCCGGACCGAAACCCCGGCAGCGCACCTCAGCCTCTTCACTCGGAGTGAAGACGGGCTGGTGGACGTACAGATCCAGGAAGGGATCAACCGGGCTGAGTTCCAGCCGCAGCGTATTGGTTCGGCCCTCGACGACCCTGATTCGCTGAGGTTCCTGCTTGTGTGCCAGGGAGTGCGCTGCAATCTGGTAGTTGCCAGTCGGCACACGCGCAAACGTAAACCTGCCCTGCTCGTCGGCCTTGGCTTTGAAGGTCGCGCCCGAACGGCTCACCCTCGCCAGCGTGATCTTCGCACCGGGCAGCGGCGTGCCCCGCTCCTCGGAAACCGCCACACCCTCCACATCACCGCGCGCGGTCTCCCCCGACAGCAGATACAGGGCTACCCCCACTACCACGACCAGGCTGACGACGACTGCCACTAGTCGGTACATCCTGGGCCTACTCAACACCCTCACTCCCTTCGGTGACATCCCCGGCTCTGACCAGCGACACTATCGCCCAGATCAACGCGATCAGCACAGCAACGGCAAGGATTATCCCGCGATGGAGTCGGGGCCCCTCGGCCAGCGGCAGTATTACCTGCGTGAACTGTATTGCCACCAGGAAGGCAGCGAGCAGGTAGAGATGGGGCGCCGCCGTCAGGGCAATCTGCCGCTTCTGGCCGGCCACGAAGCCGACCAGCAGCAGCCAGATCACCTCCGCCACCACCAGGCCCACCAGGAAGCCACTCAGCGCCTTCACCCCCCATATCACGACTATCAGCAGCGGGGTCGCCGCCAGAATGACGCCCAGAATTGTGGTCCGCTCCACCAGTTTACCGAGAACAATGAACGGATCGTACTCCTCCTGCCCGATCCCGCAGTTACGTTGGACGTACGCCAGCAGAGCGAAGCCCGCCACTGCCCCGAGGACCAGGCCAAAGTAGTTGTAGTGCTGCTGGAAGTCCAGGGCAGGAGCCGGCGCATTTTTCTCCAGAAACAGCCGGTACATCGCCAGCAGCAGCACGACCATGAACCCTCCGGTGACCAGCGCCGAGGCCAGAGTGGCAGATTGGCGGCGCTGCCCGTTAGCCATAAGCCCGACGAAGGTAATCCCGCCCAGCAGCGCCAGGCTTTCGCCGAAGCCGTGCAGCAGCTTGAAACTGACCGCCACGATGGCGAGTGCGACCAACAGGATCAATACCGTCTGTCCCAGCGAGGCTGAGACCATCTCCTCTTCGTTGGTACTGGGCGTGGTGACCGCCAGCCACGCAATCAGCGTAAAGCCAACTATGGCCATAACCACCACGACGCCGGGCAATCCATCGCCCAGGACCTTGGTACCAATCAGTGTCGCGCCGACAATCAGAATAATGCTGACCACGAGTCCTACCATCAGCGGCCGCCGATATTCGTCCGCAGCAGCCCAGTTCTTCGCGACGCCGGCGAGCACTACGACCACCAGCGCTATCAGAGCGCCCAGCAGCGCGGGCAGCGCCCAGTATGCGCCGGCGATGCTCTCGCTGGCCGGGGCATAGCGCTCCAGCGCCAGGCGCGTGCCTACGACCAGAGCAGCAGTAATCAGCGC
>JALGTU010000192.1 GCA_029821195.1 Candidatus Zipacnadia bacterium
AACAGTGAGAAATCTTCGCTCTGCCCAGGGTCCTTCCTCAAGCGGCAAGTAAAACCACCACTCGGCGCCATTGGTCAGCACGGCAAGAGGGATACCTTGCTTAAAGGCATAGTCGAGTAGTTGCTCCTCATGGGCCGAGAGATTCTGGTCCGGTGCCTTTTCTTCCAGGAACAGGCACGGCTGGCCGTCGTTGAGGAAAGCCCAATCCACTCTCCGGGATTCTACGGCGTATTCAGGGCGCATTTCATCCATATTCTCCGGATCCCAACCGAGCGCTTTCACAATAGGCATTACCACACCATATTCCACTGCCCTCTCGTTCAATGCTTCACCTGACTGCAAGCGCCGTTTCGCCTTCTCTAATACAGGATTCAGTTCTTCCGCGAGTTCGCCCATAGTCAACCTCCGTTTCCCTCAATTACGTTAGCGTTCCCGAGTGCTACTTGAAGTATTCTTAATGTGGTGCGCTTATTCCTTCGCCGCGAGGTAAATCGGCTACTGCCCCACCTCTCCCTACCTCTCTACGAACGCGAGTCTACGCACACGCCGATATACGCCCCCCAGGGTAGTCTTGACAGGCCTGGTAGGTGGTCGCGGAGGCGGCTGATGTGGTGGAGCACCGGCGGGCCGATCGCCGGCCCCTGGAGCGTCGTGCACCAGGTAATGTCCTGGCTACCCGCCTCACGGACAAGTGTTAATAGTTCACCCACGGAGTAGAAGCGGGCCTTGGACAGAATCCGGCCCCGCCGCAGCCGCTGCTGGAGGTAGTACGGAGAATAGCGGTTGAGCACACCCAGGAAGATGCGATTGCGTGAGACCCGCAGCATCTCGGTAATGAGCTTCTCCGGCTGCTCGACGAACTCCAGGACGGTTATCGCCGCGACCAGATCGAAGCTGTCATCGGCAAAGGGCAGGTGCGCGCCGTCGGCGAGAAAGACCCGCGCCTCCTCCCCACTCCCTGCCAGCCGCTCGCGCGCGGCCGCGACCATCTCCGCAGACGAGTCAACTCCGGTGACGCTCAGGCCCAATCTTCGCAGCCACTGCAGGTATCGCCCCGTCCCACAGCCGACATCAAGGACCTGTTCACCTGGCTGTGGGTCGCACATACGTATGAGAAGCCGCCGCTGCTGGCGGTCGGCGTACGCGCCCCAGCGGGTCTCATACCACTGATCGTACCGACGTGCTACTGATTCTCCAAAGGTGGTATCACTCATACGCACTCACCAGGACCGCTGTCAGGCAAAGCCTACTGGGTGTATTATACATTGTGGCCCCGCCAATTGAAAGAGCACGCCTCGAACCAGGCGGTTTGTTCGCGCACAGGAAGGATTCCTCCCCGGACTGGGCGAATAAGAACCCCTCGATATGATGCCTTTGACGATCAGAACTGCCAGGAGGGATGACGATGTACGACATAGTGACTTTCGGCGAAGCGATGATTCGGCTCACGCCGCCCGATAAGAAGCGCCTGGAGCAGACTGAGAGCTTTGACGCGGTCGCCGGCGGCGGCGAGTTCAACGTGGCCATCGGCGGCAAGCGGCTCGGACTGGAGACGGCCTGGGTCTCGGCGCTGCCCAACAACCCGCTCGGCTATCTCGTGCGCAACAAGGCCCGCGAGCAGGGGGTGGACACTCAGCACATCGTCTGGCACGAGGGCGAGCGCGTCGGGCTTTACTTCCTGGAGGTCGGCAGCGCGCCCCGGCCCAACTCGGTGATGTACGACCGCGCCCACTCGGCCATCTCCAACCTCCAGCCCGGTGAGGTGGACTGGGACAAGGTCTTCGCGGGCAGCAAGGTATTCCACACCTCGGGAATCACGCCCGCGCTATCGCCCAACTGTACGCAGGTCACCGCGAATGCGCTCGCCGCAGCTAAGAAGAACGGGCTGTTTGTCAGCTACGACCTCAACTACCGCAAGCGGCTGTGGACGCTGGAGGAGGCGGCTGCCGCGCAGGAACCGATGATGGCGAACGTGGACCTGCTGATCACCACCGAGGACGACGCGAATGAGGTCTTCGGCCACCAGGGCGAGCCGGGTGACGTTGCCCGCGAGCTTAAGGAGCGCTTCGACCTGACCGCCTGCGCGATTACTCTGCGGCGCATTGATACCGTCTGGACTGGCGGCTGGACCTCTATTATCTACGCCGACAAGCTCTACGAGGATATCACCTACGACCTGGAGAATGCTGACCGCGTCGGCGGCGGCGATGCCTTCTCGGCGGGCTGTCTATTCGGCTGGCTGACGTTCGGCGACTGGGAGCAGGCACTCAAGTACGGGAATGCCTTCAGCGCCATCAAGCACTCCATCCCGGGCGACTACCACTGGGGTACCCGTGAGGAGACCGAGCGGATAATGAAGGCCGCCGGCGAGAAGCTGCGCTTCAAGATCCAGCGGTAAGGCCATACGCGAGGTTACGCGCACGCCACTTATGCAGTAGGAGGGGCGATGCGGTCCGACCAAGGTTGGTGACTAACCTGACCAGCAAAGAACGGGTAATGACAGTACTGGATTTCAATCCTCCGCCGGACCGGTTGCCCCGGTTCGACAAGTTTAGTGCCTTTGGCACCGGAACGGAATTCGCTGACATCTGGCGCCGGGAGAAGGGTTTCGGTCCCGAGGTCAACATTGAAGACTACTACGATATAGATATCGACATCTGCGTTGGCGACGAGGGCCTGATGCCTACGCGGCGCGAGGTGCTCGAAGAAACGGCCGAGTACACTATCACGCGCAATAGCTGGGGCGAGATCATCAGGCGCGCCAGCGGCGATGCCTTCTACAAGCCGCTGGAGGTGCCACTCAAGAAGAAATCTGACCTCCAGACAATTCATGTAGACCCGGCGGACTTGGCCAGCCGCTACGCGCGGCTTGACGAGCGGATGACGGCGCTGAAGGAGCGATACTGTATCTTCGCCAAGACGGGCGGCCCGTTCATCCGGTCATCGTTCGTGCGGGGTGACGTCCAACTCCTGACGGATATGGCCGCCGATCCCCAGTTCGCAGCGGAGCTGTTTATGTTTATGGCCCAGCACCTCGCCCAGATTGGCGTTGAGGAGCTGCGCCGCTGGGAGCTCCACGACACGGGCATCTGGATATTCGACGACATGGCTAGCGTCAAAGGCCCGATGTTCTCGCCGAAGATGGCCGAGGAGATGCTGGCCCCGGCCTGGAGCCATATGATTGAGGCATACAAGCAGGCAGGCGCGCGCAAGGTCTACCTGCACAGCGACGGCAATATCGGCCCGCTGCTTGACCTGTTCGTGGATATCGGTTTCGAGGGCCTCAACCCCGTGGAGTTTAACGCGGGACTCGACGTGGTGGACATCCGCGAGAGGTACGGCGATAAGCTGGGCATGGTGGGTGGAATGGATAACGCTATCATCCTGCCGCGCGGCGACCGCGAGGAGGTCCGCCAGCACGTGATGCGCTGCCTGTCAATCGCCAAAGAGGGCGGCTATGTCATCCATGCGCATACCATCGGACCCGACATCGCCGTCGCGACTTACGACTACGTTGACGAACTGATAAACCGGTTCAATCGAGAGGAGCTTGGCTATCATGGCAACGAGAATTGAGACGCTGGACAAGATCACCTCCGCGGGTATCACCGCGGTAATCCGGGCCAAGAGCAGCGACCACCT
>JALGTU010000048.1 GCA_029821195.1 Candidatus Zipacnadia bacterium
GATTCGGCCTGGGGACGGGAAGAAGGCTTCATCAAGGGCCTGGAACATCTGAGGCAGTTCGTTTAGACCACACTGAACTTTTGCAGGAGGCTTGATCATGGCAAAACGCATCGAGATAACCGCCGGCGACGTGACGGCGTATGCTGTGCTCAACGACACGAATCTCGCCCAGACGATCTGGGAGGCACTACCCATCGAAGCATCGGCTTCGACCTGGGGGGACGAAATCTACTTCGAAATCCCGGTGCAAGCCGGTAACGAGGCCCCGCAGGAGACCGTCGAGCTGGGCGATTTGGGCTACTGGCCGCCGGGTTCGGCGATGTGTATCTTTTTCGGCCCGACGCCGATGAGCCAGGGCGACGAAATCCGCCCGGCCAGCCCGGTAACCGTGTGGGGCAAGCTCGAGGGCGACCCGACAGTGTTCAAGGCGGTTCTGGCCGGGGCGAAGGTGGTTGTGCAGAGGGCTGAGTAGCCCCACCACGAATCGGGCGGGCGAACGGGAGTCTGGAGCAGTGTACCCGAGGCCTGTGCCGCGACAATCAAGGTGGTTGATGAACTGGCTGCGGACCCTGAACGTACGGAACTTTATGAAGGTTACTATTGTCTGTATGAACAACTGTATCGGCAACTGGCGTGCAACTTCGACCTAGCCCGGGAACTAAGCAAGGCCAGTTTTTGCCAATAGTTTGACAAGCAGAAGGCGGGTTTGCTATAATAACCCCAAGCTTGGGCCAGTAATGAGCCTAACCAGGTCCGAGCGCCGATAAGCCACCAAGGGAGGGCTTAGCAGAGATGGCTAGAAAGATCCTGGTAGTTGACGACGAGCGCCACATCGTACGACTGGTGGAGGTCAACCTGCAGCGGGCAGGTTACGATGTAATCGCTGCCTACGATGGCATCGAAGCGATGGAAAAAACCAAGTCGGAAAAGCCGGATATGATCATCCTTGACGTGATGATGCCCCGAATGGATGGCTTCGAGGTGCTCAAGGAGCTACGTGGGAACCCCGAATCCAAGGATATTCCGGTAATCATGCTCACCGCCAAGGCCCAGGATGCCGACATCTTCAAGGGTTGGGCCTCCGGTGTTGACTCGTATCTAACCAAGCCGTTCAACCCGCGCGAGCTGCTGGCCTTCGTAGAGCGAATCTTCCAGAGCCTGGAACATCCTGCCGAGGAGTACGATTCGGAAACCACCTGGGAGGTGTGAAGAGCCCTCACAGTTGTGGCCGGAGGCGCTGATGGCTCGCTATCAGCTGGCAGGACAGCCTGACTGATGAGATAAACAAACCCCACAGGGACGCTAGCCGCTGGCGTCCCTGATTTATTAAGGTAGACGCCTTTAAGCCCTCTTCCCAAGATTTGAGCGCAGCAGATGCCCACATTGCTCAGAGCCCTGCAATTCACTCGCCGCTACAAATGGCAGCTACTGCTAGCCATAATGCTTGTCTTTGTGGCCACCGGTATCAATATGGTGCTGCCCGCGATCTGGGGCATCATTATTGACAAGATCGCCGAGCTAGCCGGCGGCCCGCAGGCGCTGGTAGCGGCGGCAGGCAATCCAGATGAGGTCTGGCATTTTGTCATCCTGATGTGCCTGTTGCTGGGGGGCATCTACTTGGCCGGATATATCATCGGCTACTTCCGCAGCCGTCTGCTACTCACTGTAGGCAACCGGGTGGTTTTCGACATCCGCCAGCAGCTTTTCCGCCACCTCCAGCGCCTTTCGCTGCGCTACTTTGAGACCCACCGCCACGGCTGGATCATGTCACGGCTTCTGTCGGATGTCGAGAAGGTCCAGAGTGTGCTCAGTGATCAACTGGTAGGCATCGTCAGCCATGTGATCACAGTGATTGTCGTCGTGGTCATCCTGTATGCGAAGAATTGGCATCTGGCACTGATCGCCTCAATTGCTTTGCCCTTATATGTGTTAAATTTTATGATGCTGAGGCGGCGGATTCGGCGCTTGTCGCGGGAGCAGCGTGACCAATATGCCCAGGTCTACAGCGTCTTAGACGAAGCGATATCCGGGATCCGCGTTATCAAGTCATTTAGCCGGGAACGGTGGGAGGCGCGGCGCTTTGTCAAGGAAATACGCGAAAGCATCACAATCAACATCAATGTCGGCATATGGCGCGCAGTGCTGGGAATCAATGCCAACCTGGTCACGCAGATAGCCAACCTGGCAATCATCATCGTGGGCTGCTATGAGATTATCTACTTGCAGACCATCACCGTCGGGGATCTGGTGGCCATACGCGCGTATGTGGGGATGCTTTACAGTCCGATCATCGCCCTCGTCACTATTAGTGACATGATCAACTGGGCGACGGCGGCGATCGAGCGGATCTTTGAGACTCTCGATACTGTACCCGACGTCCAGGAAGCCGACAAGCCGACCAAAATCGCTCAGAGCGAAGGCCATGTGCAGATGCGCCACGTCTCTTTCGCCTATGAACCCAGCGAGACGGTCCTGCGAGATATTAACTTTGAGGCTAAGCCCGGGCAGATCGTCGCGCTGGTTGGCCCGTCCGGCGGGGGCAAGACCACGTTGGTTCATCTTATCCCCCGGTTCTACGATCCGGTTGCCGGGCAGGTGCTGATTGATGGTCACGACCTCCGTGACGTCTCCATCAGCAGCCTGCGCCGGAATATCGGCATGGTTATGCAGGAAAGCTTCCTGTTCGCCGGGACCCTGCGCGATAACATCAAGTACGGGCGGCCCGAGGCGACCGAGGAAGAAGTCATCCAGGCAGCCATCGCCGCCAATGCCCACGATTTCATTATGGAGTTCCCCGACGGCTACGAAAGTCGCGTGGGCGAGCGAGGCGCGCGGCTCTCCGGCGGCCAGCGCCAGCGCATCACTATTGCCCGCGCCATTCTGTCCAATCCGCGCATTCTCATTCTGGACGAAGCCACCTCCGACCTGGATTCGGAGTCGGAGCGGCTCATCCAGGACGCGCTCGACAAGCTGATGAAGAATCGCACCACCTTCATCATTGCCCACCGGCTGTCCACCGTTATCAACGCCGATGTGATTCTGGTTATTGCCGACGGTGAGATAGTCGAGCGCGGCACACATGAGGAGCTGCGAAGTGCCGGCGGCACTTACGAGAGGCTCTGCCAGGTCCAGTTTACACAACCCGAGCCGCAAGCCCAACAGCCTTAGCAGCTCCACTTCACCGCCAATCAGCCTACTGAGATGCCAATACCATGATGCAGTGGCATAGTAACCCAATTCTCTACACCGCCGGGGTTCTGGCCGGAGTCATCGGACTAATATTGGCGGTGGGCTGGTCAATAGCCACCCGCTCGGAGAGCACTGCTTCTCAGCCCGCCGCCAGCGGTGCCAACAAGCCAGCGAGGGCCGGCGAGGTGCGGGGAGTGTGGAGCAGCTACCAGGTGACGCCCGACTGGGATACAGCTATGCAGAAGCTGAGCCAGGCCAACTTCAACGCTGTGTTTCCGTATGTATGCAGCCCGGGAGTAG
The DNA here is from genome assembly GCA_029821195.1 of Candidatus Zipacnadia bacterium. Taxonomy (GTDB): domain Bacteria; phylum Armatimonadota; class Zipacnadia; order Zipacnadales; family Zipacnadaceae; genus JALGTD01. The sequence goes on from JALGTU010000048.1 coordinate 3,490, forward strand.
CCTACTACACCAGCAAAGTGCTGCCTGTCTCCCGGTTCGCGCAGGACCACGACTACCTAGCTGAAGCCGTGGCCGCCGGTGGCAAGTGGGGCATCGGGGTTCACGCCCGCGTGCTCGCTCTGGAGCTGCTCTTTGCCACAGACGCCACCAAAGCGGAAATGGCAGAAGCCGGGCGGCTGATGCTCAACACTTCGGGCACCACACTTCCCTGGCTGTGCCCTACCGATGAGCGTAATCGCCGCCTGCTCAAGCAGGTGGTGACCGAGCTAGTGACCAACTACGGTATTGAGGGGCTGCAATTTGATTACTTGCGCTATCCGTGGCGCGATTGCTGCTTCTGCGCGCGCTGCCGGGAGCAGTTTGCTGCGGATACCGGTGCACCGATTGACAACTGGCCCGAGGATGTCGCCGATGAGGGCGCTTTGGCGCAGCAGTTCAACGTGTGGCGGCAGCAACAACTGACGGGTCTGCTGGGCGAGCTGGTCGCCGCGGCCCGCACTGCCCGCCCGGATATCATCATCTCAGCGGCGGTCTTGCCCCACTGGCAGGTGCATGCGGAGAACTTCGGCCAGTGCGCGCAGGCGTGGGTCGAGCGGGGCCTGCTCGATTTCGTCTGCCCCATGAACTACACCGCCGACCGCCTGGACTTTGCCACCTGGCTTCTGGGGCAGCGCAAGGCGGTGGCAGACCGCGTCCCGCTGATTGTGGGCATCGGCCCATTTAGCGACGCCTGCCAGTTCAGCGGTCCCGAACAACTCGTCGAGCAGATTCAGATCGGCCGCGCTTTCGGAGCTGGCGGCTTCATTGTCTTTAACTACAATGAGCAGTTCGCTGAGCAGTACCTGCCCTACCTGGCCGAGGAGACAACCGCCCAACCGGCCCGGCCTGTCTGGGGCGGCCTGAGCCCAGAGAGCCCGTCCTTATCACGCACTAACGCGCCTGATTGAACTGTCCATCTGACATACTGGAGGGAGTTGACCACACAATGCCCGAGAAGATTGTCTGTCCCAACTGCGGCGAGGAAAACTACGCCACCGACACAATCTGTATGAGCTGCGGAGCATCACTGACTGAACCGGCTCCCCAGGAACCCGAGCAGCCCGAGGCCGCCGAGCAGCCCGCAGCGGCGCCAGGCGCGGAGCCAGCGCCAGAAGCAGCCGCTGAAGAGCCGGAAGCGAAGCCCGGCCTGAAGGCCGCGCTAGTCAAGGTCATCCTGATCTCCACCGGGATTGGGCTCGTTGAGATGCTCATCGTCGCCTTCACAGCCGGGGAAACCGGGGGCATAATCTCGCTCAAGGGCACGGTCTCCCTACTGATTGGCGGACTGCTGTTCGGCGCGCTGCGTGGCTTGATGTTGGGCTTTCTGGCAAAGGAGACCAAATGGAGTCCCAGCGTCACTCTTTTGCTGGGTCTCGGCCTGGCGTTTAGCCTCGGCGTGTGGCCCAATTATCTCTTTGGTGCGATTGCCGGCTTCGCCATCGGCATGATCATCGAGTCAGCACAGCCGCCGCCCGAGGCCCCTCGCACGGGCCGTACCCGTTTGCCCCGGTGAGGGGACAGGCGAAACGCCTGTCGTACCGGCTCAAGGTATACCGTCTTGTGGGTTTCAGTTGCACACCGATCAGTGTGGCAGGCCGGCCAACCCGGCGCCGCGCTTGCGAATGGTCGGCGGCTCCGCGACTTGCCCACCCGCATTATTGAAGGCGGCGACAATCTGGCCGCCGGGACCGTTCTCAGCCCAAAACTCCTCACGCTTGAACGCCCCCGGGAAGTGGCTGACATCAAGCACCAGCGTATCTACCCGCCGCCTGCCATCTGACCTCAGTAGCGCAGCGCGGAAAAACTCCGCCGGCCACGGCAGCTTGATGTCGAACACCACGGTGCGCGGCCCGTACTTCGCCCGGCACTCCTGAGCCGTCTCCTTGCTCCAGGTGAAGACGACTGTCTTTGTGCCCGCGGGCATCTTCGGTGGGCCCCAGTCGAACGCCTGCGCAAGCGGCAGTGCCTGCTCCGGCCAATCGGGGAATGATGAATCCGGGGCGGGCCTCTTGATAGCTTTTCCGGACACGACCGGTACCGACATAACCTCACCGAGATCGCTGTGCAACGGCGCAGCCATGAGCGCCAACTCGAAGTTGCTCTCGTCCGTCCGCATCACGGTCACGCCGTCCCGCGTCACTTCGAGGTTCAGCCGCGCCGGCCCGACCGGCAGGTTGCTGATGCGCATCTCCTGCCACGATGCAGGCATCTGTGGTCGCAAATACACCCGGCCGCTAGCGGCGTCAACCTCTACCCCAGTCAGATAGTGCAGAATCGCCTCGGCATTAATCCCGCCTTCCCAGGGACGGATGCGGTGCTGCCCCCAGATCTCATCGCTGGGACGGTTATCCGGCTCATTCATCTCGGCAAAGCCGCCAGACTTCTCTGCAGCGGCGAGCACGCCGTTCAGCGCGACTTGGGCAGCAGGATGACCGATTGCCGCCAGCGCATACAGGCCGTAGCCGGGGATCATCGTCACGTACGGCTCGAACTCGGGCGTGGTTTTCAGCGTACCCTCCTCGCGCCACAGGTACTTCAACGACTCAAGCACGTTCTGCCGTTGCCGAGCAGTATCCGGAGCGTAGCCGATCCACAGCGGGCGCATATTGATCGGGGCGAACGGACTCGTCTGCCGCTGGTCAGCGAACTCAGACATTGCCGGCGCGTAGTAGCCGCGGTCTTTCTGCCAGTAGTACTCTTCAGTCGCCCGCCGCACACGATCAGCACGCTTGCGGTAATCGGTCGCTTCACCAGTCCTGCCCAGTTGCTTCGCCATCTCTGCGAGAGCCTCCGCCGCCGCAACGTACTCGAAACCTGAATCAGCCGAGCGCGTTTCCAGGTTCACGTAGTAGTCCACGTCGCGCCCGTCCTCGAAGAAGGTGTACCCGGGGAAGCGGTACGTCTCATCGCCGTGGAAGGGCAGCAGGCCGCGCTCGTCTACCGCCTGGCCCAGCAGGCAGCGGCGCAGCATCGGCCAGTGTTCGCGAATCAGCTCCAGGTCACCGCTCTGCCGATAGTACCAGTAGTGCTGCAATATCACGAAGCTAGAGCTTTCCGCCGGCTCGACGCGCACCTGCGCCCAGTCGGGCTGGGAGATTTCACCAGTTATGTCGAGGTCCAGCCGCAGGTTGTTGCCGATTTTGCTCTCCAGCGCGCAGCCTCGGAAATGGTACTCCAGGTGCCGCCGCACCGCCTCGAAGTCGCCGAAGGCACTCAGGCAGCGTACCGGCCCGTTGCTGTCGCGAATCCAGGTATAGCTGTAGCCGTCCATCGGCGAGAAGCCGCCCTCAGCCGCCTGCTGGACCGCACAGAGGTACTTCGAGATGGTGAGCAACTCGCCGACCTCGGGCTGCTGGGGAGTCTCGACCGTCACGGTACGCTCATGCCACTGCCGCCAGTACTCATACGTATCATCCACCAGCGCGAAACCGCGCTCCCGGACCTGCTTGAGCAGCTCTGCCCCTTCGTCTTCATCTTTGGTAATGACGAAGTAGGCCAGCTTAGCCACGCTTTCGCCGGGCCGGAAAGTGCCCAGTTCGCAGCGCAGCACCGGCGCATTTTCGCCCATCAGCATCGTCCCGGTTTCCCGATCCAGGTCCTCGGGCAGCGGGATATCCGGCGTACCCTCTTTGAGCCTCGTCTTGGCTCCCAGGAACCCGGCCTGGATGACCGCCGACCCTCGCTGGAGGCGAATGCCACCCTCGATTACCTCGGCATTAAGCGCCCCAAAAGCCAAAGCCAGCGACACCGCACGCTGCGGCGTCTCACCCTCATTGCTCACGATCATAATGCGACAGATTACCGGCAGGTCGGGCGGGACGAAGTCGTAAGTGGCCAGCCGCAAGCCCTCCGCAGTCCGCGACTCGGTGTTAACGATACCGCCGGGCTTTACCCAGCGCACCCTCTGGGTTTGCCAGGCCACAACTTCCTGGCCCGCATACACCAACGGCACGATATCGCCCAGAAAGCCATTCTTTTGATAGGTCGGGCCGACGACGTTGGTGAGCGTCCCCAGCGGATACCGGGTCCCCTCGTGAGCAAAGATCCGGCCGTTGCCGATGGGAAAGACGCCCAGATCAGAGTAGCCGGGCCACTGCTCGCCTGCCAGGTTCACTTCTTCCTGCCAGTGGGCGAAGTATTCGGCGAGCCGGGGGTGGGCACTTAGCAACTCGTCCTCAGACATCGCGTTGTGTTGCCGGTTAAAGTTCGCCGGACTAAACAGATTGCACCCGCCACAAATCGCCACCAATACACAGACAGTTGCCAGCCAAACTCGAATATTCATGGTAAAGCGCCTCGCAGCGGCGAAACACGTACTGATATCACGGCGGCTCCTGGGCTATTCCGCCCCAGCGACCTCCACCTCAATGGGCACCACGACCAGCGCGTTTGAGACCGCCCGCATCGCGCCGTCCCGGGGAGAGTTGAGCACCTGGCCATATTGCACCACGGTCACCGAGCCGCCGCCATCCAGGTTCATCGCATCACGCGCACCCAGTTTGACCAGAATCTGAGCCAGTTCCGCGAGGCTCACACCCTTTCCAGATGCCCCGGGGGGAGTCTCGACCGCCACAAGCATCAGCTCTTCATCGTTGGTAATAGCAACGGCCGCGCGTGACGTTACCCCCCAAGTCACATCGTCGCGAAATATTTCCGGCGAGGCGGTCACGTGGGGCCGACCATTCTTGACCACTCGCGGCCCGGCGCCAATCGCGTGCACCACGTCATTCCACAGCGGGGTGGTGCGCAGTCGCATCCGCACCGTCTCGCCCACCTCGACCCGGTTCAGCAGCTCCGCATATCGCCCGCAGCCCGAAATGACGTATCCATGTGCCGATATCTCGATCGGCCGCCCCGCAGTTTCTTTCGCAGCAACCTTCGCGTCTTTGGTCACCACCAGCCGCGTGCAGTCCGCGGCTGCCTCCACGACTTCACCCCAGCGCGGAGTGTAGACGACCAGCGGGTACGATTCGTCCTGCCCACGGTTGATGGCGTCAAGCTCCAGGTAGCCGTGATTCTCAAAGTACAGCCGACCGTCAAAGGACAGGCGGTCCATCAGCAACTTGCCGTCCGCAGTTATCCCCAACGCCGTGCGGTGCAGTATCGGATGCTTGATCCATTCGCCGTCAATAACCAACCAACCCAACGGCGGGCCCTGGCGAGCGAAGAAACCACCGTTGAGCGCAGCAATCGCGTTGTTTTCGCGCGCGATGCGCAGGACCGAACGGCGAGAGCGGACTGTCTCGCCCGCCAGCGCCGGCCGCACCACCAGACCGTCCTCCGCCGGGTTGACCGTGAGCACATAGACCGAAAGTGGTCCGCGCGGCGTCTTGAAATTGCGTGTCTGCCAGCGGCCCGCACCCGGCTTTACCACTACCGGTGGTTGCACAATGGGCGAGGGCTCCGACGGCATAGCCAGGTCCACCACAATTCGCGCCGGATCAGGCAGCGTAAAGACCTGGAGCAGTTCACATTCGCGGCAGGCAATCGCCACGCGGGTAAAGCCGTCGGACGTCGGCGATTGCGCGATGCGCTGGACCACCGGGCCGGCAAAGCTCATCAGGCGCAAGCCGCCTACCTGGCCCGGCTCAGCCGGAGGCGTTCCGACGTCCACAGTTATTGTGTTGCCTTCTACTGACCACGAGTAGCCAGCGGGCTGGTCGAGGTCCAACACAACGCGCGCCTTGTCCGGATGACGGCCTAACCGAATATCTTCGACATTGCCCCCGGGCAGCGTCAACTTCACTACCGGCGCGTTATCCGCCGACTTGTCAATCTCGGCCCCGATCTTGAACCCTCGCGTCAGCAGTTCTATCGGGACCAGCAATTCCCTCTCCCGCTCCTGGGGCGCTGCGGTATCAATGATCTCTTCATTGAGCTGGCAGCTCGCAACTCCTACGACCACGTGCAGCACATCGGCGTAGGCGCTGAGGCTGTACGTGGCTGCCGTAGAGGTCCGCTTCACGGCAATGCCCAGGTGGCGGCTGATAAACGATGCGGGTAGATAAACCGTTTTACCGTTATACCGCCCCGGGGGATCACAGCGTACCGTTCGAGAATTGACAGTAACCGCAGTGACTGCCATCTCCGTGCCGTCACTCCAGGCCGCCGTGACCGCCCGGAGATTGGCGGAGAGTAGCAGCACGAGAGCGAGGGCTACTGGTTTCTGGCAAGTCGGTATCAGATTCATCGTCTTCTAGTGCGGTGTTATCTTCGAGTTCACCGGGCCGCTCAGCCTGAGTTTTCGTCGTCGCAGTGACGCAGATACTCCAGTGCCACGACCGTTGGTGGTATGCTGCAGTAGGTAGCGACGCGGTCTATGATGCGGTTCAGTTGTTGGTCGTGCAGCTCCTCATCGTCCGGCGAGTCCGCGCGGGCGGCCTGCTCCACTTCGCGCATGGCCACCACACTCTCCCTCAGCAAGCGCGCCAGGTCGGTGCCCCGCGCCCGCGCCCGCGTCCCCGTGAAGATGGCAAAGACGCGCTCGGCGCCCTGTTGCCAGATCGCCCGGCCGCCTTTTTGGGCGATTCGGGTCCGTGCATGCACCGTGGCGGCATCCAGGCCGGCGCTCTCCCGCTGTTTTATCCGTTCCCAGTCCTCGACCGTCGTTCCGTTGATGACCCGCACATCCAGTCGCCGCCCGCTGATTTGCTCGAGAAGCTCCTGGAGTTGAGCTTTATTGCAGCTCGTCTCGATGTAGCCAGCGTGCTGCATGTCAGCAGTGGTCACCCCCACAACTACCGTATCGCCATCCACGGCCAGTGGGCGGACCGTATCCACAGCCGTCCACAGCGGCGGATTCAGGTCCCCCTTGTGCAGCAACTCCCGCATCTGGTGCCAGACTTTCTCAGCATCGAACTGCTCCGCCATAAGATAGACCTCCTGAACGGGGCAATAACCTCAGGCAATACAGTTGACAGAGTGAACTGGCTCTAGTACTATCGCATTGCTGTCAGGCAACTCCGGCAGGGATTATATCACACGTTGACTGCTCTGTAAACGCCGCCGGCTGCGCTATGAATTACCTGGAAAAAGAGAATCGAACCAAGATAGTAGCCACTCTGGGGCCAGCTTCCGGCGACGAGGAGATCCTCCGTGCGCTCATCGAGGAAGGGACTGACGCCATCCGTCTCAATTTCTCCCACGGCGATCACAACGAACACGCGGAGTATATGGCGGCGGTTCGTTCCGTCGCCGCCGGCTGCGAGGCGCACACAGCAATCATTGCCGATCTCCAAGGTCCCAAGATCCGCACAGGTGACCTCGAGAATGGCCAGCCTGTCGAACTGATCGCGAGTGAGCGGCTCACTATCACTACCGAGAACATCGTGGGGACCCGGCAGCGGATCAGTACGACGTACCAGCCGCTGCCCGGCGATGTCAAGCCCGGCGACTGTATTCTCGTAGACGACGGCCAAATAGAGCTGGAGGTACTCGAGACTACCGCTACGGAGGTCCACTGTCGGATCATCACCGGCGGCTGGCTGGGCGAGCACAAGGGGATAAACCTGCCCGGCGTCAAGATCAGCGCCTCGGCGCTCACCGTCAAGGACCGCCGCGACCTGGACTTTGCGCTGGAGAACAAGGTTGACTACATCGCGCTGAGCTTCGTGCGCAGCGCTGATGACCTCCGCGAGCTTAAGGCGCTTATCCAGGAGGCCGGCGCGGATGTCCCGGTAATCGCCAAGCTCGAAAAGCCCGAGGCTATCCGCGAACTCGAGCAGATCGTCACTATCGCCGATGCGGTGATGATCGCCCGGGGTGACCTGGGCGTCGAGCTGCCGCCCGAAGAGGTGCCGGTACTGCAAAAGCAGATCATTAGCCTGTGCTCACGCATACGCAAGCCGGTGATAACTGCCACGCAGATGCTGGACTCGATGCGCGATAATCCCCGTCCCACGCGGGCCGAGACTTCCGACGTGGCCAATGCCATATTCGACGGTACCGACGCGGTTATGCTCTCCGGGGAGACAGCTATTGGGAGCTACCCCGTCGAGTCGGTGGCGATGATGCGCCGCATCGCCGCCGCCGCCGAGCAGGAGCAACTGGCCGGACACCACCTGCGTACTGAAACAAGCTCGGAATTCCTGGACTTCGCCGACGCGCTCAGCCGCAGCGCGGCGCGTATCGCTGAGGACGTCAAGGCCCAGGCGATTATCGCCTTTACCCAATCCGGTTCGACAGCCCGCCTGGCCTCAAAATGTCGCCCGCGCTGTCCCATTTTCGCGGTGACACCACTGCCTCCCACCGCCCGGCGCTGCAACCTGTACTGGGGTGTGCGGCCCATACTGATCGCAGCCGCCGAGAATACCGACGAGATGATCGCCCAAGTCGAGCAGCGCGTGCGCGACCTGGGCGTCGTAAGCTCCGGCGATGTTATGATCATAACCGCAGGCACCCCCGTCGGCATGCCCGGCACGACCAATATGATGAAGCTCCAGGTAATCAGTTGAGACGCAAGGGGTTGACCATCCGTGGAGTGGCGCTGGTTGGACGAGGAGATCATTTACACCGGCCGCGAGCTGCGTTCCCACTGGATCGGCGAGATAGCCGGCCTCAGCGGTGACGCCATAGTGGCCTTCACCGGCCCCGGCGAGGTGCCCGTAGAGCGCCTGGTAGACCTCGAAGATGTGCGCCGGGGCGTGGGCATCATCGCTGCCCAGATGCTCCACTTTCTTGTCGAGCACTTTGACACCGACCTGTCCGAGACAGTCCTGCGCCAGCGCCTGCTGGTCTGCCTGGCCGCCGAGATACTCAATGGCCGGCAAACCGTCCCGGTGCGCCGGGACGGCGACGACCTGTACGTGGACCAGCGCAAGCTGTCGGTCTCTATCGCTACCTCGTCGCCGGTCTCGACGCTTATCCATCTGGGGCTGAACATTGACCCCACCGGCGCGCCGGTACCGGCAGTGGGTCTGGCCGAGCTGGGCGTCTCGCCTCCGGACTTGGCCCACCAGATAATGGCGGGTTATGTCGCGGAGTTGGAATCCTGCCAGGCCGCCCGGTGCAAGGTCCGGGGGGTGCCCTGATTGCGCGCAGGTCCCCTGACCCAGCCCACCGCACCCATCTACGAGGTTTTCACCTCCGCCCAGGGCGAGGGACTGCTGGTCGGCGTGCGGCAACTGTTCATTCGCTTCCGCGGCTGCGACCTGGACTGTGTCTACTGCGACACGCCCCAGGCTCGCACTACCGACGGGCCGTGCATGGTCGAAGAGAGACCCGGCAGCGGCCAGTTTGTCCAGCGCAACAATCCCCTGTCGGTGGACGACCTACTGGTAATCGTCGAACGGCTAGTGAGTGCGGACAATCACGCGCAGCATTCGATCGCGCTGACCGGCGGCGAGCCGCTGCTGTACCCCGGCTATTTGACCTGGCTGGCGGCGGGCCTGCGCGACGTCGGCCAACGCATATACCTGGAAACCGCGGGACACCTGCCTCACGCTCTGGAGCAGGTCATAGCGGAAATAGACTGGGTGGCGATGGACTGGAAGTTGCCTTCGAGCCTGGCGCATCCGGTGGCCCCCTCCCGCTTTGGCGAGTTTCTGAACATCGCCCAGCGCCAGGCCTGCTTCATCAAGATGGTGGTGAGCGAGCGTACTTCTGAAGATGAGCTGCTGGACGCCTGGGGGATTATGAGCAACGTCACCCGCTCGGTGCCCTTGATCCTCCAGCCGGTTACTCCTATCGCGCAGGCTTGTAATCCGCCCGTGGCGACCGTTCTGCTGAAATGGCAGGCGATGGCGACCACGTTTCTGGACGACGTTCGCATCATCCCGCAGTGTCACCGGCTTGTGGGCGTCCGCTGAATGAGGCAGTGCTGATGGGCGAGGTGGGCCTGACTACGACAATTCCCGTTGAGGTCATCCTGGCCGCGGGCGATGTGCCCGTGGACCTCAACAACGTCTTCATCACCGACCCTGACCCCGAGGCGCTGGTCCGCGAGGCGGAGCTCGCCGGCTATCCCCGCAGCGCGTGCGGCTGGATCAAGGGTATCTACGCGACCGCGCTGCGCTCGGGCATCGGGCGGGTCGTTGCGGTCACCCAGGGCGACTGCTCGCAGACCCACGCCCTGATGGAAACGCTGGAGGCCGCCGGCGTCGAGATTATCCCCTTCGCCTATCCCTATGATCGCGACCGCGTGCTGCTGGAGCAGCAGATGCTGCGCTTTATGGAGCGCTTCAGCGTAGACTGGCAGCAGGCGGAACAGACGCGCGCCGAGCTTAAGCCTATCCGCCGGCTGGTGAGTGCGATAGATAAATTGACGTGGCAGGAAGGAAAAGTCAGCGGCACGGAGAATCATTACTGGCAAGTCTGCTGCTCCGACTTCAACCGCGATGCTGCGGTCTTCTACGAGCAGGCGCAGCAGTTCTATGACGAAGCGCAGCAGCGCCCGGCCCAGAACGTGGCGCTGCGCCTGGGCTATATTGGCGTCCCACCGATTATAAGGGACCTGTATGAGTTCATTGAAACTCTGGGCGCAAGAGTCTTATACAACGAGGTCCAGCGCCAGTTTACGATGATTGGCGGGCTGGAAGAGGACCTGCTCACGCAGTACCAGCGCTATACTTATCCATACGATGTCTTCGGACGCATTGAGGACATCAACCGCCAGGTCGCTGACCGGCACCTGGACGGGATAATTCACTACACGCAGACCTTCTGCTTCCGGGAGATCGAGGACGTACTGATCAGGCAGCGGGTGAACTGCCCAGTGCTGGCCATCCAGGGCGAGCGGCCCGCAACGCTCGATGCCCGCAACAAACTGCGCATCGAGGCGTTTATAGAAACCTTGCGCATCCGTGCGCATAACAGATAGTCTGACCAGCAAGTAGCGCCTACTCAGTCATCTTTGAAAGGACGGTGGGAGACGTGAGAATTCGTACGACCCTGACGTTGGTGATTCTGATCAGCACTCTGGTAATCGGCAGTGCCGCCTTTGCCCAGGAAGGCGCCGAGCCGCTCAAGGGCACCGTGTACCTGCGCGGTGGGCAAGTGTTGAGCGGGGTCATTCGCATCGCCGAGCTGGGTGTTGTGCCCGGCTCGGGAATCGGCACGCTGCTCGGCGAGGGCGGGGAGTTTACCGTCCGTGTCGACGACAAGACCGAAACCGTCAAGGCAGCCGGCCTGGCGGCTCTGGAGGCCGACTGGGCCAATGAGGGCACCGAGCAGGACCCGCGCTGGAAGATTCAGCAAATCACCCTGACCACCAAGGCCGGCGCGACCATCGTGGGCAAGCCGACCTGGCTGATCCACGCCAGCGAGGTCAGCATCGAGGGCCAACCCGCCGTGCATGCCTTCCCGCTGGCGGGTACGGATTTCTCGCCCGATAACTTCATCACCAAGATAGTCCTGGGCGAGCCGCTGCCGGCGGAAACCCCTCCAGCCGAGCTGCCGCCACCGCCGGCCGAAACACCACCGGTGGTAACACCAGCCGTCGAAGCGCCACCAGCGGAAGCCCCGCCCGCGGAGACGCCGCCCGGCGAGGTCGTGGTATCTCTGCCGCCGCCACTGGTAACCGAGGCTCCCGCAACTGTCATCGGCGAGGGCGAGATGAGCTTCACTATCACCTGCCCCGAGTGTGGCAAGAAGATACGAATCACCATCAAGGCAGAGGCGGTAGAGGCAGAGTAGGCGGTTACCGCATCGGGCGCCGCGCACGGCGAAGCGCTCAAGCTATCACGCCAGCATTGGCACTGGGGTGCATACCGCATCTGGGATTGTGCTGCTAGTGCTCTTCGGGCCGGCCTCGCTGCGCTCGACGCGGCCCCTCCGACAGTGCAGGACCGCCCACACAATAACATTTTCGCAGGAGCCTGTACCGTAGGAGCGACATTCCTGTCGCGACTATCGGCGTATGAAACGGACCAGGAGCAACTTATGACGCCCGAAGAACAAATTGAGTTGCTGACCACCAACTGCATTGACCTGTTCACTGCCGACCAGCTCCTGGAAAAGCTCGAACGGGGGCGCCCGCTGCGTGTCAAGTACGGCGCGGACCCCAGTGCGCCGGACCTGCACCTGGGCCACAGCATCCCGCTGCGCCGGCTCAAGCAGTTCCAGGACCTCGGCCACCAGGTCATCTTCATCATCGGCGACTTCACCGGCCGCGTCGGCGACCCCTCCGGCCGCACCAAGACGCGCCCGATACTCACCGATGAACAGATTGAGGCCAACGCCGCCACCTATGTCGAGCAGGTCGGGAATATCCTCGACACCGAGCGCTGTGAGATCGTCTACAACAGCTCCTGGTTCTCAGAGATGACCACCGCTGAGCTGCTCAATCTCGCCTCGCAGTACAGTGTGGCGCGGATGCTGGAGCGCGACGACTTCGCCCTGCGCCTGAAGAATGAGCTGCCCATCACGGTGCTCGAGCTGCTCTACCCCCTAATCCAGGGCTATGACTCCGTGGCCGTCGAAGCCGATGTGGAGATCGGCGGCACCGACCAGCTCTTCAATTTCCTGGTGGGCCGCGATATTATGCGCGCGTACGGGCTGGAGCCGCAGGTAGTGCTTACTCTTCCGCTGCTGGTCGGCACTGACGGCAAGAAGAAGATGAGCAAGTCGCTGGGCAACTACATCGGCATCACCGAGCCGCCGGGCGAGATGTTCGGGAAGCTGATGTCCATTTCGGACGAGATAATGCCCGACTACTATCGCCTGCTGCTCGATAAGACACCCGCGGAGGTTGACGCGCTGGAAGAGGGTGTCCGCAACGGCAAGCAGCACCCCCGCGAGGCCAAGGCTGACCTGGCGGAGGCGATAGTCACCCAGTATCACTCGGGTGAGGCTGCGGCGCGCGCTCGCGAGGAGTTCGACCGGGTCTTTGCACAGGGCGAGCGGCCATCAGATATGCTGGAGTTGACCATTCCGGCGAGTGACCTCCCGGACGGCCGCATCTGGATTATTGACCTGGTGATGCACGCCGAGTTCGCGGGCAGCAAGAGCGAAGCGCGCCGCCTAATCCATCAGAAGGGCATATCCATCAACGAGGAGGTAGTCACCGACGAGATGGCGCAGGTCGAGGTGAAGACGGGGGACGTATTGCGCGTGGGCAAGCGGCGCTTTGCGCGGATAGTCATACAATAGGGCGGCCTCCTCCAATTGTGGGAGGGGCATCCCTGCCCCGACTATCCTCAGGAAGAACTCTCGCCGGAGTCAGATTCCTCTTGCTGGGCGTGCTTGATGATCTCCTGGCGCAGTGCGTCCATCTGCTCGTCAATGTCGGTGATGCGCTTCATCAGGATGTCCAGCGTCCTGTCCTTAATCTGGCGCGCCTGCCACAACTCCTCGGCACGCTTGCCCACCTCGACAAGCTGCCGCTGCTTCTCCTCGTCCAGCTTGCCCAGGCGAGCCTGGAGCTTGAGGTAGTCCGCCTGCTGGACAGCGCCATCCGCCAGCAATTGGAACGCCTTCTTGGCCTCGCCGAAAATATCCATACTCGATAACCTTCCGTCACACTCTACCCATGCCGCGCGCTACCAGTACCGGTTATCGTATTTTCGGTAGGGCCAGCCGAGGTTGTTTTGGGGGGTGCTGAAATTGTAGTGCGCTGGCTTCTTGTGCCAGTACTGACCGGGCAGCGGATTGATCGTGTGGACCTTGTCCTTGGCGGGATTGAGGAAGCTTTCATCCTCCTCCTGCTCGTCCTCCGGACCAATCACGTACCACCACGGGGAAGTATGACGCTGCTCGAACAGCGGGAAGGCCGGATTGGGCGCCGGTTTGTAGGTGTACCAGCCGATGCCCTTGTCCAGCATTTCGACTTCGCCGTCAAAATACCCACGGTAGTACAGCCCGTCTTGGGCCGCGGCCGGCCCGGTAATTGCCACTACCGCAACCACCAAAAGTGCTCCGACTAAACAGACGCTAACAGCCTTCATTGCTCGCACCTCCTGAGACAGAAGTTGTGCGGCATCCTGATCTTCACCAGTCCCGCTTATTCAGCGGTATCACTATCTTCTTAGACGTTCCAACCCGCCGGGAAGTTTCATTCCCGCCCGCTCTTCACGTGAACTGCTGCCTGACGCGCTCACGCAGCCCCCCCACCTCCAGCAGCTCGGCAGCAATACCAGTAATCGGCGC
>JALGTU010000193.1 GCA_029821195.1 Candidatus Zipacnadia bacterium
GATGATGCGGCGGCCCAGGCGGCAGTAGTCGAGAGTTGGCAGCATACTCTGGCGCGACTGGGCTGTTGGCGCTTCGGTCGCAGCCTGAGCCGGCGCGCCCGAGCCGGGCTGGTGCGGGTATTGGACAGAAATCCCCGACCGGCGCAGGTGCGGGGAGCAGAACAGCGGCCCGCATCGGTTGCCGATCAGGCTCGGCTTTTCCCCGCGCCGCAGGAGCTTGTGGAAGAGCTTATTGCCGCCGGCAATCGGATGGCGCCGGTCCTGGCCCGGGCGCTGCAGCGCCGACGCCGGTGGCTACGGCTGGCCGTGGCGGCGAGCGTACTCGTGGTGGGTGTATTCCTGGGGGTGGGCACGGGCCTGTACGTTCGCGAACTTAGCCTGCACAGCCCGCAGTTGCAATTTGAGATGCTGCAGCAGCGGATTGCTCAGGGGGAGCTGCAGGCGGTGATGCGGGACGCTTATCTAAACCTGATAGATGCCGAGGGCGGGCAAGCGGTGCAGGCCCAGGCTTATCAGCGCGTCGGGCTGGTGCTCGAGGAGATTACTAGCGCTCGCAGTTTGCAGGAAACCGGCCGCTTGCAGTTTGTGAAGGAACGGATAGCTGCCCAGAGGCTAATCGAAATAGTGCACTCCGCGGCAACCGAGAGCAGCGGCAAACAGCGCCAACGGTTGATGCTAGTAGCCCTGGCGCTTGAGGAGGCAGCTAACCTGTGACCTTCTCCCGCTCGGGTAAGTCGGTGGTGGTGAGGATTGTGGCAGTCAGCATGGTACTGGCCATGGCGGGCTGTTCCACCAAGCCGCAGAGATTGTATCGCCGGGCCGAGGCCTTCTTCGCGCAGGGCCAGTACGAGTTAGCAGCTCGGGAGTACGCCCGCATCGTGCAGCAATGGCCCCGTGATCCCCTGGCCGATGACGCCCTGTACAAGCTGGCGTACCTGTATCGCGAGGAGCTGGATAATCCGTCGGGGGCCCTCAAGTACTATCGCCGCCTGGCTGACGACTATGAGAAGAGCAATTATGTAGATGACGCTCTGTTCTGGATAGTCTATTTGCAGCGCCGCCATGTGCGGGAGCCAGCTAGGGTCGCCTTGACCTGCCGGGAAATAGACGAGCGCTTCCCTGATGATAAGGACCTGCGGGGCCGCGCGCACCTGGAGGTGGCGGGCGCTTATATGGACGCGGACCGCCTGGCGGAGGCCGGCGAGCGTTGTGCCCAGATTAGCGAGCAATTCAGTGGTCGCCCCAATATTGCCGGCCAGGCCCTGCTCATGCTGGCGAATATCACGCGCAAGACCGCTGACGACCCCCGGGAGAGCCTGAAGCTGTACGAACGAGTAGTCAACGAATACCCTGATACGCAGGCGGCGGTTACGGCACGTCAGCAGGCCGGATGGTGGTACTATGGCGAGAAGACCGAGGCTGATAAGGCCCGGTTGGCGGAGCAGCGTAAACAGGCCCGGGTCTTGCGGGACGTCCCTCCGATCGAAGAATACCCCGGCGAGCCAGCGATGGAGCTGCTGTCGGCTATGACCTCGATGCTGCGCAAAGAAGGTGTGGCAGTCTCACTGGACGAGGTCGTGGTCATCTCCGGCCTGCCCTTCACCTTCAGCTTTGCGCTGGACCGTCCGGAATCGGTGCAGGCCTTCTACCGTAATCCCGCGGTGGCTGTGGCCCAACAGATGGGATTCGGGTACAATCTGTGGAGCTCCGCCGGTGGCGCGAATGTGCTGGAGACGGCTACCGGCTGTCTTATGAAGGATCACCCGCTGCTGATCACCTACGGCCGCGCCGACGCCCGGTGGTGCCTGATTACCGGTCATCGTCCAGCGGAGAAAGAACTGTACTTGCTCCGACCCGGAGCCAGAGAAGCGGTGAAGCTGTCGCCGGAGGAGTTTGCGCACGTCTGGCAGGCCAGCAAGATGCCCGCCTTGTGGCCCCGGGGCGGTGTCTTAGGCTTGCAGTTTGCGGTTACCGAACGTCAGACCCAGCCCGATCTGGCTGCGACTATCAGGTCGGTGGTGGTGCAGGCCAGTCTGGCCTGGGACCAGACCGAGTTGATGAAACAGCCGGCCGGCGCCGCGGCCCACCGCGCGCTGCTCGACGTGCTGACCCAGGCGGCACAGGCAGAGGACCCTGCGCTACGCGAGCAGATCAAGGCGTGGGCGGGCCGGGCGATACCGCTGGTTATTCGCACACGCCAGGCTGCTGCCCGCTTCTTCGCTGACCCGGGACAGGAGCTTTCCCAGCCGGACCGGGCGGCTTTGATGGTCGCTGGCAGTCGTTACGAGCAGATCGCTGGTCGCTGGGAGGGCCTGGCCCAGTTGATTGCGCAGGCCCCGCCGGAAGGTGGGGAAGAGGCTATTGAGCTGTTACCTGAAGATCGTGTGAATGCGTGGCACGAGGCAGTCGAGACGGCCCAGGAGATTGCCGATATGGAGGCCGAGAGCCTCGACTGGCTGGCCTCCTCACTGTCTGAATAGAGTCCAGGACTATGCTACTATCGCGTGACGCTCGTCGCAAATTGGCTGCCTTGCAGGGCGGATCCGAGCATCCACAGCGCGAAAGGGCCGCTCACGCCGGCGAGGGCTCGTGCGAGGAGAGTATGGCGGCGACGGTGGTGGCTCCGAATCCCGAGATGCCCGCGGGCCAGGTGGTGCAGCACAGCCTGGGCAGTTACCTGAGTATCCGCCTAACGCCCGCCGATATCGGCGCGTGGGCTGAGGAAGTTGCCGGGCGGGTATTCACCGAACTGGCCCGCAGCGCCGTGTTGCCAATCGAGGCCCCCCACCAGGTGGCTTTCCTTGACCTGGAGACGACGGGGCTGTCATCAACGCCGGTCTTCCTCATTGGCTTGCTACACGTCGGCGGGCACGGCCCGCACGTGCATCAACTGCTCGCCCGCGACTATGCGGAGGAAGAGGCGGCGGTGGCGGCTGGGCTGGATTTGCTATCCGGGGCGAAGGTCCTGGTCAGCTTCAATGGCCGCTCGTTCGACGTCCCCTTCCTGCGCGATCGCACTCGTTACCATCGTATGGAGTGGACCGTCGCGCCGGAGCGACACGTGGACGTGCTATGGGTAGCGCGCCGCCAGCGGGACCTACAGGTTCCCGATCATCGTCTAATCACGCTGGAGAGCCGTGTTTGCGGACGGCGTCGGGCTGGCGACATCCCGGGCGAACTCATTCCGGCGGCATATCATCGGTTCGTAGACACCGGTGAGACGGACGAGATGGCGCTGATTCTTCAGCACAATCAGATTGACCTGCTCACCACTGCTGAGTTGGCTGCACAGTGGCCCGAAGGTATCGCGCTGTCCCGGTCAACAAGGTGACCGGCCTCGGCACGGCGAAATGATATGGGTCTAGCGCAAAGGTGCCGGGGAAATTGCTCCAGAACCTGTGGGCGGGGAAGGAACGCTGTGCGGCTGAGTTGACCCCCGGGGAGGTATTTCGATGAAAGTTGCGCTTGTGGGTGTAAGCCACTGGCATGTTGGCATATACTATCTGCCGGGACTCCGGAAACTCGGCGCGGAGATCGTAGCGATCAGCGACCCTTCAGACGACGCGCTGGACAAGATTGGCGCGCAGGTATCGGCCAACCGCTACCACGACTACCGCGATCTGCTCGACGCCGAAGA
>JALGTU010000194.1 GCA_029821195.1 Candidatus Zipacnadia bacterium
CTGATGGTCAATGGCACCGGGTGTAAATGCCTGTAGATCCGAATCGAGGGTCGAATGTCTACCGGTTCTTTCTCAAGCCGCTGATTCAGGTGTGCTTCCGCCCGGGCACAGGGGGCGATCCCTGGGAGCTGGAGTTGGCGCTTGACGATATCCAGCTCGTCGAGCACCCCTCACTGCCGGCCTCCTACCAGCCCCAGAAATTGGATATAGCCAGCCCCACAGGTCCGCTGCGCGTGCTGCTATGCAAGCACGCGGCGGCCGGTTATTACGGTATCGCCAAGGTGGCTCGCAATCTGCCACAGACTGTATCCGTGGACGTGGCCCGGTTCCGGGGTTTGCATCTGCCTCTGGAGGGCTTCCCGGAGAGCCGAGAGGAGCTGGCGAAATACAGCCTCGTCGCCATGGTGGATGTTGACCCGATCATCATCACCGCAAAGCAGTTGATGATGCTGGCCGACTATGTGGCCAGCGGCGGCGGGTTGCTGCTGGCCGGCGGGCCCAGCTCCTTTGGCGACGCTGCTAGCTTCCCGCCGCTCTTGGAGACCATTCTGCCGGTGGAACGAGAAGACGAAGGCAAGCTGAAGGAAGTAAACAACCCGGTGGCGGTGACTGGCGATCATCCGGTCACCACAGGCTTCCCCGATAGCTTCGGCTACTTGTCCAAGGCCCACCAGTTGCTCGTCAAGCCTGGAGCGACGGCCCTGATGCGCTGCCGGCCGGTCACGCCGGAGGGGTGGAATTACTACACGGCAGGTACTCGCGACAATGCTACTGTCCGCCTCTCCTCCGATGCACACACCGGGCAGCGTTCCGCGATGCTAGAAGTCAAGAGTTATTATCGCGACCCCAAGACAGGCAAGGACGCGTGGCTGAGTGTTGCCCTGATCCAGGGCAATTCGACTGGTGCTATACCCCAAGGCGCCTATGTCATCAAGCCCGATACCGAGTATCTTCTCTCGTTCTGGATCAAGGGCGATGTCCCGGAGGTCACGCCCTCCGCGCTGGGCTGGCCGTCAGCAGATTCCCCGAAGAGCGCCCGGCAGCGGTTTCCCCTCTCTGCCGGTCCGGTTAAGCTCGACCCCAACCGCTGGCAGCGATATGAAGGCACCTTCCGGACGGCAACCGATACTAAGAGGCTGGTCATAATGTGGGACCTTAAATCGTCTCCGGGAGGGGTGCAGCCAGGGCAGAGATTTATGGTTGATGACGTCGAACTGGTCGAAGTCGGCACGGAAGGTGAGGGGAATTTGCTGACCAACCCGGGCGCCGAATCTAGCGGCGAGGTGCCGGTGCTGGTAGCCGGCAACTACCACGACGGGCGCGTGCTGGTACTGAATGTCTTCCCGGATGTGCATCCGCAGGCGATGCCACACAAGGGACATCTGGTCCTGACCGACTTCTACGATGACCTTCTGCGCCAGGCCCTACGGTGGGTAGCACGGCGGGAGCCAGCGGCCGGATTCAGCGACTTTGCCCCACCTCCCAGTGAACTGCACCCCGGCGAGGCGCTTGACCTTGAGTTTGAGACTTTCGGCCAGGCCCAATCAGTGCGCGTCAGGCTCGAGGATAGCAAAGAAGAATTCATCCTAGGGCCGAAGCCCCTAACCCCGGGCCCCATGCGTTGGGACGGCATTGCCATGCCCGAATCACCCTTCAGCCAGGTACACTATGAGGTGAACGTTGAGCTGCTGGACGCCCAGGATGAAGTACTGGTTCGCCGTGACTTCCCGCTAGTCGTCAGCAAGCCGACGAAGCTCGAAGTGACAGCGGGATACAAGCAACCCCAGGTGACCGAAGCGGGCAAGTCCTTCCGGTATGTGGTGTCGGGCGGCGCTGAGCTTGTCGGCAAGCAGGCGACGATGGAGATCTGGGACCGAGGCAGCGCCGTTCTCTCGCTGCCCGCCCAAACGCTCCCCGCGAACGAGGTGCCCAACCTGGAGGAAGGTGACTATTGGCTGCGGGCAACGGTTGAGGTGAATGCTGAGGAGATTGCCGCCGAATTGCCGATCTTCGTCGCCTCGCCGATGCCGCGCGAGGAGTTGCTTCCCATCATGGGTGTTACAATGAAGTGGGGGGGCGCCCACATGATGGACGACGAGGGTATCGTGGAGCGTGCTCACGAGATGTACGATCACGGCTTTACGACCATTTCCACCGTCGGATTCGCGGGCGATCGGGAGGCGCTGGGCCTGGGACTGACTCTCTTCACTGACTACAGCAGCTACAGCGACTTGCAGCCGCGGGAGCGCCCGGAGGCCAAAGTACCGTGCATCTTTGCGCCCGAGTATTACGCTCACGCGCAAAAGTATATGGCGGGAAAACTCGCCGCGCATATGTCGCTGCCTCGCTACGTCTCCTCCAAGATCAAAGACGAGCCCAAGACCACACCGTTTACGATTGACTACTGCGAGTATTGCCGCCAGGCCTACCGGCAGCTCCATGGCGAAGAGATGCCCGAGTGGATGCCGCAACTGCCCGATGCGTTGCAGGACTTTGCGCAGCACTACAAGAGCAATGAGCCTTACCCTAGCGGTGATGCTGGCGCCGTGGCTCGCCGCAAGTGGGCGGAGTTTATGT
Organism: Candidatus Zipacnadia bacterium; assembly: GCA_029821195.1. Lineage (GTDB taxonomy): Bacteria > Armatimonadota > Zipacnadia > Zipacnadales > Zipacnadaceae > JALGTD01. The sequence goes on from JALGTU010000194.1 coordinate 2,578, forward strand.
CGCTTGCCGTCGAGAAGGCCTTTGCTGCGACCTACCGCGCGAAGCAGGAGGCCGGCGCGCAATTCGACTTGATTCTCACCTACGCCCCGGAGGTCCCTACGTGGGTCGCGGGCAACAGGCTGGCGTTTGGCGATGCGCTGAACTGGTCGCGGCACTGTGATATGCTCGATTTTGACCAGTACGCATACTTCTACCCCAGCTCACAGAAACTGCGCATGGGCAATCCCCACTATACTATGGGCTATTTCCGCACGGCGGCGGCATACCTGGACAAGCCCTGGGGCTTCTACGTCGAGGTTGACGACCGCAACTGGCCGTTCCAGAAGAATCCCTACAACGCCAGCAGCGAGCTGGGCTACATGGCCCTCGCCCAGGGCGCGGGCTACCTCAACACCTTCATCACCCGGCCTTTTGGTACCGGCTCGGGGGCCCGCGAGGAGCGATGGGACGACTGGGGCCGAGAGATGAGCAAAGTCCGGTCGCTGGGTGCCCTGATCGTCAACACCCGGCGGCAACTTGCACCGATCGCGTGGATTCATCCCACTACCACGCAGTATATGTTGGAAAGCGGCAATGTCCGCAAATGGTACACATACGAGTATATTCGCGCGGCCTTTGGCGAGGCCGACGTAGTGGACGAGCGGATACTGGCCGACCAAGGACTCGAGCCCTACAAGTGCCTCGTGCTGATGGGTGCACCGTGGGTGAATGGGAAGGTCGCGGAGATGCTGACGGACTTGGTCCGCAGCGGGGGCCTGCTGATATGCGACAGCCTGCCCGAGGCCGACGAGAATAATCAGCCGATAGCGTGGCCGGCGGAGTTCTCGCAGGGCGAGGAGAGCGCGTGGGACGCCGACATGCCGGTTCAGCGGTGCCGTTATGGTACGGGCGAGCTTGTGCGGCTGAAGTTCGACACCGAGGAACTGTGCCGGGCGATGGCCGAAGAAGAGCAGCTTGAGAAGAGCGAGGTCTTCCGCAAGGCGGTCCGCGAACTGATTGACGGCCACGGCATCCGCCCCCAGGCCCGGAGCAGCAATCCGCGCTTCGAGGCCGGCGTGAGGCACGCCGAGGGCAGCAGCTTGCTGTTCGTGGTCAGCCACGCCGAGCAGGCCGAGCAGACGACCGTGACTCTATCCAACCTCCCCCACGCCGTGGGTTTTGCCTGCGATATGTTCACCCGCGAGCCGATTGAGTACCAACAGGACGGCGATTCGCTGAGCTTTGCGTGCAGCCTCGATAGCCGCTGTGCGCGGATTATTGGCCTGTATCCAACCAAGCCGGAAAAGCTCGATCTAGAACTGGCTAAGGATAACTTGACCCGCGGAGACGAACTCAAGTACCGCCTGCGCCTGTTCAGCGACCGGGTACCTATCGCCCAGGGCAGCCATCTGGTGAAGGTTACTGTGAGCGATCCTCAGGGTCAGACGAGGCCCCTGTACAGTGGGCCGGTGTTGTGCACTGGCGGCTCGAAGATCGTCTCCACAGCTCTGGCGATCAACGCGCCTCTGGGTACGTGGACCATCACCGCCGAGGACTGGCTGGGCAACAAGTCCGCCCCCCTTAGCTTCGAGGTGCGCTGAGGGAGACATTTTTCAACAAAGCTGTCATTGTCAGGGCAGGTGCGCAGCCTTGGGAGGAACTGATGTGTCAAGGGAAGAATTGTACAGCCCGGCAGGAGCCATACGCTCAGTGTCGAATAGAGTACATCACGTCTCAAAGACTAAGCGAGTTAGGGAGGCTACAAAATGGAATCCAAGGTACTACGTGTTGCCCAAATCGGCTACGGCATGTTTGGCTCTGATATAGTGGCGGGAACACTGTGGGATCTGCAGCGCAATGGTATTGCGCCGTACCTGGATCGCCTGGGCCTGGACGACTGGGCCGAGGCGTATGCTGGAGTCAAAGTGGAGTTAGTGGCCCTGGGCGAGCGCAGCGAGCAGGCTGCCCAGCGAGCAGTACAGGAGAACGAGGACCGGGTGGGTGTCCGGCCTGCCGTCTATCTGGGCGATACGTCCTGGGAAGATATAATGGACGACCACCCCGACGTGGATGTGTTGTTCGTCGCCACGCCCGACCACCTGCATGCCGCGCCGATTCTAAGCGCGCTCGAGCGGGGTCTGCATGTTATCACCGAGAAGCCGATGTGCTTGAAGCTCGATGAGGCCCAGCAGATTGCCGAGCTGGCCCGGAACAAGGACCTGATCGTCGGCGTGGATATGCACAAGCGCTATGATCCCGACCATCTGGCGATATTCAAGGGGATTTTGCCGGAGTTGGGCAGCCCTATTTTCGTGCGCGGCGTCCTCGAAGAGCCGCTGGAGGTCTCCACTAAGATATTCAAGTGGGTAGAAGAGAGCGATCCATTTACTTATGTGGGCATCCACTGGGTGGACCTGTTCTGCCATTACTTGAAGCTTACGCCGCTCAGCCTCTATGCCATTGGTGTCAAGAAGCGGCTGCGTGAGGAATTCGGCCTCGACGCCTTCGACGCCACCCAGGTCGTGGTCACCCACACTGACGGTACCGTGGTCAGCTACGAGAATAACTGGCTGACTCCTGCGGATTTCGAAGCGAACGTGAATCAGGAAAGTAGCCTTCTCGGCTCATACGGGAAGGTCGAGTCGGACTCGCAGTACCGCGGCCTGCGCTACTGGATCGAGAACAAGGGCTCGCGCACGAGTAATAACCACTTCTTCCGCGAGGTCGAGCGGCCCGATGGCAGCACTGTCCACATCGGCTACGGCAAGGACAGCGAGATTGAGTGCTTCGAGAAGATCTGTCGCTGCAAGTTCCTGGGGGCCTCGGCCAATGATCTGGCCGGCACTTACCCCGACGCCGTCTCCCAACTGGGCCCCACCGCGATTGTCAACGCAGCCCGGGAGGTGTTGGCAGCCAATCAGGCACTAATTGACCAGGGCCA
>JALGTU010000195.1 GCA_029821195.1 Candidatus Zipacnadia bacterium
CTCGCCGCAAGTAGTGGCGCTATGTTTGAGACGTTGGCCAGCACCGAAAGGTCAGCTCGCTCGTGGGCGAGTTGCTGATAAGATGAAAGCAACGGCCCACTGGAGCCAACCATAGCAAAGTGCACATTGAAGCCCCGTTGACCCAATAAATCAGCAACTCTCACAATCTGCGCGTGGTTCTTGTGGGGGGCGAAACGAGCCACGTAGATTACGACTGGTGTGTCAGTGGGCAAACCGAACTGCTTCCTTACTTGGTTTTTGTCTACCTTAGTTGTGAATCTTTCCAGTTCAATGTTCCAGTTCAATGCCTAACCAAACTACGCTACTATTCCGATGAAAGCCGGCGTGACTGCGGCGTACAGCCTCTAAAGTAGTCTGCGAACACGCTAAAATGTGGGTTGCGTGCCGATGCAATAGCGCGTTCATTAACCACTTGTAGGCCGGGCGCACTAATCCCCCCCGCATATCTGTGGGAGGGTACATATGAGCTATTCTCCCGGGAATGCCCATCTGGTGCGCTATGCGTAGGACGAACCCGCTGAACAGGTAAACATGACTATGAACGATGTCGTAGCCGCCGTTTTCGCCTACGGCCCTTCTAAAGTTTCGCGCGTACTTCCACGGACGCGAGGGGTGCAGACAGGGGATTACCCGTGACCCCAGCGATCTTATCTCGTCATCATAGGCACAGGGCTTGGTAGTGTGCACCAGAAAGTCCATTTGAAACTTTTCCCGGTCGATACGCCGCAGGACATTCATGAGCCACGTCTCTACCCCACCGCAGTTCATTCCCCCCACGACATGGAGGATACGGATTGGCTCATCGGAACTTGCACTCATGTCCGGCAAGTCAGTTGGCACCTTTCCCGGATGTACGTATTGCATAGTAAACAACGGCGGCGCTGCCAACAATCTGAACTAGCACTGCGGCTAGCATAGCGAGGGCCGCCCCCATAAGTCCATAAGTTGGTATTAGCCAAACCGAAGCTACAAGTGATGCAGCGGCGACCAGAGCGAACAAAGGTAGTTGGATGGAAAAGTAGCGCGCGGCGGTCATAGCATATCCCAGGAACGAGGCCACATAGGCGATCCCTGCTGCTACTACAATCCACACAAAGACATATATCTGTTCGCCATATTCTGGTTGATACACGAAAGTCAGGAGTGGCCGGCCAGCCGACAGGGCCACCGCCACACCAATGGCACCGAGTAACCCGCCGATGAGCAATAGCTTTACCAGAAGGTTGCGGAATGATGCACGATCACCACAAGCATAGTACCGGGCCAGCCGCGGAGTCGCCGCCCGACCCAGTGCAGCCACTACCTTGTCGCCCGCCACCCGCAAGTAGGCCAGCGCGGCAAAGATACCCAGTGCCGCCTCGCCGTGGTGGCGCTCCAGGAAGTAGCGGGGAATATTGATGTTCAGGGAAATTAGCATCATCACCAGACCCAAGGGCAGTGCCAGCCATGCCAACTGAGCCAGGGTCTTGATATCGCCTCGCGGGCGTAGCAATGAGACTTCTCCTTGGCCGTCAGATGCAGCATTCTCGCCGATTCGATCTGATGCTCCCAGAATCAGTGCGCCGCTACGCACATCGTAGCTCACCAGGACCAACACCCACACTGCTGCCATGCCTACAACTCCCCAAAGAACGCTGCCTGTCAGGTATACCCCTAAACTGAGTACGACGAGCGACAACGGCCCCTTGATCATCAGCGACTTGCCTATACGATCCATTCGCTCGCGCTGCTGGAGCAGCCCGTGGAAAACATCGCTCAGGGCCTCGAAGGCCTTGGCCACAGCTATTGCAAGGATGACCAGCGCGGTATCCAAGCGATAACCCGCCACAACTACGATGCCCATGATGATAATCAGGCCTATCGCGGTGCCAATAAATCTCAGCGCCAGGTAATTACCGAAGGTGTACTCGCGCCGAGCATCCGTCGCCTGCACGGCGCGCAGTTGCAGATTCGTTAGCATAATCACCGGCGCACAAACCGCCAGGCCCAGCGCGAACTGACCCACCATTTCGGTAGTACCCAGCTTAGCCAGAACCACCAACATGCCCCACTGGCAAGCGGCGTACACCATATTGCCGGCGAAGGTCCAACTGAAGTTCGCACGGAGGGATAGACGCGCCATGCTCCGGTCTGGGGACACATTGCGCCCCGCCGCCGACTCGTTGTGGGGCTGGTCTGGCTCGACTATATCTAGGCCGACTTCATCTCCGGTCTCGGGGGGCAATATTATTGCCTCATTCATTACGCTCAGCTGCAAGCTCGACGATTCGGGACAATACGTGGCCAAAAAAACGGGAGCGGATACTATTCAATCTCGCTGGCAAATATCCCGTGCCGGTAGGCCCAAATCAGGCCCAGGGCCGTAACCAGCAGCACGAAAGTGACGCCCGCGCTACGCACACTGGAAGGCCCCGACTTGCGCAGTGGCGGCACCGCGCGATCGAGCACCTCGAACTTTCCACTGCTTTCGCGTCGTTCCTCGATGGCCGCCAATTCCAAGCGTGTGGCCAAGGTAGTCAACAGCTCTGCCTGCAACTGGCGCTGGCGGGATAGCCGGACGTACTCGCGTATTACCGGGGGGAGCGCAGCCAACCTTGCTTCAACCTCTTGCAGCTGGGCCTGGTAGGTTGCTTTCCGCGCTCGGGTTCCGGCCAGCTCCACCTCCAGACCAATCGTTTTGCTCATAAGTGCATCGTAGGTGGGATTAGTCTGCCGTGAGACTTGCTGTCGCACTTCTCCTTGCACGTCCTCAAGCTGCCGTTCAATACTACCAATAGCTGCTTCCATCTGCTCGACGTCCGGGTGCAGGCGCGACTTGCCCGCCTCCCGCGCCGTGGCTAACTCGGTCTCCAAATTGGCAAGCTTCTCTTCTAACTTAACGATGACAGGATTGCGGGCGGTAACCTCCTGAGCGATGCGCGTGGCATCTTCGTGCGCCAACTGCGCACGCGCCGTGTGCAGCGAATGGTCTAACCCCTCGACCAGCGCTGTCGCCTCTGCCCACGCCTGACTCGTCGCTTCAGCTTGGCGTATGAGCTGACCGGCCTTGCTATCTGGATCTATGAGCCCATACTCGCTTTGAAGTTCCTCTAGGCGATCCTCTGTCTGCTCGAGCTCCTCTTTCACATCTTTCAGCCGCTGGGCAATAAACTGGCGCGTCTCCCGCGCCTGCTGTACACTGGTCTCGGTGACATACGTATCCAAAGCATCCACGTAGTCATTGGCCAGGTCCGCGCATAGGTTCTTAGCCTCTTCGGTACCAAAGGTAGATCTAAGACCGAGCCACGACCACAGTCGGGATGGCCCACGACAGGTGACCCCTATCTTAAGCCCCGCTTGCTTTAGGGGTTTGATACGGGTCATTTCCGCCAGCGCCTCTAGTGTTTTCTCTTCATCCAATGCCAAGCGTTGGGCTAGCTTGTGCTTATGCACTAGTTGCATCCCGATGCTCCGACTCTGGAAAATAGCCTCCAGCCTTGCTAGTGGGCCGCCCTGTCCCATGAAACTCACCAGGCCGCCAGCAGCCAAGCTTTCGGCAGCTTGCCCGGTCAGCGTCGTCATCACATCCGGACGCTCGCTCAGCAACAGGGAAGTCGTAGCCGAGTATCGGCGCGGTGCAAAGACAAAAACCGCCCCTCCAATCAGCACGGCCCCCAATAAGCTAACCTGGACAATGCGCCGCCAGTTTAGCCAATCCAGAAATCTCTCTATGCGTTGAGCTTCGCTGCTCACTTCTGAGACCAGCATTCCTTCCTCTCGCCGGGGCCCCTCGCCCCACCATTGTATCTGATAGCCCCACCATTGTATCTGATATCGCGGTGCGCCTTGGAGCTACCGCCAGATCCAAGTACCACGCCTACTGTTCTTCGCAATATCTCCAGGCCCAATGCCCCTGACATGTGCCGCACATAATACAGATCATACCGCAGTTTCTCGCAGATATCCTCAAGGGAATTGTCGCAACACTGATTCACCTGCGCCCAGCCGGTTATGCCTGGACGCACGGTTAACCGATCAAG
>JALGTU010000196.1 GCA_029821195.1 Candidatus Zipacnadia bacterium
GCGTACCGGCACGCGCGGGTTATGCTTCGACTGCCCACCCACCAAATCCAGCACAACCACATGATCGGGCGGGGTGATCTGCGCCGGCCAGTTCTGGGCCATGTACGCCGAGCCGATGCAGAACCCGGCGTAGGGCAGGCCCGATCCGTTCCGGCCGGAATCCTCGGCGTCGAAGAAGGCCAGATAGACCGGATTGGGCGGCGGCTGCGCGCTGAAGACGCGGGCCAGCTCCAGCAGAATTGCCACCCCGGAGGCGCCATCGTTAGCCCCCAGGATAGGCTGGCCCTGCAGGGCCGGATTGGGGTCGTGGTCGGCTACGGGCCGCGTGTCCCAGTGGGCACCGACCATAGTGATAGGTCCGGGTGCGGCCGCGGAGAAGACAGCGATCAGGTTGGTGAAGTCGTAGGGACCGCCGAAGACCGTCGTGGCGCTAAATGGTTGCTGGATGAGCTGCTCGGCGAGCGGGGTCAGCGTCGCAATCATCCAGTCGAGCTGTCCGCGGTGCCCCAGTGAGCCGGGCGTGCGCGGGCCGAAGCTACACTGTTGCTCCAGGTCAACGAAGGCCCGCTGCGCATCGAACTCGGGCAGCTCCACCGGCGGCGCAGCCTTGTGGGTGTTGCCTCCGCCGCACAAGGTGCACCCGGCCGTCAGGAGCGCTATGGTCAGGAACAGGACGCGGACAGCCGAAGAGCGTCGTATCGTGCTACACACATCTATCTGAGCGCACATCAGATTCATTTGCCGCCTCATCGATTCGCAAACGCTTGACAGAGTTCCTCAGGGAGCTCAAGAAATCCTCCCGGGTCATCTGTTTCGTTCTTCGGCGCGCGGCGCAATGTAACCGGATATTGATCTCGAAGAGGACATACGGAACAGATGTGTTTACAGAATACGGCTGATCGGGTAAGATTGAAGTAGTTGTACTGCATTGGCATCGTTCGTGTTGCCACTTAGAAGATCTGGGGTGCACCAATTGCGGGTCTCTTCACGGGCTCCAGCAGTGGCGGAGAGAGCGGCGAGACGGACTTCCGGCACAGCCCAGCGCGTTCAGCTGCCGCGTCGCTACGGTCGGCTCATTGTCACCCTTATCTGCTTGTTGCTCGGCGCTGCGGCTGCGGGCATCTATGCACGAATTATGGTAGGCCGCGCCACTTTGCTTGTGATGAGCTTGGCGGCTACCGGCGGAGCAGTGTTGGGATACCTGGCGTTTACCGTGCCTCGAGTCTTACTTCATTTCTTCCGCAAACAGTGGTATCGTGTGCTCGCAAGGCACTGGGACGAGCTGTGGCGCCAGACGACCACTCGCGCGCTCCGAGACCTTGAGGACCGCGAAGGCGAGCCCGATATATTGGTTGACCTGGGGATTGCTTACTACCTGCGTGGGGACTGTGAGCAAGCGGTCTCGTACTTAACCCAAGCCCGGCAGAAATCGGACGCCACCTCGAAGATCCTCAACGCCTTAGCCGCGGCGGAGGCCGGCCAGGGACACTGGGAGGAGGCAGTTGATGCCCTGGTGACGGCGGCACGGTTGGGCGACGATGACTCCCAGACTCTCTCCAACCTGGCCGTGCTGCTGGCGGAAATGCCGCAGGGATCGCAATTCGAGAAAGTCCTTCACGATGCCCTGCCAGCCGAAGGTGCCAGCGCGCTAAATAACCTGGCCGTACGAGAGATTCAGTGTGGGAATCTGGCAGCAGCAACTCAACACCTGCGAGAGGTGACCCGACAGAAGCCCTGGTATGCCCACGGCTTGGCCAACATCGGAGTAGTCGCTTTTCGTACTGGCGACTTCCAAAGTGCAGCACTGAACCTGGCTGCCGCAGTCCAGTTGGGTGGGAACCATCCTGATTTCCTAGCAAACCTCGGAGGCGTACTGACCAGCGTGGATGATTTATCTGGCGCTGGCCGCGTGCTCCGCCTCGCCCGACGCCTGGATCCTGCTCACGGGCCGGCCACGATAAACGCGGGGTGCCTGTACTTGGCCCTCGGACGGTACGAGGACGCCCTGGACGAATTTCGCTCTGTCCACGATGCCGACGGCCTGCGAGCCATTGCTCGGCATGATGCCGCCCTGGCCTCCGCAGGTATTGGCGAATATAGGCAGGCCGAAGAGTACGAACTACAAGCCCGGGAGGCACGGCCCGAGGACCCTGAAATTGAGACGAGCCTTGGTGCCATCTATTGGTACCTGGGCCGGCACCGCGAAGCTCGGCAGCAGTTCGAGAACGTCCTGACCCTCGACCCAGAGAGTCTCCGCGCGGCCGTCAACCTGGCCCGGGGGGAAATTGCCGCAGGTCAGCCTGGAGAAGCTGTGAAGATCCTTCGCGACCTTGGGCAACGATACGCTGACGATATGCAGGTGCTGTTTGATACCGGGGTGGCCCATCTAGTGTCGGCTGTCGGCCATAAGAAGGAGGATATGACTCGCACCGATCAGTTGCTCTTTGCCAGTGCTCTGGCTCTGTGCATTGATGCCTTCGAGAAAAACGCCAACCATAAACAAGGTATCGTGGCCGAATCGCAGTTTAACCTTGCACTCGCCTACTATCTGCGCGAAGACCTGGAACTTGCGGCTGAACAGTTTCAAAGGGCCCTGAAATTGTTGCCCGGCGACGCTGATAACCTTCTGTGCGTAGGAACTGCTCTCGCCGAATACGCCCAAAGGGTTCAGAAGCAGCTTGCAACCCGCGGTGACGAGCTGGTGAGTCGGGCTGCCCAGTTATTGCGAAAAGCTCGTTCATACCTCAAGAAGGCCGCCGAGGACCCGCGCGCGCGGCCTGACGTGTTGTGTAATTTGGGACTGGTTTGTCACCAGTTGGGTGACACGCAGGAAGCAATCAAAGTCCTGCGTCGATTCATACAGGTTGAACCGACGGCGGAAGCTAACAATAACCTGGCCCTGGTTTATGCAAAGCAGGGCCACGAAGTAAACCAGAGCGTTGTATTGGCTCACTGGCTTCCCGAGCCTCAAAGGCGGCTGCTAGTGAGTAGAGCCCGGAGTCTGTTGTCAACAGCCCTGCACTACTTTTTCAGGGCCCTGAGAGCCGAAAGTGCCAATCCGGTGCTGCACTGCAATATCGGCCTGGCCTATATGCTCAGGAATCGGGGGGCAGATGTTCAGCACGCGTTGGACCACTGGCAATTGATGCGACGAACCGGTGGAGAGTGGGGGGAGCAACAGTACCAGCGCCTGATGCAGGTCACCGAAAGCCAAGAGACTGCGAAGGTTCGCTTTCTTGACGCCCAAATGGTCCTTCGCTCTATCGATGTTGTCGAAATGGCCTACTGCCTATCCCCGCTGATGGGGGAGATCCTTCACGCAATCGAGCCAGTCATGGATCGTGGGCAGTGGGAGCTGCATGCGACGCATCCTCAATTGAAGATTGCTTTGCGAATTCGACGGAAGTTATCGGCGCTGCAGGAACGCCTCCGCAGGTTAGGCCCATGAGTCTCTGCCGGAGCTCACTCGTCTCTTCGCTGCGGAAACGCCCCAGCTCCTAACGGCGACCGGCACCCGCTGGAACCCCCGAGGTGCCGGGAAACGCTGTGCCAGTGGTTCGTAGGTCTCCTCGACATGTGCCCAGGGATAGTCGCCGGGTGCCCGCGGCGAGGGGTATGCCCCGGTGCGTTGGCCGAGTGCACTGTCGGCCGGCAACCGGCAGCAATAAGTAGTATGCCGACTAACAATGCGGGTCTTGCTGGTGCGCTTATCATCGAGATAGTCCAGGGCAAAAGAATGCTGTTTTGGGTCGCGCTGCCCTTCAACGGCTGACGACGGTTGCCGTCCCCCACAGGTACGGATTGGCCCACACCGCTCCGCCTGCGTTCCAGACCGGCTCGGCCTGGCGCTTGTCACCCGAGCCTACGTCCAGCTTCAGGTCCAGACCGATTTCTCTGCCGGGAGCGAAGCTATCCGGACCGCCAAAGAATGAGAGGGGAATCGCTGTCTCCAACTCCCAACCCCCGCCCGCCAGAGCGCGGGCCGCTACCTTCGCGCCGGCAATAACTTCTTTGGTACGGATTATGTCAGCGGCCAGGGCCCCGTCGCCCTGGTTGCCGGGTGAGAGTCCGATCTGATAATC
>JALGTU010000049.1 GCA_029821195.1 Candidatus Zipacnadia bacterium
TCAAGCCTTTTGCAAAGCTTTCAGCTCCTCGATTTCGTCGCGGATCTGGGCGGCGCGTTCGAACTCCAGGTTGTCAGCGGCCTGCTTCATCTCCGCCTGCAGCGCCGCGATGATGTCGGCCAGCTCGTCGGCCTCCAACTCCTCGGGAGCCTCCGGCATAATCTCCTGGATCGCCCGGTCGCGCGCCTGCTGCGCGGACCGAATCGTGTCGCGCACCGCCTTGGTGACCGTCTGCGGCGTAATACCGTGCGCCTCGTTGTAGGCGATCTGCTTGGTCCGGCGCCGCTCGGACTCATTGATCGCCGCCTTCATCGCGGCGGTGACCCGGTCGGCGTACATAATCACCTGGCCCTCGACGTGTCGGGCCGCCCGCCCCATTATCTGGATCAGCGAGGTCTGCGAGCGCAGGAAACCCTCGCGATCAGCGTCCAGGATAGCCACCAGCGAGACCTCCGGCAAGTCCAGGCCCTCGCGCAGCAGGTTTATGCCCACCAGCACATCGTACTCGCCCAGCCGCAGGCTGCGCAGCAGCTCGGAGCGCTCCAGCGTCTGGATGTCGGCGTGCATATAGTGCACCCGAATGCCCAACTCGGCGAGGTACTCAGACAGGTCCTCGGCCATGCGTTTGGTCAGTGTAGTCACCAGTACGCGCTGCTCCCTGCCGACGCGCTCTTTGATCTCGGCCACGAGGTCATCAATCTGCCCCTTGGTGGGCCGCACCTCCACCGGCGGATCAACCAGCCCGGTCGGGCGGACGATAAGCTCGACGACCTGCCCGGCGTGCTCCAATTCATAATCTCCCGGCGTCGCTGAGGTGCAGATGACCTGGTTGACACGCTGCTCGAATTCGTCGAACCTCAGCGGCCGGTTGTCATAAGCCGAGGGCAATCGGAAGCCGTGATCCACCAGGCTCGTTTTGCGCGCGCGATCGCCTTCGTGCATTGCCCGGATCTGCGGAATCGTCTGGTGCGACTCGTCAATGATCAGCAGATAGTCGTCGGGGAAGTAGCCCATCAGGGTATGAGGCGGCTCGCCCGGCTGGCGCCCATCAATGTGGCGGGAGTAGTTTTCGATGCCCTGGCAGTAGCCGACCTCGCGGATCATTTCCATGTCGTAGCGGGTGCGCTGTTCGAGGCGCTGGGCCTCCAGGATACGCCCACGCTCCTCGAACCACCTGAGCCGCTCTCTCAGCTCTTCTTCGATCGAGGTCAGGGCCGCCTCCAGGCGCTCCTGCGAGGCGACGAAGTGCGTCGCCGGGAAGACAATCGCCCGCGACTGCTCCTCGATGATCTCGCCCGTCAACTCGTCCAGCGTCATGATCCGCTCGACCTGCGTACCCAGCAACTCGATGCGGGTTATCAGGTCCTCGTCCACCGGGTGGACCTCGATCACATCCCCGCGCACTCGGAACTGCCCCCGAGCGGGCGCCAGATCGTTGCGGGTGAACTGCATGCGCACGAGCTGGCGCAGGAGCTCGTCGCGGTCAACCTGTTGCCCGCGCGCGACGTCGAGGATAATCTCCTGATACATCTCGGGTGAGCCCAGCCCATAGATGCAAGACACCGAGGCCACCACCACCACATCGCGGCGCTGCGCCACCGCCTGGGTAGCCGAGTGGCGGAGGCGCTCGATTTCGTCGTTTATCGAAGAGTCCTTCTCGATATAGGTGTCGGTCTGGGGCAGATAGGCCTCGGGCTGGTAGTAGTCGTAATAGCTAACGAAATACTCAACCGCATTGTTAGGGAAAAAGTCGCGGAACTCGGCGCAGAGCTGGGCGGCCAGGGTCTTGTTGTGGGCAATCACCAGTGTCGGCTTCTGCACCTGCTCGATGACCTTGGCTATCGTGTAGGTCTTGCCCGAGCCGGTGATGCCCAGCAGCACTTGGTGTTCCAGGCCGCCAGTCACCCCCTCGGACAGGCGCTCGATCGCCTGGGGCTGGTCCCCGCACGGCTCATATTCAGATATAACCGCAAACTCCGGCATAACGGGTCACCACAGCTCGGTAGATGAGGTAGCTCCACACGGCTCCATTATAACACGAAAGCCCGGACGAAATCATGTCCGGGCACACTGTTGGGATTGTCCGCAATTCTAAGGAGAGCATTCGGAATTCAATGACAGTGCAGCGGCCCGAGCCTCTCCACTACCGGTAGGAGCGACATTCTTGTCGCGACCGTATCGGCCCACGGGTGGCGCTGCCATCGCATCATAGCTCTCTTCACGCGGGGGCTGGTGAATTGTCGGCGCTAGAACGTCGAGGTCACCCCACCGAATTCCACACCGAGTTGGTCTTCCTCCCGCGACCAGCGCAGACCGATCTCGAGCTCCTGCCAGAACTTCCAGCCCAGCCCCAACTGGATGTCGTCGTATTTGGTGTCCCCAAACTTGTAATGTGTACCCAGAAAGAGCAGCCGCCAGCGGTCGCTGAGATAATTGACGATGTCCAGGGAGCCCCAGGTGGAGTCATCGGTCAAGTCCCAGCTCCCTCTGAGGTACACATCCCAGCGGCCCATGCCCGCCCAGGTGGTCAGATCCAGCCCTTGCCACCAGCCCTTCCGGTAGGCGTCACCGGTGCCATACTCTGCGATGTAATCAACGAACGTGGTCACATTGTTGCCGAAGCTCTTCTCGAGGGTTAGCCCGCTCCGCGCGCTGTTAGCACTATAATCGGCGGTATCCCATGAATATATGTTATCAATATCCCATGCCAACCAGGTCTGGGGGCCCAGGCGCCACGCCCCAAAATCCAGATTGGCGTAAAGCTCGTTGTCGAATATCATGCCGCTCTTCACAAAGCTATCGTGGCGCACCCCCACGGAGGTGCCGAGGCGAAAAGTATCGTCAACACCGGTGCGCATACGCCGAGGGGAAGTCAGCCAGTCGCTGCTCAGCCCATAGGTGCTGGCTGAACCCCGCGGCCGCCGATAGTACGACCGAACATTGTTCCGATAGCTGCCCTGGTAGTTGAAGACGTTCGCATCAACAAACAGGCTGTGATGATCGGGGGAGCTCACGCTGAAATCACCCAGTGCCCCACCAAACACGCGGCGAGTATCATGCCACCGGGCACCCCAGTCGCTACGCGGCAATCCCGACAGTACCAGCTCACCGGCAACTTCGTTGCCCCGATACTCTTCACGCAGCCCCAGGCTCCAGCCCTCACGCGCGACGACGCTGCCGCTCTGAGCGCCCCGCTGAATCTCAATCGCGCCCGTGGTATTGTCGGTGACGCGGTAGAAGAGGGGGAGGTTCACCGATAATCCGCCGCTGGAGCTCAAGCCCACCATCTGCGAATTGGACGCGCCGCTATACCCCGGCAGCGCCAGGATCCAATAGGGCGACAGGCGCATCGCGCTCTGTCCGTCTACATAGACTCTGGCGTGGCGGAGAACGATCTTCTCGTCCATAAACAGGGTGATGCTGCGGGCGACCAGCCAGGTCGGCGAGTCAGCATCCAGGAAATCGAAAGCATCAGCCGGCAGATCCGAATCCACCGGCCGAGACTCCATACTGCACAGGTCAAAGCTGACCTTTTTCTGGCCCGCATCGGTGAACTGCCACAGCGCACCGCGCTTGGTGTAGAGCTGGAAGAACAGGGATTCGCCCCGCATCTGCTTGTCGGCGCGCGTCACTGTAGCGGGCTGGGCGCGCAGGTCCATCCGGTTAACATCAACCTGGAGGATGTCAGCGCCGCTTACAGTCATACCGCCGAACTGTACTGATGCGCCATCTCGTGCCTCAATGATGTTCAGTTCTACCGAATAGCCCACCCACCCCCCGTTGATCTTGATCACCCGCATCGCCCGCACGGCCTCTTCCCCTTCGCGCCGAAACTCGATATGCACATCCTCGCTGTGGCTGGTCCCCACACTTATTTCCACCACAGCCGAGCCAGGTGTGTTGCTGGTGGCAAAGACGATAGCATAGCCCGAGGTAGTCTTAACGGTGAGGACGGGGCGCTCCCCGAATCCGCTCTCACCAAGCTTGCCCAGGGTAGTAGTGACCAGGACACTAGTGCTATCCGGGGCGGGGTTACCGTTGGTGTCACGGACATCAATGTGGATGCGCGCGGCGCTCTTGCCATCAGCGGGGACCGAGCGAGGATTGGCCGTAGTGGTGATCTGGAAGGCTCCCAACCGGCCGCCCTGAGCTACACAATGCGACACCGAAATCGGCGATGCCAGACCAAGCACTGCCATTAGCATTGCCACCAGCGCCGACATGCGGCGCTGGTGGCACATTATCACAATTCGCCTCGGGCACATCCCAAACAACGATTATCTCCGACCCGTTTTGCCTTTTCTAGTTACCCACCCGCAAACACTACTGTGCTAAAGAGCTGCCAGGCGCTGACGCTTTGGTCAGTGTAAACCGCCCGGATACGATAGCTATAATTGTTGCCGGCAACCACATCGTAATCCGGCCAACTGGTGCGTTCCTTGCCACAGACGCCGTTGTCAATGCGCCCCCACACCCCCCCATCGACTGAGCGCTCGATCTGGTGGCACAGCAACGTGGGCGGATAAGGAGGAACCGAACTCTGCCAACCATCCCAACGCCAGTACAGGCGGATGGCGTTGACATCAACCTCGACACGGAGCGGCGTCGGCGCGTCTGCTGGGGTCACTACGCCGTCCCTGTCGCCACCAGAATTGCTAAGTGCCATGACCAGCAAACCCAGAACGACCAGCGGCCCGAGCCACTTCATCTTGCTGGTCTTGCGGGGCTGCGCATACTCGGCGGCAAGCTGGCTCACCGGGGTGCCGCCGATGACCTGGGCGAACTTGCTCGCGGCATCGTCGAGCGCCTCCCGAACCAGGGGGCGGTCGCTTCCCGTGTAGTTGGCCCGAGGCCGGCTGGTGCCGGTGACCGCGAAGCTCTTCTCCGGCTGAGGCGCCGCAATCGGCTGACCAGCCGCCTCATCATAGCTAGCGCCCACCAGATAGTATTCACCCGCCAGCGTCAGGCTTATCCGGCGCGGCGGCATCTGCGCGTCCACACTCTTGACCGTCGCCAAAATAATGGCTTCGACACCCAGCGTATGGCCCACTATGATCGCCCCGGGCACGTCGCCGACCCCGGCCTCCATATGTATGGCCAGCAACCGGCCCTCGCTCACCGCCCGCCGCACCAGCGGCGACGAACGATGAAACTCAGTGACCTCCAACCCCTCGATCTTCCCCATAGCCGCCTGGATCCTGTTAGTAGCCATCTCGGCCAAACCGGTGACATTGCTGCCACTGTTGTCAGCTACCGCGAACAACAAGACCGTTGTTGGCACACCTCCAGCCACCGCGGGCCTCGCATTCCAGGGCACAATTGCTCCGACCATTGCCACAATCAGAAATACAGAAATTGCTCCAGTGAATTTGTGCGACCTGATAAGAATCATAGTACCTTGGCCTCCTCGCCTGATGAGGCTATTTCCAGGCTCTACGGCATAACATCATATCATACTGCCCGGCTCTATCGCATAACCGCCAAAGTCCCGATAACCCGACTGCTCTGCCCGCTCTCCGGCGAGCGGGCTTCGATCTCCACCAGATATCGCCCGCTGGGCACCGGCGTCCCCCGGTCCGAGCGTCCATTCCACAGCATCACGTTCCGCCCTGCGCTGCACACCTCGTCGTTGCTCAGCTGCTTAATGGTGACCCCCGAGATATTGCGCACCCGCGCCTGCACCGACGCAGCGCTGCTCAACGTATAGGAGATCTCCCAATTGCTCCCGGCAGCCGCGGCCGCGGTGACGTCGCTGACAACCGGCGTCGCCCGGTTAGCCGGCTCGATGGTTATCTTCACCAGCCGCGCGCCGCCCTCACCACTGTTGTATGTATACGAATTACTGGTGCGCATGAAGCGCTTCTGCCCACTGACCGTATCCTCCAGTATAGCGATCATATCCGAGGGCAGCATATTCAGCGCCGGCCAGGAGATTGTAATCGGCTCGTTCTGAGCGTCAGTGGTGATCGCCAGAGACCAGGTATACTCAGTCAAGTTGGCCGGGCGCATATCCACCACAAACGGTGGAGTCTGCTGTGTGGTGCTGACGAACTCCGCCCGGAGCATCGGCCCATCGGTCAAGGCAGCAGGCGGCCCGGAGACATCGGTCTGATCCAGACCATCCTTCGCCACTGCCGAGACCCCGAGCGTTCGCCGCCGGCACAGGCGACTGGCCCCAGCTACTGTCAGTTCCAGACGCCAGCCATCGGGGTCGGCGACCGCCGGCTCCGGCGCGGCGGTGGGCATGACCAATGAGGGCGGAGGAAAGATGAAGGCTATCTCCTCATAGGTCTTCAACCAGTAACCCTCAAAAGGATCCAGCCGGATGGCGTTCACATCCGTCTCCCAATCATACGGATCATTGGCCTGCCCCGTGTACCAGAACAGGGCCGGCTGGAAGAGGTTGCGGGCAATGGCCTCTTCTACGGTCCATAGGTCCTGCGGACCGGTGCGTAGTACCTGCGCAGTATTGAACTGAATCGGTAGACCGAAGGGCGAGCCGATTTGATTCCAGCCCTCTTCAAGAAACACCACATAGGCATCATCACTGGATACCTCTTCAGCGTCGGCCGGCAAGTTCAGCGTCTGCGCGGTGGGATTGTAGACCCAGTAGCCTTCGCCGGGTACTACGTTGGTCAGGAATGAGTGCGGGAACTGCCGATAGGTGTGGGCGCCTGGTTCGTACCTGATCAGCCTCGGATCGTTCGCACCACCGCCGGTGAGGTTGCCCAGGCTGTCAAAGACGTGTTGGGCATCGGTATTGGCGAAGGTATACGGAACCGATAGCATTTCCAGCCCGGTGGGAAAGCCGCGCGGCGGCAAGATCGGCAGCGCCGGCACGAAAACCTTGCGGCGAATGAGTTTACCCAGCCCACTGAATTTTATCTCGGCTATACCTGGCCGCACGTTGTGCGCACGCACTTGCCACGTAACACCTTTTAGCTGGTTAGGCGCAACCATCCCGATGGTCTTCACCATTGACTGGCTATCCGGCCACAGCTCCAGGCCCTCGGGCAAGTCAATAGCAGCCTGGGCGTTGAAGATAGTGGAGGCGCCGAAGTTATCCACGAAGAAACTCACCGGGAACGGCGAGCGGCCCTTTTCGTCGGACAGGTACAAATGCTCTGCATCTTCGACCGGGTCGGTCGCTGGGTCGTCGCCTTCCTGCTTCATCAACTGACGCGGGCCGTAGGCCGCCGCAGATACCGAGGGATCATAGTCCGCCGACGCCGCGCCCAGAGCGATATAGCTCACGCATGTGCGCGACTGGCCCGGCAGCAAGCGCTCTTCGTCCCACTTGACGGCATAACCCCAGTCCGCATTGAGCAGCGAGGTGCTGGGGTTAGGCGTGAAATCGAACCAAGCTGCAGCCAGCCGCGAGCGGATACCGAACTCAACCTGGTCGGGAAGGCCGCCGCTGCTGTTACGCACCTCCGCGGTGTCAACGATACCCTTGATCGAGACAGGACTCAGTGCCGGGTCGTCATAGCATACCCAGGACTCGGGCAGCCCGTGCTGAGCGTCAGGCAGCACTCGCTCGCTGGTAATAATCGTCCCGTCAGGCAAGAATATGGGCTGGCCATCATAATAGTCGGTCGTGCCAAATTGAGTATCATACAACACCCGCGTGCCCACGTAGTGGGTAACAGTGTCGGTATTCTTAACAGTAAGCTCTATCATCAGCGCATCGTGGATCAGCGCGTAACGATGCTCAACCTCCAGATAGCCCAACTCCTCCTCTTCCTGCGGCCGCACCTGTGCTGCTGACGTAGTGAGTCGGTTTACCGCAAAGCGCGCGGTGCCCGTTATGTCGCGAGTGCCCAGAGTCAGCGGCGACGGCCAGTAGTTCGCCATGGCCGCCTCCGAGCTTTGAGTCTCCGCCTCGCCCATCAGAGTGCGCAGCTCAACATACTTCCCCTCGATAAGCGCGTTGGTGTTGTCAACCGAGAAGTATATCTGAGAGCTAAACTTATACAGGCCGTAACCACTAGTTGAGGTCGTACTACAGATTCGGTAGTTCTCATCACCGATCTCCGTCGGATCGCCACCGGTGGGGGACAGCGGACCAGTTCCCAGCGCAAAACGGCTCGCCGGCCGCTGCCAATATACCGTCGTGGCAGCATCACCCTCCCCTTCCGTCCACGAGAGCGTGACCGGTGCCTCCACCCACAGCTTCATTAGCCCGCCGGGGTGATCCAACTCCAGGATCCCTATGCTCGGATTCCCCTCAAACTGGCTCCAGCCAACGCCCGCCGTCGCCAGGAGTAGGGCGAAACCCAGCACCCCAACCATTGCCGAGATGGGTGACTTCGGATGTGCATAATGGCCATAAGTTGACAACACTTAGCTCTCAGCTCCTTCCAGAACCGGGAGAACGATTAGGGCAATATGGTGAACGGACGCACTGCCTGCACGCTCTGGCCATCGGCGGCCTGCGCCGTGATCCGTGCCAGATACCGGCCCGAGGGCACCTTGCTACCCCGGTCACTGCGCCCATCCCACAGCATCATCTCCACCTGATTGCCGCTGCTGGTGCGCTGGCCAAGTCGTTTGATGACCACGCCCGATATATTGCAAATCTCCGCGCTGACCGCCGCCGGCTTGGAGACACTATAGGTAATGACCACTCCCCCGGAGCCCGACAGCGCCTGGGCACTTATGCCCGCCAGGGTCAGCGACGTCGCCGTCTCGTCATAGGCGACGATTCTCAGGTGGTGCACGCCACCACCCTCGGGACTGTTGAAGGTATAACCACTGGCCGTGCGCATGAACACCTGTCGCCCGCTGTCGCGGTCCTCGAGCATCAGCTTGATCTCCGGGGGAACCGTGGCATTGAGCTGCGGCCAGGTGACGCGGACCGGCACGTCACTCAGCTCGCAGAATACCTCCATATCCCAACTCTGCAAGCCGGCCGCCGCCGGTCGGATATCCCGGGCGTAGCGCGCCGCGTACTGTTCCCAATCGCCCCGCGGCTGGTAGCACTGCACGGCCGTATCCACCGCCGGTGGTTCAGCGATATCCAGGCCCGGGTCGTAGCCAGCACTGGCCTGGCTGCTGACGCCAATGTAGTTGCTCATATCGCTGTGCTCACCGGTGCTGACAATAATCTGCGCCTGCCAGCCGTCATCGGAGATCAAGCCATCGGCGCCCGCGTTCGCCGCCACTGCCGAGCCCGTGACCTGCGGCGCGAACATCACCAGTGTGGTGTCTTTCCACACGTGCAGCCAGTAGCCTTTGAACGGCTCCACAGTAGCAGTCAATGGGTCAGTCGGGAACTCGTAGTGACCGCCATCCCCTTCGCTCACAAATTCCCACAGGACCCCGTCCGTGACCCCATCCTGAACCGCCTCAAGCACGCTCTGCGTCTCGCCATCGGTAATGAATTGGACGCTCCCCCAGTTCAGAACGCTGGTAAATGGACAGCCGATCATGTGCCAGCCACGCGGCGGGTTGGCACCGTAGGGCAAGTCTATTTCATACCTCGAGGTCGTGCCGCCGAGGCTGATGCCGGGCGCAGAGACGGTGGCATAGTCCGCGTCCGGCGCCAGCGTGATCCGGATGAAGTATCCCAGTCCTGCCGGCGGCGACGTCACTATCGGGTCGCCTCCCTGGGCATCAGGTGGATTGAAGGTCCCGTAGCTATCGGGATACCGGCGGTACTTCACCGGCCGCATATCCCCGGGCCACCACCGGGCCATATCCACATCGTTAAGTACATCGCCCGGGGCCAATCCGAACAGGCTGCGGGGCGAGGGGAACTGGCCCGGGTTGTACGTGTACGGCAGGGAGAACAGGTGCAGGCCGGCGTCGAATGTCTTGGCCAGAATGCGGAAGTTGATTTCGGCATAGCCGTCATTGCCGCTGTTATCAGCTGCCCACAAAGTTATATGATAATGGGCCCCCTGGCTCAGAGTCAGCCCGTAACTGAAGAAGTCGGTATCGGAATCGTAGTGGTCGCCGACGAAGATCTCCGGATTATCGTTGATCTGCAGCCTGATCCGGGTGACATCAACGCCGCTCTCCGGATCTGTGATCGTCGCCTGAATAGTCGGATTGGTACTGTATATGGCCGCATTATTCAGCGGACTGAGGATTTCTATCTCCGGCGGTTTCATATCCGCCAGGGAATCGGCCATGTTTATTCGTCCGGCCCCCAGCTTCCCTGCATACTGAGGGTTGAGCGAGTCAATGTTCTTAGCGCCCTCCCGGATCTTTCCGATGAGGTTAGCCGGGGTGCGTTCGGGTCTCTCCGCCAGCAACAGGCCGGCTAGACCGGCGGTGATCGGGCAAGAGAATGAAGTACCCGAGCCGGCGCCGAAGTACTCAGCAAAGTCGGGGAAGAGGGGATTCTGATAGCGCGAGGAGTAAACATCCACACCGGGCGCGCACACATCTACAAAGTTGACCGACGAGCCGTCGTAATTGCTGAAGGAGGCGCGGCGGTCATTCGCGTCGGTCGCCGCCACTCCCAGAACATAGTTGTCCACGTACGGATTGGGCCCGTCGTTGCAGACCGGCGAGAGCCAGGTTGCCGAATCGTCGGTAAACTCCCAGTCCTCATTGCCGGCGGCGGCGACGACCAACACTCTGTTGTTGTAGGCATAGCTGATGGCCGCGTCGTAGAGCGTGCTATACCCCCCGCCCAGACTCATGTTGATTACGTTGGCCCCGTTATCCACGGCGTAGTAGATGGCCTCGAGGATCGGGGTCAGGCTGGTAGGCCCGTCGTCCGGAAACACTTGGCAGGTCATTATCCGCATGCCCCAGTCAACGCCGGCTACTCCGTAACCGTCATTGCCCAGGGCCGCCGCCAGGCCCGAACAGAAGGTGCCATGGTTAACGTTATCGTCAATATATCCGTTCCCGTCGTCGTCTTCGCCATCAGGCTCTGGCTCGACATCGTTGCTACTATTGACAAAGTCCCAGCCATTGACATCGTCCACATATCCGTTGTTGTCGTCGTCAATGCCGTTGCCCGGGATCTCTCCTGGATTGATCCACAGCTTGCCGGCCAGGTCGGGGTGGTCTTTATCAATACCGGAATCAATAACCGCGATGGTCACTGACGAGCTGCCCGTGGTAACGTCCCACGCCTCGGGTGAATCACACAGAGGATGATGGTACTGGTTTAGGTATTCGGGGTCGTTGGGTACGAGGGTGGGATAGACGAGCAGGTCGTAGGCGGCATATTCAACTTCCGGCTGCGCCTCATAGGCCGCGATAGCCTGATCCAGGGCAGTGCCCGGATCGAGGCTCACGAACATCAGTGCGCCGTCGGGTGTAATGCTGCGGATGCTACCCCCGCCCCGCGCCACCAGCGGACGGACCTGCTGGGGGCTGACAGTCGGCCGGAGTCTGACGATGAGCCGATTCGCCACCGCCCGGGACGGATGCATTATTATCTGGCCGTCCGGGCTCAGCGTTCCGTACGGACGTCCAGGAACGGGAACAGTAGGCAGCCCGGCACCCCACCCCACCACCGACCCCACCAGCACCAGGCCCAAAGCTAACGGCAGCACCCAAAGACGGCGCCGCCTAGAGCTTATAATAGCCAATTGCCACCTCCGTGGGTATGTGGTTGACACTGGTGGCACTGCTGTAGTTCGGCCGAAAAGCGCCGGGTCTGGTCTAGGCAATTGGTCAGGAAGCATCGTTTCTGCTCTCCCTTGCTTGTCGGACCATCTGCATATCTTGCTGCAACACCGTTTGCCGTCAACTTTCGTACCCGACGAGAGCATCGGGTCCACACCTAAAGCTCGAATTATGGCTGCCGCTCTATTACCCGGCCCGGCGGTCCGGAACTCCGTCCTCGGCCAGTCGCCCGTGCAACCCCCTGAGGTAGGCATTCAGGAACGGTCCCCAGCACTTCGCAAAGCCGCCCTCGTAAGCCTCCTGGTAGCTCTCGGGCCACTGCTCCCTACCCAGCGGGAAAAACACCGCCAATCCCTGATGGCGCACCTGCCCCGGGGCCAGCGGACCTTGCACGTAGCGGGCCACTACTGCCCGCTCAATCGCGCGGCTCAGTTGCTGAGCGCGCTGGGCTACCGTCCCAAAGGCACTGATCGTACCCAGCGCCGCCGCAAATCCGCCCAGGTCAACCAGCTCCCCCCGGCTTCCCCAACTCTCCGCTCGGCTCCGCGCCAGGGTAATCTCGGGTACGGTCGTCGGCATGCGCTCTCTGGCAACAACTGCCAGTACCCGTACCCGCCGCTGCACCGCCTCCGCCCGGGACGCATCAATCGCGATCAGCGAGACCGGCAACTCCGGCTCCTGCTCCCACAAACTGCCCAAGCTGGCCACCGCCTGCTGCACCAGCGCCTGCGCATCCGCATCGGGGTGAGCGCTTAACCACCGCAGTATTTCGTCCCAGGGCAGCCCCGGGCTGTACATCAGCCCCGGCGTACCCACCAGGTAGCCGACCATATCCTTCAACTCAGCGGCGACTTCGACAGTGGCTCCGAAACAGCAATCCAGGAAGAGCACATCCAGCTTCTCTCGGCTGTTGTCGGCTAGCCCCTGCGCCAGCGCAGCTCGCAGCTCGGGCGACGACAAGCTGGTCGGCTCTTCGCCGTTTCCCTCTGTGACCAGCGTCGGCGCCACCCGCCCATGGCCGACGACCACCAGTGCGTAGCGTTTTGCTGGCGCCCGGTGTATTGCCCATTTTATAAGGTTCGCAATGCGCGCCGCTTGCGACAGGCCCGTCAACTGTTCGGACTGGCAATCCTGCCGACCAGCCTTGCCGTACCAACAACGCTGCCCCCAGACCTCGCCACCATCGCCCCCATCCCGTGCCACAAACTCCGCAACGACAATGATTTCATCGCTAAGCCTGGCATTTTCCAGGCATTGCCAATAGCGCTCTGCAACCGGCTGGAGGTCAACCTCCCCACTAACGTATACGATTATCGCCCACTGTGCCGGGGCCGAAGCACCAATAATCTCGAACGGGACTGCCCCCAGCAGCCCCACCATCACCACCACGCGCCCAAGATATTTCCTCCAGCCCGAGGCTGTCATCGCTCATGCTCGTATTGTCCAGCACCCGGCCCCGCTTTCGGCCTGCTGCTGGAAGCTTGTCGCCCGTAACTAGCGCCGTGGAGCACCGCTGCCCAGGCGCCGCTCACCCCAGAACCCGGAGGGCGCCGTGGGACGTGATGGGCGGTCACTCGCTGCCCGCGCCGAGTACGGTTCCGGGGGCTTTTCGACAGTGGTAAAGGTGAACGGACTGCTGTAAATCCAACCGCTACGGTACTGCCCGGACACGTACGAAAGAGGCAGGGCTTCGCCTCGCCTGCGGTTGCCCACGACCCACCAATACGTTGTGCTGCCCGCAAAGTCAAAATCCGTAACCGTGTGGGTCATGACCGTCTGGCCGGTCCACGAGAGACTGCCGCTTTGGTAGACCGGCGGCCACGCCAGCGTTGGATTGTCGTAAACCTCCACCTGGTATTGGTCCGCGCCCACCGAAGGGGTCCACTCGAAGGTCACGTCATCCGGGTTGACCCCGCCGGCATTGTTTCTCGGCGAGGTGAGCACGCCGGGCTCAAAGTAGGTCACCGGCCCGACTGTGGCACTGGGTTCACTCTTTGCATCGGGCGGATCAACCTCCATTTCGGCGTCCTCCAGTTCCTCCTCCTGGGCCAGTCCGACCTGCGTGGTGATGGAGACAACGGGTTGGATTGGGTCTACGATGCGCTGCACCTTATAAAAATAAGTATCGCCCGCCAGCAGCGCGAGGTCATTATAGGTAATATCCACACTGCCGTCGGTCATCTCGTTCGAACGGTCCAGATATTGGAACTCGGTGGTGAACGTAACCCCATAGCGAGCCTCCGCGGTATCCTCGTAGAAAGGCAGCCGCGGCTCCGCCGTCGCGCCCACAATGTTCTCCACCTCGGCGATCAGGCCGGGACTCTGGCCCCGATAAAAAATCCACGCGTGGACCTGAGAGCTATCCGGGATCAAGCCCCGCTCGAGATTCACCCTGACAAACGGCGTCCCGCCCGGGGACGCTTGCCCGATTTGGGCCTGGGCCACCGGCGGCTTAATCGTCCCTTTGCTCTTGCCTATCGCGAGCACCCCGAGCAGCATCAACACTGCTGCACCCATGCGCAGCGAACCGGTCACAGCTTGCCGGTGCCGGCGCGTGCTGACCATCTCGGGCGTCGTGTACTGGGCATAGACGTAGTCACCGGTCTGCGGCCACAGGCTGTCACCCAGCGCCCGAGCCTTGCTGAATCGCGCCCGGACATCGAACAACTCAATCTCCCCGACCACGCGGGCCTTGACTTGCTGGATGTCCTTGTTCCACGCGGAGCGGACAACCAGCATTCTCTGCCCATCGTGCGCGCCCTCGTTCAGACCAATGTTCAGGGTTACCATCCCCCGGTTATCCACGGCGTCAACCTTCCCCCGGATGACGTGGCGGCGCAGCATCTCCCTCACCACTTGCTCAGCGGCTTGCCGCAGCGCCTCATTGACCACCGTGACATCGTCTCCCCCCCAGCCGGGAATTGGCCTGGTCTGCACCGTGATCTTCGCGCCATCCAGAATCCAACCCAGGAAGATATCCATCGCCCTGATCTCGATTGTCACGCGGCACTCCCCGGTCTCGGAGTTCACGCTTATCTCATACAAGGTCCCGCTGACTACTTTATCAACCTTAAGATGCTCACCAAGCCGGGCCTGCTGGGCCTCCATCAGCGGCGGTACCAGTCCCAGGTCCGCCAGGGCCACGGCCAGAGCCCGCTTGGAAATGACCCGGAACTCGCCGGAGTCCTCCAAGGCCATCGCGACCGCGTCGGTGGCCTTTTGCGAAGCCATAAACGAATCGTGGCCGGTCAGATCCTGCATCGGCAGCACTACCACAGAGGTTATCTCCGTGAAGACCTGCCCGTAGGCAGCCAGCGGAGCGAAACCATAGGGGAACACCATCAAGGCTGCGACCATGAGAGCTACATGCTTGACCAGTGGCTCGTGGCTTATCCGATACATTGGCTATAGTCTCCCTCTCAGGATGTGGCTAGCTTGGTCCGATTCTTATCTCGAACGTGGCTTAGTATACCACAGCAGCATCAAATATGTAAACACCTACACAGGTCCCCGACCTGCGCTTGCGCCAAACGTGTTCACCTGCTATGCCAGTTGCTTCGGCCGCGTCTGCGACTATGCGATATACCAGTCCGGCCCCTCACTAACCCGCTCACAAGTGGGCTTTTGTCGAGGCAGTCACGTGTCGCTTGTTTAGCCCTTATTCTAAGCTGCATATTATAACATACCCCTGGTATTGGTGCAAGCGCAACCCACCCAGCCAGGCCCCCCGTGCCTGTCTTACGCGGCCGGCCCGCCGCTACGCAGTACATACAATGCGCGTACCGGGGACCTCCGCGTCAAAGCCACTGCGAATCCAGATGTCCACTTTCCGTTGCAGGGCATAGTTGACCGCTTCTCTTTGAACGACTCTCGGAAAGTCCGGCCATTCCAGAAGCTCCCGGCCATCAACCTCGTCCAGCTTCTGGGCGTCTGCATTGGTGCGCGGGTCGCAGTCATAAATGCCGTCAACATCGCTATACATCGTAGCCTCGCTCTGGTCAAGGGCGGAAGCCAACGCCACGGCGGTCAAGTTGGACCCTCCCCGCCCCAGGATCGAGACCTCATCGCGGTCAGTCTCTGCATCATGGTAGTAGCCCTGGAACCCCGCGACAACCGGTACAATCCCCTCCCTCACCAGACCCAGAACATAACCCTCATCTACCGATTCTATCAGCCCCCCGACCGGCCCCCCCTTGGTGCGGATCCCGGCTTCCCGGCCCGTCATCGAGTACGCGGGACAATCCATTGCCTCCAACGCCATCGCCAGCGACGAATTGGCGCGCAGCTCCCCGCTCATCAGCAGTCGCGCGTATTCGCGTTCCACCGGCTCAGGTGAGATGTAGGTGCTGAGTTGGTCGAGCTTGTCGGTAGCCCAGTCAAATGCCGAAACAACGATTACCGGAACGATGCCTTGTTCCCGCAGGGGCAGGACATAACCCTCGGCGATCTCCCGCAGTCGCTGGGCACGCGCTTGGTTACGTCGCTGCTCCACCAGCCGGTAGATCTCGTTGGCGCTGGAAAGGCTCTGACATTCTGCCAGTAGTCCAGTCTCGTTCGCGCCGAACCGCTCGTAACCTTGCAGCGTTCTTCCTCCGAACTTGAGTACAGGTATTAGTGCTGGCATTTTCGCATATCCTCCAATACTGACAGGTCGTGTCAGCTTTCCCCAACCACGTCTTCGACGGCAGGTTGTGCTGCGTAGATGCTGCTGAGATTATACCTATAATCAGTCCGCTGTCAACTGTATCGCCCCATACTGCTCGGACCGCGGAATCAAGCCTCCGACCATCAGAGCAGCAATCGCATCAGGTTAACCGCCCAGCCCAGCAGCAAGACGGTCAGGATCACCCGACCGCCCGTCTGCGAAAACGGCCAGCGCGGCAGCAGCATGCGGTTCCGCACCAGCCCGACAATGGCCGCCCCCAACGCCGCCCACGTTATCAGATAGGCTGCCGGGCCCAGGACGTGAATCGCAAAGGCAGCGCCCACTCGACCGTGCGCCATCAGCGCGAAAGCGGTAGTCATCCCACAAAAAGGGCACGGCAGGCCCGTCGCCCAGCGGAAAATGCACGGCAGCAGGAACAGGTGTTCGTGGGTTCCATACCCGCCGGCCTCGGGGGTCAGAAGCCGGGCGACTGCGAGAACAGCCCCGGCTCCTAACGCCCACAGCAGGGATTCAGTGCGTGCCGGCGTCCACCACCTGTCGCCTGCCGACGGTTCTTCTGTCAGGAATTCATCGGGCTGAGCAGCCCTCTCGGATTTCCCGCACGAGTTATATGCCACTACGCCTCTGGCCATCGGTAGCCCCAGGCCACCATCGCAGGGGGATGTGAGTTCCGTTCTATGCCAATGGTGCCGGGGGCGGGACTCGAACCCGCACGCCCCTTACGGAGCTCGGGATTTTAAGTCCCGTGCGTCTGCCAATTCCGCCACCCCGGCACCCACCTGGATATTAGCACATCCCGCCGGGTCTGTCCACGAATTCCCAACTTCGGACCAATACCGTCAGAGTCCCGGAAACTCGTTGACCATCGCCCCAAGCTCTGCTCCAGCGGCGCGCCGCTGCGCTTGGCTGTGCTATTCCGGCGTGGATATGCGTGCCAGCGAGAGCACCGCACACTCCATGCGTTCGCCGTTCCACCATGCACAGCCCTCGCGCAGACACGCATTAGGAACACCGGCGGTTACCATTCGCTTGAACGAATCATCAAGTGTCGATGGTCGCGTTGCTAGGAGCGGACAAATCAACGTCTTCTCCTCGGGCTTGCCTTCTTGAAGCATTGTGACCCTCCTCCCTTGTCTTTAACGCTCTGCGGTCCTGGACCTCCGCCTGCTTGACGGTCAGCTCATAGTCTGGCATTTGAGTAGTCCGGCA
>JALGTU010000050.1 GCA_029821195.1 Candidatus Zipacnadia bacterium
GCGGGATTATGTGGCGGATGAGTCGGTGGACCTCATCTACCTGGACCCGCCGTTTAACTCCAAAGCGACCTATAACGTCCTGTTCAAAGAGCAGAATGGGACGGCCTCGCCCGCCCAGATTGCCGCCTTTGAAGATACCTGGCACTGGGATATGTCCACGGAGGCGGCGACGGCGGGGTTCTATGAGCCGCCCGGGCTGCTGCCAGCGGTGCCCCGCGTGCAGATATTGACGATCGAAGAGCTGCTGGCGGGCGGGAAGCTGGATTACCCCAGAATAGACGTCGCCACGTTCAAAAAAGCGCCGAGGAGGAGGAAGGCGAAGAAGGCCGAGTAGGGGAGAGGCTAACGGCTTTCGCGGGAAACCCCTTTCTGAAGAAAGTGGCTTTCCCCGCACCCCTTCCGCAAAGACTTTCAATAATAGGAAAAGGGAACAGGACGGCATCCACATTCGCCAAGGCTATGGCGGAGAGAGGGGGGAATTAGAAGTCCATGGCGGTGTAGATCTCGCGGGCTAAGCCAGCGCACTGGATGTCATTGTAATGCTTGCCGAGGATTATCTGAGCGCGGAGGAGTCTCTCGATCTCTTCGTGACTGTGATAACTGAAAGGGTCGAATTCAGCCAGGCGCTCCGGGCTAATCCCCGGAACAAAAGCCGGCACCAGCACTCGCTCGCGCCAGATGGGATGGGGCTGCCATTGTACCGCCCCGCGGGCGGCCTGAATCAGAAATAGCTCGGTCTCCTCAATGGCAGGATCGGCACCGCCAACGGGCTTGCGGCGGCCGTCACGCTCCTCAAATAGAGCCACGGGCATCTGGTAGCGCTCCCCGTTCAACTGCATCTCGTGCCACTCGTAGGCCGCGCCTACCTTGCCTGTGGTGTTGATCTGGTAGACATCAATAGGATCGCCGGCAGCAAGACGTTTGTAGAGGAAGTCGCGGAAGCGATGCACGTGGGCAGCATTGTCCACGCCCATGGTGAAAGGCAGACAGTAGCGGCTGGAATACTTGGTCTCGCCGACGCCTTCCCTGCTCTGGGCAGGATGGCCAACAGTCCGGCCGTCAGCCAGGACCTTGGCAGCGAAATCAGGATCGTTTATCTTTAGCCAGGCGTAATCAGTGAAATAGCCCGGGCTGATGAATACTGCCATATTGGGCGGAGCGGTGGAGTCCACACTGCCGTCGAAAGCGCCAGTATCCTCAAGCTTCAGTACGCTGCGGGCATTACGATTAAGAACGCCGAAACACTGGAACAGCTTAACGTCGAAGCTGACAAACCCGTTTTCATCCC
The DNA here is from genome assembly GCA_029821195.1 of Candidatus Zipacnadia bacterium. Classification (GTDB taxonomy): domain Bacteria; phylum Armatimonadota; class Zipacnadia; order Zipacnadales; family Zipacnadaceae; genus JALGTD01. The sequence goes on from JALGTU010000050.1 coordinate 1,289, forward strand.
ATTCGGTGTTCTCGTGGAGGGCCTCGGGACTCATCGCTGCCTCGTATATGCCCGCCTGGTGTTCGTCAACGCCCTCGGTTTTAGTCCAAGAGCCTTGCTCCGAGCCTACAGCCTGATCTTCGAACCATCCTATAACATCGTCATTCTTTATGGCATTGTCATAGCATATCTCGGCGAGATCAATGCCGAATTGCTCCTGGTAAAGAGCGTAGATGCTGTCGTTGAAGACATACATCCCGTGAGTGGACTTGCCGCTGCCGGTAAGTCCCCAAACGCCCATGACTATGCGTTTTTCGGCTCCTGAGGGCGTTTTTACGGTGAACTCGCGCAGCGCGGCGTGTTCTCCCGTGCCGCCGCGGAGGTAACAGTGTCTGATCCAGTGGGAAAGGAATGCTTTTTTGACCTCGCCCTGATAAGAGGTACCGATGCAGATAGTGTAGTTGTGGTTGGGGAATCGTATTACATGCAGCAGCCTGCCAGGAGCGTCCGGCATGGGTGGATTTTCGAGATATTGAGGGATGAAGTAGAGTACCGCATCCGGGGCCTGCGCAGGATCAGCCGGGAAGCAGATTTGCTTCCAGCGATGGGCGATATCAGGATACTGGGGGTCACAGTACAACCGGCAGTGCATCTCGGCGGGGGAGCCGGGGCTGCCCAGATTGGCATCAACCTGGATCATCGGCCGCGTAAGCATGTGCTCCAGTGCCCTGAGCATCAATGTGCGGTGATTGTTGGTCAGCTCTTCCTCGCTGCTTACTACTGAAGTACTGGCCTCACTGCGATGCCATATATTCGACCCCCAGCCCCAGCTTGCGTTGGCGTACTGGGTGCCGTAGGTCTTGGCTCGCTCCAGTAAGTCGTCAGGGTTGTTCTGTATGGCGACAATGCCTGCTGATTGCTTGTCTGTGACGATTTGCTGAAATAGCTCCGGGAAGCTTGCCGCGGTAATCTGATCGGTAGTTATTAACACAACATCACCCTCTTCATGAGCTAATCCGCCCGCCTACGCGCACGAATTCAGTATAATGATATATTGTTTATTCTCTTATCATAGCAATTTTCCTTCCCTAATGCAAAGAAGTTGGGAATCATCGTAGAGGAACGCCAAGCCGACGACAGCACAACGGCAGCCTTACCCCAGCCCCGGGGGGGTAGAGGCAGGAAGGCAGAGGCGGCCAGAATGACGAATAACAGCGGGCGGAGGAACGAGCGGGCGCGGCAAGCAGCGCCCCTACCAGTGGAGGGCACAGAGGCCGGATGCCTGTAGTAGTACCGAAACGGAAGGGCCGTGGTCAGGGCATCCGCCTTCGCTAAAGCTACGGCGGACTTGGAAGGTGGGGGAGAGGAGCCGTAGCACTTCGTTACCAATGAGTCGCAAAGGAGACAAAAGGTTGAGCATCTATATTCCGTCGTATAAGCAACTCGCTATGCAGTACGAATATGACGCTGAGCAGCCGTTCGATGAACAGATCGTAGCAGAGGAGAAGCTCGAGGGCGGCGCGTTGCGTGAGGTGACCATCCGGGGCGCGGATGGGGAGCCGATCCCAATAGCCCTGACGATCCCGGAGGGCCCCGAGCCATTTCCCGTGTTGATCTATGATATCGCGCCCTATGACGACCGGCTGATCCCCGCCGGCGTGTTGGGTGTCAAAGTCACTGCCCGCCTGCAGCGGTCGGGCCGACACGATGAGGCCCTGTCATATACTTACTCAGAATACCCGGCGATGGTGCGCTGGGCGTACCACGGTTCAGTGCTTGATTACCGGCGGGTGGTGGATTACCTGCTGGCGGATTACCCCGTGGCAGCGGATAAGATCGGTTTCGTGGGTTGTAGCAAGCGGGGCATTATGGGTGGCGTGCTCGGCGGCGTGGAGGAGCGGATTGGGGCATTCGTGCTGCGCGTGTGCGGAGCGGACTGGGTGCAACTAGTCGAAGCCGACGACATGCGTACCGACGTAAGCCGGGCGGAAGTGCCCCTGCAGCCGTGGTATAGCCGCGAGTTCTGGGCGCAACTGTGGGCTCCAGTGGATCCAAAGTACTTTGTGGACAAGATCGCCCCGCGCCGCATCCTGTTCCAGTTTGGGAAGAAGGATGATAATGTGCCCAATTCCAGCAGCCGTATTATCGCTGACCTGGCCGGGGAGCCCAAAGAGGTGCTCTGGTACGACGCGGGGCACGGGCTGATTGATGCCGGCGAGAGGCCAATTGATGATTCGTGGGAGTGGTTGTGCAAGTTCTGGGGGATAGAGCAGTTAGCAGCGGCTCACCGGTAGCACAAAGGCATCGTAACGGCAGCCTCACCCCCAGCCCCTCTCCTTGCAGGAGAGGGGAGAAGGAAAGGCAGATAGTGGAGGAGTTTGGGCGGTGATGAAGAATAGAATAGTGCGTGGCTGGTGTGCAAGAGTGAAGCCAGGAGGGGAGCGCTTTTTACCCATCCTGGGCTTTGTGCGAAAGTGGCAAAATCTGCTAACAAGGAGTGAGAAAGATGGCGAATGTGGATCTCGCTGTCAAGGGCGGCCCGAAAACAGCTTCTGAGGCGTTCCCGCCCTGGCCGTGGTATACCGAGGAGATTGCTCAATGCGTAAGTGAACCTCTGCGCAGTGGGAAGACAAACTACTGGACAGGGCCACTGGGGATGGAGTTTGAACAGAAATTCGCCGACTGGATAGGATGTAAATACGGTATTTCCACCAGCAACGGGACCAGCGCGATACACGTCGCGCTGTCGGGGGGGCTAAATATTGGGCCCGGCGACGAGGTAATCGTTCCGTCGTACACATTCATCGGGTCGTCGTTTCCCATTTGTCAATCATTGGCTGTGCCTGTTTTTGCTGATGTGGAGCCCAATAGTCATACGATTAGTCCCGCTTCCATCCGCGAGAAGATTTCCGAGCGCACCCGGGCGATAATACCAGTGCACCTGTATGGCTGCCTGTGCGATATGGATGCTATTATGGAGATCGCCGCGGAATACGATCTGTACGTTGTAGAAGACGCCGCGCAGGCGCACGGTGGAGTCTACAAGGGAAAGAAGGTGGGCAGTATCGGGCACGTCGGTTGCTTTAGCTTCTGCCAGAGCAAGACCTTCAGCACCGGCGGGGAAGGGGGTTGCGTGGTGACCGACAACGAGGACTGGATGTGGACAATGCGCAGCTTCCGGGACCACGGCTATGACGTGGAGAAGAGGATGAGCCTCCTAGAGCTGGAAGCAGCGCTGCCGTATATCCACAATATGGTGGGCTACAACTACCGAATGACCGAGATGCAGTCAGCAATCGGTCTTAAGGAGCTGGAGCGGGTTGACAACTGGAACCTGCCCAACCGGCGGCGCAATGCCGCTATCCTCGACCAAGCACTCGGAGAGCTACCGCAAGTCCTGGCTTTGCCGCCTAACTCCGAAGAAGTTCAGAATGCATACTGGCTGTACCCGATCGTGCTAGATATGGAGCAACTTAACTGTGACATCAAGCAGTTTACCGAGGCACTGAGCGGCGAAGGCATACCCAATGGGCCAGTGCAATGGCCGCAGGGCTACAAGGAGAAGGCCTACCGGGAGCATAACGGGTTTGGGGCAAAGAAGTACCCGTTTGAAAGCCCAGACACTCGGCCTGAAGCAGTCCAGTATGACAAGGTCTTCTGCCCGAATGCGGCGGAGATGGAGAAGAAAGTCTTCTGGGTGCCAGTGCACCCGAACTATGAACCGGAACACATGGAACTGATAGCAGCAGGCATCAAGAAAGTGATTGCGGCTTTCGCGAAATGAGAGGGCCGCCTCACCCCCGGCCCCAAGGGGCAGAGGCGAGAAACGAGATGCGAGAACGATGGCTCGGAGCGGGCGGTTCTCACATAGTATTGGTCAAAAGGAGGCGGTCAGAATTGGCTAAGGTAAGGTGGGGTGTAATCGGTGCTGCGGGCATCGCCGACAAGCGGACAATCCCCGAAGGCATCATGCCGGCAGCAAATAGTGAACTTGCCGCCATTATGAGCCTGCCGGATACGGGAGCCGAGCAGTTAGCGGAGAAATATGGCGGCGTGCCCTGGTTCACCGAAGTCGAGACTATGCTGGATGGTGTGAAGCTCGACGCGTGCTATATCGCTTCGCCTCCGCATGTACACCTGGAGCATGTGCAGGCATGCGCGGAACGAGGGATACATGTGCTGTGCGAGAAGCCGCTGGACATAACCGTGCAAGGAGCAGAGAAGATATCGCAGATATGCGAGGAGGCTGGCGTCAAGCTGGGGATCGGCCTGATGATGCCCTTCCACCACCTGTCGGTGGAGGCCAGGCGACTGGTCGAGGAAGGGGTGCTGGGGAAAATCGTCTCGGCGCGGGCCCAATTCGGTTTCGACTATCCTCCGATGGAAGGCGCGTTCCGCCAAGTCAAGGAGCTGCACCGGGGCGGCGCGTTTATGGACGTCGGTAACCATGGAGTAGCACTGCTTGAGTTTCTTCTCGGAGCGCATGTGGAATCGGTCACGGCAATGATGGCGAATGTTGTCCATGAATACGAAGGGGTAGAGGATTCACTCATTGCCGTGCTGCGGTTTGACAACGGTGCGCTGGGGATCGTGGATACGTACTTCAGCACCGCCGCTGCACGGAACCTGCTCGAGATCAATGGCGCCGAACGGACGCTAATCGCCCAGGGCATTCTCAGTCAAACCCCGGACGGGGTACTGCAGGTTGTGGCGACCGATGAGGGGGCGGTCGAGTACCTGCGTATCGTATCGGACGAGCGGAATGTGTACACAGCGGAGATCGAAGGGTTCGCGGAAGCTGTTTTGAACGACACCGCACCACCGATTCCGGGCGAAGAGGGTGTCTGGAGCCAGAGAGTAGTGGAGGCGGTGTACCAGTCGGCAGAAAGCGGGCGGATGGTCAAGGTGGCTGATGTGTAGTACCGATACCCAAAAATGGCGGAGCGTTTTTTATTCACATAAGTTATATTATGTTAAATAGGCGCTGGAGCAATAAACGGCCGCTCCCAAAAAACACACTCTTTTCTTTGGCGCAGCGACAAGGAATCGTTGCACTACTCAAAGAGCCCTATATCAGTGGCAAACCCATAGGGTAAGTCTCGATTCTCTGGGGTCCAGTAGGCCGTCGGGCCGGCGAAGATTATGCAAATAACGGGTCCGGGGTAGCTCCCAAGGTCTTTCGCGGCCGTGCTCCGTGACATGAGCAGCTCTATCTAAGCTCTGTCCGGTACTCCGCCACGTCTCCTATATACCCCGCTGGGAGCATATGAAAGCGCCCGCACAGGCAGCGGACGAGTGGCAACGGATTTCTGCTACCTACACCGCCCCCGAAGGGGCACCCCGAGCATACCTCCGGCTGGCGGTGGGCGGCGGGGAGATGCACGGCGACCAGGTCCAATCATCGCCGCGCAGTTTGCGTATGCTGTGGAGAAATCGTTGCGTAGGCCGAGAAGCGTGTCAATAATCAATAACCTAGGCGAAAACTCCCGATTATTACCCTCTAGCGGGCGGTTAGAAAGAAACTTTGCGCAACAACTTCTGCGAAATATGTAGGCAAAAGCTGATAAGCCGAGGACAAGCCGCAAAAGTATAGTGACAGCGAACAGCAGCTTCAGTTGCCTTGTCAGGAGAGTTCATATTGGCAGAAGATATCCGGACGACTATTGCATCGCTGGTGGACCGTTTCGGAATAGGCCGTGACTACCACCTTCGGTGCTTGGACCGTTATATAAAGACCATTGAACTCGCCCAGCAACATTTCGAGTTTAGTGAGAACAGCAGTGTAGCTGAACTGGGCCCCGGGATGCTGCTGCCCTATGTCGCACATCGCTATGGCTGCGATAGCCATGCCTACGGCTTGCTGCTGGGCAGTTGGCAGGATGATCTGGTCAAGATGGGAATTACTACGTCCCGGTGGGACTTCAATTCTCCTCTCCCCGCGGACCACCCCGAAGACCTGCACGACCTAATCTTTTTCTGTGAGGTTATTGAGCACCTCTACCGCTGGCCTATCGAGGTTCTGCAAGACATCGGTCGCCTACTTGTGCCCGGGGGAACACTGGTGATGACCACCGTCAATCTACTGCGCGTGTCGAATCGGATACGGGTGCTGCTGGGCAAGTCGCCGCTGATCAACAAATTTGAGCGAACCCCCGACGGGCGTATGCATGTGAGAGAGTATATGCTTGACGAACTTTGCTACTATTTGGCAGAGGCTGGCTTTGATGTAGCAGAGCGACGTTTCGCCGGCTATTATGGTTCATCGTTGTCTGGGAGGCTGTGTGGACTTTTGGGGCGGTGCTTTCCTTCTACGGCTAATTCTATCGAAATCGTGGCTACCCTAAGGTCATAACCCTTAAGTACGATCTGGGGTTTTGCCGAGCAAAGCGGGTCCACTAGCTTGCTCTGGACACCGGTCGGCTCCGTATCACGGAGACAACGCTTATCAAGTGTTGTTGCTGATCACCGTGGGAAGTAAATTGGCTTGGATAGTTCGCGGCGATTCAAGCAATACTTTCAGGATAGGGCAATCCATATTCATTGGAGGTGCCGCGCAAATTGGTGATTGTCCACGTTGCAGCAATTGATGCGTCGAAGATCTCAGGCCCAGGAGCTAGTGTTCCTCCCCTGGTACAAGCTCAGAATTCGCTTGATCGTGTGGAAGCAGCCCTACTAGTCAGTGTCGGAGCAGGACCTGGCGACGCCGGCCTGGGCCTGGAGGTTATGCACTATAGCCAGTTGCATTCTGGAGGGGGGCTCGTGGCAGCGCCACCACCCTTTAATCGGCCAGATGTAGTGGTATTCCACAGCACATACATTCCAGCACATGCCAAACTTGCTCATCAACTTCACGGGCAAGGAGTCCCCTATATCATCACACCACGTGGAGGCATGACCCGACAAGCACAGGACTCAAAATGGCTGAAGAAAAGAATAGGCAACTTGCTTTTCTTCAACACAGTGGTGCAGCATGCCGTAGCCTTGCATTGCCTAACAGAGAATGAAGCCAAGGAGACAGCGGGCTGGAATAGACCCATATTCGTTGTGGGCAACGGGACCAAATTACCTCCGCAAAGGTACCTAGCGCAACCGGGAAAGAGACGAGGAATAGGCTTGGTCTTTATCGGGCGCCTGGATCCTAAGCACAAAGGACTGGATAAGCTCTTAGAGGCCTGTGCTTCTATACGTTCGACCCTCCTGCAACAACAAGTACACGTAGACCTCTATGGTCCAGATCACGAGGGTGGAGAGCGGCTTGTGCGCAAACAGATTCGGCGACTGCGGTTGAATGACCTGGTCAAACTCCATGGGCCAGTACGTGGACAGGAGAAACAAGGAGTATTGGCAGAATCAGATGTATTCGTGCATACGTCTCGTTGGGAAGGCCAACCAAATGCCGTGCTGGAAGCCCTAGCCCATGGTCTACCGTGTCTGTTGACGCCGGGAACCAATATGTCACGGGAGGTAGCCTTAGCAGGAGCTGGTTGGGATGTGGAATTATCCGCCGCTGGCATAGCAGACGGCATTAAGAGAGTTTTGGAGGAAAGAAAGGGCCTGGGTGAATTCGGCAAACGAGCGCGACTTTTGGTGGCCGAAAAGTATGACTGGCAGGTAATAGCCGAACGAACCGTAGAGGCATACGAGGCTTGTCTTAAGGCTTACCCGCAGCAGACCCCTATTGCGAATGACTATTGCATGTAATTGTGGGCGGTTTTGACCGCATATAAATAGCGGTCGAAAAGTGCAGCGGAGGGCGGTGCAAAAGTGATGCACCCTTCAGTAAAGACCAGCCCGGAGACATGCGGCTGACCCACGCAGAGATCAGCCATGCACGCCAAGTCCTGAGCTGAGAACCACGGGCGGCTCTGGGCATAGGCTTGAAGCAATTCCTGGGCTGGTGGCACGATAAAAAGCAGCTCACCCAAACGACACAGGAGTAGGCATAAGGTCCAACAGTGTAGACCATTGGCAGGATGCGGCTAAGAAGGTTTGACGGGGCCCGGCAAGAGGTCAGGAAATCCCGGCCTTGCCATCCACGGGGTTTGTGCTTACGGTAAGATACTCTTCGCCAAAGAATGCCTCCGCTCGGCCATTGTATGGCAGCAGAATATCGCTTCCGCGTTGACTGAGGAACTTCACATTGCTATACTCCGGTGACTGATAATCTTCAACCAACCCACTCTCTATTACCTCAACAATCTGTCTGACACCTCTCTCCATTGTCCATTGAGGTACATAGTGCAAAGTGTTGCGGATTTTGGCGAAATTGACCCGGTAGTTACGGTGGTCGTCATTGGAGCCCAGTTCCACTACTTCAGCGGCGGGCACTAAGCTCTCAATAAGTTCGCCAACATGTCTCAGCGTGTAGTTCTGCTCATCTGAACCTACATTGAATATCTGGTTGTGTACTTCAACGCGGCCGGCCTTTAGTACTGCAACTATGGCCTGCGCGGCATCGTCAACCTGCACGAAAGGACGCCACTGGCCCCCTCCGAAGAGAGTAATACTGCCTTCGCGAACCGCCTTGGCAGTTAATAGATTAACTACCAGGTCAAAGCGCATACGCCGGGACAGGCCGTAGATCGTAGCGAAACGCAGAATAACCGGCGAGAAGTTCTCGTCTGCCATCTGCATCAGCACCTGCTCAGATGCTATCTTGCTGCGGGCATAGAGAGAAACTGGTTTCAATACAGAGTGTTCGTCCAGTAAGTTATCGCTAGCGCCATAGACAGAACAGGTGCTGGCGAATACAAAGCGCGATACGCCACTACCCTTGGCAACTTCTGCGATCATCTGCGTTGCCATTAGGTTGACTTCGATGGTAAGCCGCTCGTTCAGAGCACAGGCAGGATCCCCGACAATGGCGCCCAGATGCACCACAGCATCCATCCCTTGCATCACGTTTACAACAGTCTCCACATCGCGGAAGTCACCTTTAACTACCTCTAAACTGGGGTGGCCAATATAATCGGCGATAGAGTTTTTCCCATAAAGAAACAAGTCCAATAATCGTACGTGGTAGCCGCCCTCGAGCAATTTGGGCAAGAGTGTAGAACCAATATACCCGGCTCCACCAATGAGCAGGACGGCGCGGATTTTCCCGTTATTGGGCCGTGGTATCCGTCCAAGCTCCCACGCGGTGAGTGTCTTCCACGCCATTGACCACAGCCGTGCGGCCATCAAGAGGGCAATACTGAGTAGGTAAGCTCCCAAAAGCACGCTGCGGGGGATAGCGAATATGATAGGCGCGAAGTAGTGTATCGCAGCGAAAACAAGATATGATATGCTGACCGCCTGTACAATTACCAATGCTTTGAAACGGCCCCGGTAAGCTCGGCCATATGTATAAAAGCCACTTAAGGAGAAAACCACAATACTTACTAATATCAATAGCCAAACACCACGGAGATAGGCGTGCCAGTAGGCGTCCAAAGTACGGCGGGCGGATTCAGCGCCGGTATCTCCTGTATTTACTATCACAATATAGCGCACCGTGTACGCTACCAGGAGTGAAAAACTGACCATGGCTGCATCCGCCAGCACGCGTAACGCCATCTCGCGTGTTAGATAACTGCGCGCAACCCATTTGATCTTCTGCTGGCCGTTTACTTTGCTATCCATAATCCTACTCATCTCATCTGACATACCCGACGAGTTTACTACCCGCCGCGGCAATGCTCAGCGAGTAGCGACGTTCAAGACTTTTTCCACCGCTCGACATGTATCGAGCATGTCCTCATTTGATAGAGTGGGATGTACGAGGAACATTAGACTCGTCTCACCCAGTTTCTTAGCCACCGGCAAACGCGCCGAAGGGCGCAAAGTTGTATCGAAGGCCTTCTCCAGATAAAGCTCGCTGCAAGAGCCACTATAACAGGGTATTCCCTCCGCAGAAACTGCATTCATAATTCGATCTCTGTCCCAGTCCGGCTTAAGATACTCGGGGCGCACAAAGACATAATACTTGTAGTACGAGTGGTATACCTCCTGCGGCGGACATGTCACCCGCAAGGCTGGGAGTTGCGCGAAATGTTCGGCAAGGACAGCAGCATTGCTTCGCCGGATTTCTACCCACGAAGGAAGCCTGCGCAACAGGACGCGCCCCATGGCGGACTGCATTTCCGTCATGCGCCAGTTAGTACCGAAGCTTTCGTGCAGCCAGCGAAAGCCGGGCGGATGAGAGCGGCGAAAGACCGCGTCATAGTTCTTCCCGTGGTCCTTGAAGCTCCATGCCCTCTCGTAAAGCTCCTGATCATTGGTGACAACTACTCCGCCCTCCCCCCCAGTAGTCATAATCTTGTCTTGGCAGAAAGAGAAAGCTGCGATGTGCCCCCATGAACCCGCAGCGCGCCCCTTGTATAAAGCACCGTGAGCCTGAGCACAATCCTCGATGACTTTTAGATTGCGCTCGTCCGCTAGCTGCAATATCCGGACCATATCGCAAGGCCAACCCGCTAAATGAACCGTAATGATCGCCTTTGTCTTTGGCGTAAGAACTGCACGAATTGTTTCAGCAGTTACATTTTGACTCACGGGGTCCACGTCCGCCATAACCGGCGTGGCCCCACACATTACAATACAGCTAGCTGAGCCGATAAACGTGCGGCTGGTAACCACCACCTCATCACCGGGCCCAATTCCAAGGGCGCGCAACGCCAACTCCAGCGCTACAGTACCATTGGCTACTGCTATACCATACTTGGTTTCGACAACCCGGGCAAAATCCCTTTCGAACTCTCGGCCCTCATGGCCCGTCCAGTAGTTCACCTTTCCAGAGCGAAGGACGCGAACTGCTGCCTGGATAACATCATCATCAAAGTGCGGCCACGAGGCAAGAGGCGTTGTGCGAATCGGTTTTCCCCCGTCAATTGCCAGCAAAGCCATCACTCGAGTCTATCCTGTACGTTCGCCTCAAACCGGATCTTCTCCTGCAAAGGATTGAAGTAGAGGTCCCTTTCGCCGCCAGGACGATAATTCCTGCAATGGTGGTGCCCGTCTTTCGCAGGACTCTATTCCAACTCGTCTAAGGACATACCTGACACTCGGGCTGCGGCGGTCGAAGTCGCCTTCGTATCCTGATGCAGCCCCAGAGGAGAGCACAGCCCAGTCATAGGCCGTAGGCCTACGACTGCCCGGGCTTTGGCTTCTGTCAGATTGGGGCGGCAGCAAGCTGTGAACGTTACCCCCCCCATGTATAGACCATTGAATGCTTCGGGCGCGAGTCAAAAAGGTGGCATCTCCTCAGGCGTACTATAAGAACGAAGGGGACGGGCAGGCGCTCCAGCAGCTACACAATAAGCCGGGATATCATTAATGACGGCAGCTCCAGCCCCAACAATGCTCCACTCCCCTACCGAGACGCCCTGTCGTGTGCAGGCACCGATGCCCAGGAAGGCTCCCTGTCCGATGCGAACATCACCACCCAGTGCAACCTGTGCCATAATACAAGCCAGGTCGCCTACTCGTGTATCATGATGCACCACGCTATTAAAACTGACTTGCACGATGCGCCCCAGGCAGCAGTTATTCGAGAGGACAGCCCCCGCGAAGATAACAGACCCCTCCCCCACCTCCGCGGAGGGGAGCACCACGGCGCGCGGGTGGACAACGGTAGCCCACGTTGCGCCCAGGCTCTCAATCCTCTCACTCGCCAAGCGGCGGTAGCGAGGATGGCCAAGCCCCATTACTACCTGGACTTGACCGCGGCCTGATACCCACTCGCCCGGGCCGAGCACCGGCAAGCCCATTACTGTGGCGTCTTGGAGTTCTGGGGCGTCATCCAGAAAGCCCAGTAATTCCCAGTCCGCTCCAGCAGCCTGAGCGGCCATAACTACATCAGCAATCTCGCGCCCGTTTCCCCCCGCACCATATATGACGATCTGCGCCATAGTTGCTACCCTGTACTTTGCCGGAATGCTGCGTTCTAGGTTCCGCGAAACTCCTCCATAGTTGCCTCGCCCGGCTGGGATATGTCTTGGCACTTGAGCACCACACCAACCGTTGACAAGAGGATGCACAGGTCCAGCCACAAGCTCCAATGATCCACATACCAAACGTCCTGGGTAAGCTTCTCTTCCCACTCCAAGCTGTTGCGCCCACGTACCTGCGCCCACCCAGTGATGCCGGGCAATACCTCCAGTCGCCGGGCTTGCTCTAGTGAATAGCGCTCCACATACTCCATCAACAAGGGACGCGGGCCTACCAAACTCATCTCGCCCCTGAGCACGTTCCACAGTTGGGGAAGCTCATCCAAGCTCAGCCGCCGCAAGGTCCTGCCCAGGGGAGTAAGCCGCTGGGCATCAGGGAGCAAGTTCGCCTGGGCGTCGCGTGCGTCTGTCATAGTCCGGAACTTCAGCAGTATAAAAGGCTTGCCATTTTCCCCCGCGCGAGTCTGGCGGAAGAAAACAGGAGCCCCGATCCTCCAGCGGATCAATCCTGCTATAGCCAGCATTAGAGGGCTGAGGACAATCAGGCCTAAGCTGGCAGCACAAAGATCCAATAATCTCTTCGTGAGGCGACCCATAAGTCAGTTTGCTTCCTCTACGGCCCGCTCCAATATGCCCTGCAGTTGCCGCGCAAGCTTATCCCGATCAAACATCTCCTCTGCAAGTGTTTCCGCGGCATGTCCGGCTGCCGCCAGGCGCTGCTCGTCGCTCAATAACTTGTACAAGGCGCGAGCGGCAGCGTGGGGTGCGCGAGGAGGAACTACCAAACCGGCTTCTTTATCGCAGAGCAGGTCCGCCTGCCATCCCTGATGGTTGATCATTACCGGACGTGCCGCAGCAAGAGCGTCGAAGAACTTATTCGCCGAGTTGTGCCACAGCTCAGGCACATCAATAACGAGCGAGCAAGCTAGAGTGCTGGCGGAGAGGACCTTGGGCATATCACGTTTAGGAACCGGGGGCAACATCCAGAAGTTTCTCCCAAGCACTCCAAGCTCCTGAGCGTAACTGCGTATGGATTCTTCTTCCTTACCTTCTCCCACAACGAGAAAGTGTACCTGTGGCTCAATTTCCAGCATTGCCCCAGCTATCTCCGCTAAATAGCCAACCCCGTTGATAAGGCCTAAGGCGCCAGCGTAAGTTATCAGGGGGCCTCCCTTCAAATAAGGGTGCTCGGCCAAGAACTCTTCCCCCGTCGCTTGGGAAACTCGAAATAGCCCTACATCGCAGCTATTGGGGATAACAGCCACCTTTTCCTCTGGATAGTCGCACCTTGCCACCCCCTCTTTAATGCCTGGAGAAAGGGCCACGACCCAAGCGGCATTTCGGTAGGCAAACCGCTCTAGCCAGCGAGCAGCACCGATGGCAAGGGGGTTTTTCAAAGCCCCCACCGCAATGGGAATTTCGGGCCAGAGGTCTCGGACCTCAAAGACCATCGGTATTTTATTCTTGCGGGCAGCATAGATTGCAGGGAGCACGATGGTAAGAGGTGTGCTGGTTGCGAAAATTACATCCCCTCTCAAACCCGCTGCTTTTTTGGCTGAATGCCAGGCGAACTTGCAGAAAGCTTTCATGCGCTGCTTATAGCCCATTTTGTTGGAATACGCGAGCGGCAACCAGTGCACATGAATCCCGGCTTCATCAGTCTCCAGCCACTGTCCTTCCCTGGTTCCGTCGGGGTTGCGTTGGGTGGTCACCATGTGTACATCGTGGCCTGCTCGTACTAAGCGCCGGCCCATTTCATAGGACCGAGTACCCCCAGACATATCAGGAGTATTGAAATACTGATGGAGATAGATTATTCGCATGCCAATTCTCTACCCCGGGTAAGCCGCTTTGAAGCCACTGCCATCCTATAAGATTTAGCTGCGCTCCGTAGAGCACACGCCTATCCGCCAGTCAGATTATACTTCTCAGACAAAAAACCCAACCACCTCTGCCGTTCGCCTACCGGCCGATATCGCTTAAGTGCGCGCGGTTTTTGGGAGTGCGCAGGATGACCGGTACTCCCCCCACTTTGAAGCAGACTTTGTGGACGGAGGCACACCGCATTCGGCTGCCCTGCCCGCCAGCAAGTATAATGGAGCAAATTCGTTCCGGATCAGTCATGTTCGCCATCCTCGACGTCATTGGAAGGTAAGGGCCTCCACTCGACATATCAGCCAGGCTCTCCCGAATATCCCAAATTGTCTGTGCGTCCTGAATGTCCCCTGTCAACGAGCCTTGCTACGCTTTGTTGATCTGCATCTCTTCGATATCTGAACTCGCGAGATGACCTGTGGAGAATAAACGAAACAATTATCAGGGGGGCGAGATAGTTCAATATACCATTGAAACTGTAGATTGTTCCCAGCATGATGAAGAGATGCCAGGGAACTTTCCCATAATAATGTCGCGGACTACGCCTATCAACGAGACAGGCAACAACACCCACAAAGCAGAGCATAAACATTCCCAATAACCCAAAATTCAAGAGAGCCTCTTCGATGAAGCCAATTTCAGTCTGCCCCCTTGTCTCTTCAAGAAAGACCGGGGCAGCAATGTCGCCATACTCAGCCCTGTAATAATAGGAAAACTGTTGGTTCGCGGGAAAGGGTTTGGCGGGCCAGTACGCCCGCGGAATCGGCAGAATCGCCCAGTACAAATAGGAACAAAGCACAGGGCTCTCGATGAGTTCGGAACTGACAACGTTCGTCTTCCCCAGGGTATACGCCAGTGCACTGGCGCGAGACAAATCGTCCAAAACCACACCCCGTACGCTATCCCCGAATTTGCTATTGCCTTCCTGCCGGAAAGTGTAGCCCAGGGCAGCAGGAACCAATAGTCCTAAGATGCCTAAAGCAGTATAAAGTGCTGCGGCACGGCCTTTGTTCGATACTTTCGCGGAATATGTCATTACAGCTATTAGAGGGATCAGAACGAAAAACATACGCGCCGCCAAAATTGCTGCCGCAGCCACTGCCATTAGAACGGTCAGCACTAGCACCAACGTAGTCAAGGCCGAGCGCTTTTCGACCCAAATACTCACGCCGAGCATTACAGCTGGTAACAAGAAATACAGGAGCCTAATTGAAAGGCCTATTTGGCGCCAATGCACCGACCGGTGGCCCAAATTGATCGAGATTCCCTGTGATAGAGTCATATAGATGGGTAATAGCAGCAGTCCTAAACAGATGGTTAACAGGAGCAGCTCGACACGAAAGCGATATCTAACTGGCGTTTCGGTTATCGCGCGCATACGGCCATTGGTTGGGGGTTGTTGGTATCTTGACCCTGTAAATCCATATCCCAACTGAAACAACGCATATCCTGTGGAAGCGATTACTGCGACTGTGGCCCACTGCTCTTGACCCATCCAGGTATAGGTGCTTCGTTCCGTAACCCACGCCGGGTAAATGAGGTACAGTAAGGTTGGCAACCCATAAGCGAAAAACCAAGCGATCTGGAAAGCGGCTTTGCAGTTGAGGCCTTGTCTTATGACATCACATATCCCACTAATCAATACCTGCACACAGAATGCGGAAAACATGTATAAGAAAATAAGCAACATTATTGATCGCCTACTGCTGTCCGGCGGTATGAGTATAGCTTCCCGAACTGTCTCAGATTGGCCGGATAGGGTATTGATTTACCCTTGCCATGCAGTGCATTCATGTCACTATTCTGGCCTGATGCGCGGGATACCAACAAGTTTGCAGCTCATAAATGACGGAGCAAAACATAACCAACTTGACCTAGCGTGACAAGCAATTCCTGTATGCAGAAGTTAGAGATCTAATTGATTCTTCAACGGAAAAGCGCACCACCCACTGCCTACCTTCTTCCGCCAAACGGTTCTTCAGGTTGTCATCACTCATAATGCTCACAAGGCTGCGGCAAGCAGCCTCATCGTCGTCGGGTGGAAACACAAAGTCTCGATGCCCGGGCGCACACGCTTCCCGTATCGTCGGCAGATCGCTTGCCACAACCGGCAACCCGGCCGCAGCCGCTTCAATCGCGACCATGCCAAATCCTTCATTTAGGGAAGGAAAAAAGAACAGGTCGCTCGCCGCAAGTAGTGGCGCTATGTTTGAGACGTTGGCCAGCACCGAAAGGTCAGCTCGCTCGTGGGCGAGTTGCTGATAAGATGAAAGCAACGGCCCACTGGAGCCAACCATA
>JALGTU010000051.1 GCA_029821195.1 Candidatus Zipacnadia bacterium
ACCCAAGCCCGAAGAGATTCCCCCGGGCGCGACGATTTACGAGGGTGACCGATTCCTGCCCTACGCAGCAAGATACGACCTCACAACCGGACACGTTATTGCCATCAACGGCGCGGATCTAGGCACAACGGCAACGAAGGACGAACTGGACGCCAACGGGTGCCAGACCGGCGACTGTGGCTTCCTGCAACTGCCGGGCGTTCGTGTGCTGGAAATGCGGCCCCCTGCCCGCAGACAGGGCCGAATGTACAGCGCTGACGGGGTGCATATCCGAGGTTACGCTGTCGAGGACGGTAACCTCATGGTCTGGCGCAGCTCAGACGCCGGTCACACCTGGGATGACGGTCAACTCGTGTTGAGTGCCGACCAACTTGGCGAGCCGATCACAAGTTCCGTCAACATTGTGGCAAACTACCGCGGCAGCGGCCCGCTGGTGATCTTCCAGGGAAACGCTGAGAATGCATCGCCGGAATTCCTCCTTCGCTACGCCGCACGGACCAAATACAATATCAGGCCGATCTTGATGCCGTGGAAGCGAAGAGCATGGCACATTGGCTGGAACCACTATAATATCCCGCCGCGCAAGGGCAAGCGGCTCTATGCGCTGGACGCCGAAGGTAATCTGCTCTACTAGTACGTCAATCATGCAATGGAGGTAAGGATGAGACTACGATCATTGTTTGTGATTGGGCTGACAGCGATGGTGATGTTGATGAGTGCTATCCCCCTGCCGGCTGAAACGCCGAAGTACTTCGCGTCGGACTCGCTGATGGGCACCACCAAGTTTGCCTACTACTACCAGGGCAAACACCGGCGGACCTACGTCTGTTACTGTGGCGACGATTTCTTTGTGAGAATGACCTACTACGACCACGACAGCGGACGGTGGGCAACGCCGGTGCGCGTCGACGATGTTCGCAGGGATGATGGGCACAATACCCCGCGGTTGCTCGTGACTCACGACGGCTACCTGCACATCTTCTACGGATGTCATGGCGACCCCATCAAGTACGCTCGCAGCCTCCACCCCGAGGACATCTCCCGATGGCGTTTGGGCAAGGAAATCAGTAGGGGCGCCACCTACCCCCACCCGGTCGAGACTCGCAACGGCGACATATACGTCTTCTACCGTGGCCAAACGGAGGGGGTGAACCGTCCGTTGCGTGCAAATCGCAGCACCGACGGGGGGACCACCTGGCAAGAGGCGATCAATATCGTAGACGTTGGGGCAGAGGCGCTTGGGGGAGTGGTGCGCTTCGGGTATCATAGCTTTGCGTATGATGCCACAGAGAACCGGATATACATCAACTTTTTCCACGCTCGTGGCTACACGGAACCAGGCAAGAAATGGGTGCCGTATGCTGTGGTGTACGATGTTACGACCAAGCGAGTCTTGACTCTTGATGGGATTGATCTGGGCCCCACTGCTACCAAGGATGAGTTAGAGGCCAACGGCTGTCGGGGGTGGTGGGCTTTCGCCCGCTGGGGTACCGATCGGGTCCTGACCGTCGCAGGCATCGAACAGGGCAACGCGTGGGGCCTCTACACGCCCGATGGTCTGAACGTCACGGGCTTCTTCACCCATGGCACAAGCACCACCAAGCGTCCATTTCCGGCCTATGAGGATGACTTTCCCCTCCACGACCTGACGGTCCGGACGAGCCCGGACGGCGGCAAGACCTGGGATGATGGCAAAATCGTCCTCGCTCACGATGCGCTGGAAGACATCCCCTACGGCCCTCAGCTTGTTTTTGGCTATTCGGGCAGCGGCCCCTTCCTGATCTTCCAAGGCGTCGGCGAGCACGCAACCGAGGACTTCCTGCTCCGTTATCGCATGCGCCACAAGTACCACATTTTGCCCATACTGCTTCCCAGGTTTCCTGGGCGCCGCGCGCCCTGGCACGTTAGCTGGGATTGCTGGAACAACTACAATCGGCCGCTGCGGACGAGGCAGCGGCTCTACGCGCTCGACAGCGACTATGAATTTGTCGCCAACACTGAATAGGGTCCCAAATCTTGGCTTCGCGGGCAATCGGGCTGCTGCTGCCGCGAATTCACACCGGGTGTTTATTCATTGAACCTATGCCAATTGCACGAGTCTGATTCATGAGAGCAGTGCATCGCTCAGGGCGAGAAATCACTACAAGTAGTCCCCCGTGGTGGCGGGCTGTCTTGATTGGCAGTTTGCTGTTGCCTGTGTCGGTCTGGTTTGGCACGTATGCCTATGTAGTGGTGCAAACGCTCCAGTGGGGGCAGACCACGCTGCAACTGGGCGGGGTATCGGTATTGTTCTTTGTGACGGTCCTCGCTCTGGCTCTCCGGCTCATTTCGAAGCGCCTCGGTCTGGAACGCTCCGAACTCCTACTTATCTACATAATGATGACGATTTCGGTCTCGGCCACCGGCATTGGCGGACCACCGTTTATGGTCAACTATATGGCGGCTGGGCAATACTACGCCACTCCGGAGAATCAGTGGGAGCAGATAATACCCCTGGTCCCTGAACACTTCACCATCAACTCCTGGCCCCAGGTCCTGGGCTTCTATGAGGCCACCACCACGCTGTACAGTTGGAAAACGATCTCCGTGTGGCTGTTACCCCTGGGCTACTGGTGCAGCATTCTACTGCTGATGATGGTGGGCGCAATGTTCCTGGCTAACCTGATCGGGCGGCAATGGGTAGAGCATGAGCGACTCACCTTCCCCCTGGTACAGATTCCGCTGGAGATGACCCAGGTAAGCGATCTCTCCCGCTTTTGGGGCAACAGGATGATGTGGATCGGCTTCGCCATTCCGGCCGTCCTGGAGAGCATAAACTATATCAACTTTCTCCATCCTAGCTTTCCCAAGATACAGATCAAACCCCGGAAGTTGGCCAGCGGGTTCACTAAGCCGCCCTGGATGTACATTAAGTCGCTCGACCTCACCTTCTTCCCGTGGGTTATTGGCGTCGCCTTTCTGCTCAGTACTGAGATGTCCTTTTCCTGCTGGTTTTTCTGGCTCTTGCAGCGAGTGGAATGGGTTGTGGGGGGGATGATGGGCTTCGTGGAAGCCTCCAGCCGTGAGGCAGGTCTGGCCCGTCTGCCGATGACGACCGTCCAAGGGGCCGGCGGCCTGTACGCATTGGTACTGCTGAGTCTGTGGACTGCCCGCCGCCAGATCAAAGATGAAATGACCAAGCTCTGGAGTCCACAAGAAGACGGCGTGTCCATGTTCTCCCCATTAGCCTCAATGATCGGTTGGGTAGCTGTGATGGCAGCGCTGGTGATGCTAACCAATCTGGGGGGCATGCCCGTCTCCATAAGCGTCCCCCTATTCCTGTTCTTCTTCCTCTCCAGCCTCTCCATCGGCCGCGTAGTCTCGGAGGCGGGAGCAACCCGGACGTACGCACCGGCTATGGGGCCACTTGGTCTGATCACTGCTGCCACCGGCACTGATGCCCTCTCAACGAATACCAAGATAGCTCTGGCCTATAACAGTTGGTGGTACCGCGACTACCGTGACAACTATATGCCGCACCTGCTGGCCACTCTAAAGATGCGCCACGAGGGCGGCATTTCTGTCCGTCAGTTACGCTGGGCACTGCCGCTGACTATGGTCATCACTGTTGTCAGTTCTGTCTGGAGCATGCTACATATCTACTACAAGTACGGCGGAGCGAGTGCGGTGGTACGTTTTTGGTACACAGCAGTAGGCAAGACCCCGCTCAATATGCTGGCTAGCTGGCGTGATACGCCCGTTCCGCACGACTGGCTGGGATTGGGAGGGCTGATAGCAGGTGGCCTGTTCACCGTAGGCCTGACCTTGGCCCGCCAGCACATTTATGGCTGGCCCTTCCATCCGGTGGGCTTTGTCCTGGCCTTTAGTAACGGCATGTGGCGAATGTGGATGCCGTTTTTTATCGCCTGGCTGATTAAGACGGTCATTCTGCGCTATTTCGGCATCAAAACCTACCAGCAGGCGCGCCCACTGTTCCTGGGGGTAATCATGGGGGATTTCATAACGGCCATCTGCTGGGGCACCTACGGAATGATCGTCGGCCAGAAGATGTATTTCTTCTTCAGATAGCAAGGCAGTGAATGGAGTATCCAGAGGCAGATGCAATTCCTGTCCCTGAGTCACTGCTCACATAGCCACGAAGCGCGGGGCGAGGCGGCTCTACGCGCTGGATGCCCGGTATCAATTCGTAACGAATCCGTGAAATAACGCTCAATAGGGTTGAGTAAGAATGCGCATAACAAGCAAGTACGGAATTATTCTGATGGGAGTATTAGTCGTAATTTCGGCGGTTTGTACGAGTGGCGAGGAATACTTTGTCTCAGATTCTCTGCGCGGTACCTTTCACCCCCACTATCCTTCCCGGGTAGTCTTCCACTCCGGGGAGCACAACCGGACGTACGTGGCGTATATGGACAACAGCTTCGATGCGCGGGTAATCTGCTACGACCACGATACCAAACAGTGGTCTGAGTCGTTCTTCGTTGATGACTGCCGCACCGCCGACGGCCACAACACGCCGGTGCTCTTGATCACCGCCGACGGCTTCCTGCACCTGTTCTACGGCTGCCACTCCGATCCGATCAGATACGCCCGAAGTGTGGCTCCCGAAGATCCTTCCCAGTGGGAGCTCCGCGGAGAGATCGGTTGTCAGGAGACCTATCCGAATCCGGTGCAGTTGGCCAACGGGGACATTCTGGTCTTCGCTCGCCACTCCTTCCGTACGCGCCACGGCTACACTAGCGACGAGCGGACGGAAGGGCGGAATTACCTGACGCTGATAGTATTCCGCAGCACCGACGGCGGCGAGACCTGGGACGACGGCACCGAGCTTCTGGACCTCGGGGAACTCCGGCGCGTCTACATCCGCGACGTGATTCATGACCCAGAAACCGGTCTCGTCCACATTGCCGTCCTGAATAACCATGACAAGATAGCTGAGATGAACTGGAACGCCTTTTACCTCAAGTACGATCCAGCGTCGGGGCATCTGATTGGTCTGAACGGCGCGGACATGGGCCCCTATGCAAACCTGGAGATCCTGACCGCTAACGGCTGCCGCTTGCTTGGCGAAGAGGGCGCCAAGCCTGATATACAGATGACCATCCACGAAGGTGTGCCCTACCTGTGCTTTACCGGCGAGAATAGCAAGTACTTCGCCTCGGTGCGCGATGGCGTGCTCGTCAAGAACATGATCTCCACCGATATCAAGGGGTTTAAGCTGTATACAGCCGACGGCGTTACTTTTGAGATCTACGGCACCGCCTACCAGGGCGCAGACGCCGAGTTTGGGGGCCGTGACGTGGTGGTCTGGACCAGCACCGATGCCGGGCAGACCTGGGACGAAGGCCGGGTGATAGTGGACCGCCATGTACTTGGCGAAGGCGCGCGCAATTGCAACCTCACTATCAACTATAGCGGCAGCGGGCCGTTCCTGGTCTTCCAGACCTATGGCGGGAAAGGGACACCGTTTGAGGGTCTACCCTTTGTGCCCATCCGCTCGGACAGCCCGGTCGTCACCTGGGAGGGTAATAAGTACGATTTGCCCGAGCGCAAAAGCAAGCGGCTGTATGCGCTGGACCGGCAATACAACTTCGTAACCGATCGCATAGCTGAAGCGGGCCACTGAAAACTGATACCCCCTACAACATGCCGCGCCAGCGATTGGGGAGGGACGTGCGCCGAACGTCAGAGCCAATTATGCCCGACCGGTGGGGGGGCGGAAAGCTCCTCGCGTTCTCCGGTCTTGACGGGCCAACCAGTTGGGCCCATACCTTGGTGGGGAGCGCCAACGTCGAGCCGCTGGGCCTTTGGTTGCATCTGGGCCCCGACGTGCTGCTTCGTTTTGGCTCCCAGGTGAATGACGTCGAGGCGCGGCTGGTTCTCGGCGACGCCGTTGAACTGACCGCCGATAGCACCGCCGGTACTGGCACGGTGAGATTTGCCTTCGCTGACTGCTGGACAATCGTCGGCTGTGTGAGTGGTGCCCTGGATGTGCGGACAGAAGGGCCGACTGAAACCGAAGCCGGCTTCGTCCAACTGGCAGTGGCGCCGGGCGACCAGGGCCAGCGCTTCTGTGTGGCATTAAGCCCGGGGAGCTCGCAGCAGGCGCTGGATCGCGCCCAGGCCGGTCTCGAACTCGACCTGGACGAACTGGTGACCCAGCGTAGCGCTTTCATCCGTGATCTTGACTGCTCGCGACTTGTGGGCGATGCCGACGAGCGGACCTACCGCAAGTGTGCCGAGGTACTGAAGCTCAATCTGCGAGCACCTGAGGGCCAGATTCGCCGGCGCTGGACGACTCCCGATGTCTGGCCCCACCGGCATATGTGGCTGTGGGACTCCGCTTTCCACAGTCTCGGCTGGCTGGAGTTGGAGCCCCAGGTGGCCCAGGATAGCTTGCTGGCAGTCATCGAGGCCCAGCTTCCCGACGGCCGCATCCCACATTGCGAGGCTCCCGAGTCGTTCAACTCGCCGTACACCCAGCCGCCTATCCTGGCCTGGGCAGCCTGGCGAATATACGAGGTCACTCGTGACCGGGCATTTCTCCAAGCCTGCTATGAGCCCTTGTGCCACTTCATCGAATGGCTATTCCGCGAGCGCGACGCTAACGGCAACAGCCTGCTGGAGTGGCGCAAGTCAATGTCGGATGTTAGCTGCCGGTGTGGTGAGTCCGGCTGGGACAACTCTCCGCGGTTCGACCGCCCGACTATTGACGACCACATTGATCTCAACAGCTATGTCGTCTGCGAGATGCGGCGGCTGGCCCAGATGGCAGATGTGCTCGGCCGCAGGGACGAAGCCGACCAGTGGCGTCTGATGGCTGAGCAGCATGCTGCGCGGGTGAATGAACATCTGTGGAACGATGAGTTAGGTATCTATCTGGATCGTAGCTCGGACCCGGGCATCGCGGTAGATTCGCAGGATGGATGGGTGCTGCTCAAGACCGGCGCCGATTTCCTGCCGATGGTCGCCGGTATTCCAGATACTGAGCAGGCCGAACGCCTGGTCGCCCACCTGACCAGTCCCGGCGAATTCTGGGCCGAACTGCCGGTGCCATCGGTAGCGATGGACGAGGCCGAGTTCAGCGACGACATGTGGCGCGGCCCCACCTGGCTCAACATAAACTATCTCATCTGGGAAGGCCTGAAGAACTACGGGTTTGATTACATTGCCGACGAGCTGCGCCGGCGTTCGATGGCGGCCGTGGAAAAGTGGTATTACGAAGCAGGCACAGTATTTGAGTTCTACGACCCCTATAATGAGACCCATCCCTACTGGCTGCATCGCAAGCGTATCATAGGAGCCGAGGGCAACAATCAGGTCAGGGTCATTCGCGACTATGGCTGGACAGCCGCTTGCTACATCTCGTGGGCGCGCAATCGCTAGGGGGAGTTGCCTGGCTCAGAGGTTGGTGCAGATGACCAGCAGGCGCATCGGCCCATCGGCGCTGTTGATGATCCCGTGAGAATGACCGCTCTGGGTAATGCAGATGTCGCCCACGCTCAGCTCGTATTCGACCCCACCCTCGATTATCTGTCCATCTACTCCGGGCCGCGGACGGGGATGAAACCGGCCCAGTAGAACGGAGGGCGCCAGGCCTTCTGGGGCCACGTCCTTGCCCCAGAGACACTACAGGTTATCGAAGCGCCACAGTTGCTGGCCGGTGTTGGTGTCCCATAAGCGGGCAGTGCAGTCGCGGGCACCGGTCAGGATCCGCCTGCCGTCCGGCGAAAAAGCCACCGCACGCAGCGGCATAGTATGCCCATCAACAATGGCTCTCAGTTTGCCAGTGGCCGGGTCCAGCTCCATGCGCTGACTCGTCCCCGTGAACTTGCGGACCTCCGCGCCGGTCGCCGCATTCCATAACTTCAACCGTTCGCCCTTGCGGGTGCCGGTCAGGACGTACGCCCCGTCGGGCGAGATAGCGGCGTAGCAGTAGGTCCCAGCGGGGAACTTTTGGAGAATCTCGCCGGTCTCAACATCGCGCAGGGCCGCATAGCCTGCCCAGCCGCTGGTGAGAATCTTGCGACCATCGCGCGAGAACTTGACTGACAATACTGCGCCCCGCCGTCCCCAGAGGGCCTTGAGCTGCTCGCCGGTCTGGGCATCCCACAGGCGCACGGAGCGGTCGGAACTGCCGCTGGCCAGCTTCGTGCCGTCGGGAGAAAAGGCCACCGTGTGCACGCGCGCCGCATGCCCCAGCAGGCACTTTGTCATCTCGCCGGTCTGCACGTCCCACAGGCGCACGGTCCGGTCCCAACTGGCGCTGGCCACGGTGGCACCGTCGGGCGAGAAGGCGACGGCACCGACGACCAACGTGTGGCCGTCGAACTGCTTAGTCTGTTCGCCCGTGCTCAGGTCCCACAGGCGGACAGTACGATCCCAGCTCGCGGTAGCGGCGTAGCGGCTATCCGGCGAGTAGGCGACGGAGGTTACTGCATCCCGATGCCCGCGCAGAGTGTGCAAGAGTTGGTAGGTCTGGGCGTCAAACAGCCAGGCCAGGCCGAGGTCGCCACCGACCAGTAGCGTCTTCCCATCCGGAGAGAAGGCCACGCCCAGCACCTCGCCCATACCACGGAGCCTGGGAGCCGGAGTAGCATCCGGGCCGACGCTTGGCTCGGTGGAGCAAGTGTGGTCGCCGGCTTGCATCCGTGGCGGCAATGCGAGGTACCTCATCACAGCAGCCTGCCCCGTCTTATCCAGTCCAGCTGATAGCACGACCTCACCGTACTCGGTGGCCGGTTTTGGCAGTTTCACAAGCTTATTCCCGCCAGCAGTGGTGCCCGTCAAGGGTTTCCACTTGCCGTCCGCAGTTGCTGAGACAATATTCTTACCGAGCAAGGGGAGGCTAACCGTCTTTCCCAGCCCTCCAACCACGCGAGCGACGGTTTGGCCCGGCTCTGCGAAGTTAAGGGTTACCGAAAACGGCTTGCCGTCGGCACTGCCGAGATCATATCCCGGAGTATCCAATCTGGTCCCGCGCAGCATCCCCAGGGCTTGAAGCTCGTCATTCTGCCACTGGACAGCGGCCATTTGGGCGTCGGTGCTGTAGCCTGCGCTGGCAACGCTACTCCCGCCAGGCCCACACAACACGACTGCCTGCCGCTCGCCGGCCGACACAGATGCCGCCACCCCGCCGGTAGTCGGCAACTGCTGGACGGTCATCTGGCCCTCCTGGTCCAGGGGCACCGGATGCAGGAGCACAACGAATGTCGCTGCGGTGGCCGGCTGGGCGGTCTTAAGCGTGAGTTGGTGTCCTATTGTCTTATCGTTGTCGTAGGGATACTGGGTGGTATCAAAGCCGAACTGGCTCGGAGAGAGCACCCAACCCTCCAGTACCGCATTGGGCCCCCGGCAGAAGAAGCGGTTGCCCTGGACCTCCGGGACGCCCACACCGTTGATATGCGTCATCATCACCACCGGCTTCTCGCTGGCCAGATCGTCCACCAATACGAACAGATCGGGCCGCAGGTAGGCAATGCGGCGTTGTACTTTCGTCGCGCCCTCGTAAGCAGCAGTGGCGTCGGCAGCCTGGAATTCAATGACATCGCCAGTAATAAAGTCGGTTACCGTAGCGCCTGAATTCGCGATCTGGTTTTTGCGATCAAATGTAGGACAGTTGTGGCGGTGGGTATCGCCACAGGCAGCAGCCGCTGGGTCATTGTAGCTGCCGAACCAGCCTGGATCCAGGGCGAGGCGATCACCGTAAGCCTCCAACACAAAGGCATTCCGCTCATAACCGGCCCGTACGTGCGGCCCACTGTTCAGCGCAAAGAGGATATCGCCGTACTCCCAGCCAGTTTTCCAGAAGGTAAAGCCGTCACCCACGAACCGTTTGCTCAGGCCCAGGTCCGGCTTCTCGCCCTGCAGGTCAGGATCGCTCCAGGCTAACTCGTATACCTCCCGAGGTATGTCGCGGGGGCTGTAGGCCCGGTTAATGCTGTCATAGACCCACTGCGCCTTCCTGTCTTTGAAGAAGCGGACGAAGAATAGCTCACAAGCCGAGCGCATGCCCGCCCCACCATAGTGATCAACGCCGTAGTTGAGGTTGCCCCAGTGCTCGGTGGTGTTGCCGCGCATCCAGGCATAATAGTCGAAGTACTTGTGCATACCTGAGCCGAACACGAGTTGCGGAACCGTGGTCTTATCGAGTTTGGCAGCCATAGGTATTCCAGTGGTCAGCGCATACATTGTAACCCCTCCGTAGCCGAGGCCCTCGCGGGTCACCCCCGATTGCCCAAAGTAAGTCTCACCCAGATTGAGCAGCTTATTGGTGGCCCGGCGCCGCACCCGGTCATAGCCCGGCGCATCATGCCCTAACAATGCACCGGCAAACAATATCGAGCGGGCCATTGAGGCGCCGCGGTTGCTGTAATCGCCCCAGTTCACTACGTGATTATACAGCGCCGCATAGCCCTGCTCCAGGACCGTCTGCTTGACCAGCGCTTTTTCCTCTTCGGTGAGCGTATTGGCTATGCAGTCATACGCGAAGACCGCCGCTTGAGTGTGCTGGCTGGCACAGATATTGAAACCGGTGTAGCGGAAGCCGATGGGGTAAGAGTATTCCGGGGCGGTCCAGGACCGCACCTGACACAGCGCCAGCAGCGCCCGCCGCGCCAGGTCGGCGTATTTGGTATCGCCGGTAACCACGTAAGCGAACGCCGGGTCCATCAGAGTCTCCAGGAACTGGGAATGTACCCCCTTGATGCTCACCCCAAAGCCATAGTAGATGTTGGAGGCCACCCAGTCCTCCGGGTTAAGCTCCAGAGCCGCATCAGCCCGCTTCTTGAGGTCTTCCCATAGCGGCTTGCCCCATTCGGATTGGGCCAGCGTCCGCACCTTGGGGATCTCCTCACGCGTGAAGATAACTCCCAGCGGCAGGCCCGCTTCCTCAAGCGTCTGCAGGGGCGCGCGGTGCATCTCAACCTTCTTAGCGGGATAGTAGCGGGGCTGCCAGTCCGAGGCCCCCTTCTCGCGGAGCATAATCCACCTCAGTATGCAGGCCACCTGCCCGGATTTACCCGCGTTCTCCGGCTCGCTGAGGTCGAGCCGAAAGCCCTGGAGGCGCTCGCCGTTAAGCGGAATAGCTAACTCCTGGTAGTTTCCGGTGCCCTTTACATATTGTTCTTCGCCGGGCATCCAGACGCCGTCCACCAGCGCCCACACTGAGCTATGCGCATTCTTGGTTGCGCTGAGCTTGCAGCGCACCTCTCCATACTTGCTGATATCTATATCAAAGTCGCGCTGGAAGACGACCTCATCACGCTTACCGGGATTAGCCTCATACCAGAAGTTGTTGTCGTAGTAACCGGTGGGCATGCCCACTTTACCCTTTTCAGGTTTAGCGGGCCTGACAATGCGCCAGGCCGACTCGTCGCGCCAGTTGAAGTTGTAGAAGGGATCAATAATGACCTCGTGGTCACCGTACTTTATCAAGGCCTGCTCGGGGTGGGCGGCCAGGCGATGAATGGTAATCTCCGTTCCGCCCGACAACGCCCGGGTCAGACGGAACTCAACGCCAGTGATTCGTTCCCAGCCCTGGGGGCTGCCCCGGGTGCTGAACCAGCGTTTGTCCATTTGCAGCGGTTCGGTGCCACGCCAGTTAACCCGCATCCGTGACGTGTAATAGCAGTTAGCCAGATCAGGGCTTAAGAAGGCAATCTCGATATTCTCCAGAGATGCCCGGGCGGATTCCAACTCCATACGAATTGACCGGTATTCACTGAGGTCCAACTGCCCCTCGATGTGCAGCGGCTCGCCCAAATCCGCCTCCCAGACAAGCGGATGGCCTTGCGGGATGATCTCCAGGACCTGCGGCGTGGCATATACCAGACTGCAACAGGTCAGTACAACTCCTACACAAATCGCCATGCGGCGCATGTTTGCCACCTCACTGATTGGTCTGTTACGAAATCAGATTCTTTGCCTGAGCGGAACGGTTAAGTCTGCCTCGAATTGGGTCCCCCAAGCACCTCAGAAATACATATTCTCGGCGACCATATACACAAACTCCGGCTCGAGCTCGTTCGGCTTGGCATGTTCGACTTTGAGCGCCCAGACCTCCGAGTCGCGCCGAATCTTTTGCGACAGAAGCATTTCGGCGGCTCCGGCCAGCGCAGCATTGCCAATCTTGGCCACCCCGTCCTTCAAGTCGGGCAGCAGGCCAATTGCGACGGCATTATCCACGTCAATGTAGTTGCCGAAGCCCCCCGCCAGATAGATCTTGTCTAGCTGCTGCAGGTCAACACCGTAGTACTTCAGCAACAGATCCTGGTCAGTCCGCAGTCCGGCTTTGGCGGTTATGAGCTGGTAGACGTCCGCCTGGCTGAGACTAATTGCATCTGTCACGTGGAAATCCCCGTCGAGCTTAGCCTGCTTGGTCATCAGACCAGTCTTGAGCAACTCGCCCAGCACGTCAATCAATCCCGAGCCGCAAATCCCTACGGGAGGTCTGCCCCCTATGGTTTCGTATTCGACATGGTTGTTGCGGATTTGGACGTTGCATATTGCTCCCTCAACAGCACCCACCCCGTGGCTGACTGTAGCGCCCTCGTAAGCGGCCCCCGCTGCACAAGAGGCAGTCATAATATGGTCAGCATTGCCAATGGCCACCTCGCCGTTGGTCCCGATATCAATGAGCATACAGGGCTGCTGGGCCTGGTGGAGCCGCACTGCGATAATGTCAGCCAGGCAGTCGGCCCCGGCATGCCCGCCGATCAAGGCCGCGCCATAGACATTGGCGTCGGGATTGATCCTCAAACCCAGCGCAGAGGCCCGCACATTCAAGGGCGCTTTGCTCACCGGCTCAAAGGGAATAACGCCCAGCGAGCGGACCTCGCCGCCAAAGAAGAGGTCCCGCATGGTGGGGTTGCCGACCACCACAGCTTCGTAGATATGGTCGGTCGCTATGCCATGTTGGTCCTCGAACTCCTGGATCATGTCGTTGACAGCCCGGATGACTACTCCCTGAAGTTCCAGCAATCCGTCATCGTGCTGCATAGTGTGAGCAATGCGGGCAATCACGTCATCGCCATAGGTGGCCTGGGGATTCCTGCGAGCAATAGTGCCGGTTTCCTCGCCGCTTTCCAGGTCGAGCACCTGACAGACGAGGGTAGTCGTCCCGACATCTATTGCCAACCCGTATATGCCGCCACTATATGGGCCCAGCGAACGCTGGCCCTCAGGCCCAAGCCAGATAACCTCACCATCCACGCGCCGCACGAACGGGTCCAGCTCTGTTTCGTGACGGACAGTGTCGCTGAGGATCGAGTACTGGCCGGCGCTCCTGACGTAGACGTAGAGATTAGCGGGCTGCACGATCCGGGCCTGACAAGCCAGTCGCTCGCAGTCACCCAGATCGAGTTGCCGCTCTACTTCGGTAAGCGGATTGAGCGCTTCGGCGCCTCTCTCGATTCTCACTAAGCAGCGGCCACACTTCCCCTGGCCGCCGCATTCAGCGTCAATTTCTATACCAAGTTTACGGGCGTGTTCCAGAATGGTCCCCTCAAATATTTCCAGCCCACTCTTGCCCTTCTTGTATTGGGGGAAGAAAATCTTGTGGCCGGCAAACTGCTCACTCATTTGAATCACCTATACCGGTAGTTGGTTTCACAAATCGGGCTAAGATCGTGTGCACTTTTCGGGCCAGCCTGGGAAGCTTTGCATTGCGAAACTTCTTACGATAGGCCCCTCCGAGCATCCTATTATGGAGGGTGAACTGGGCCGTCGGAGGGACCGTGTCGAGTGCAGCGAGGCCGGCCCGCAAGCGACAAGCAATCCTACGCTCATTTAGGCAACTAAGCACTAGTTCTTTCTGCAGGAACTGCCGTTGGCATCTGCTGTCAATAGCCGCCATACTGGCGGACCAGCGCCAAAACCCGGCGATATTGGTCAAAACTGACATTATTGGGGATAGAATGGTCGGAATGGTAGATATATCCGCCGCCCTGCTTGGCGAGGGGAATCTTAGTCCGGATCTCATCCTCGATGACAGCAGGGTCAGAGTCGGCCATTGCGCGCACGTCAATTCCGCCCATAAACGCTATCTTATCGCCGAAGTTCTTCTTCAGTTCAGGCAAATCCATTCCCGCTTTTACCTCCAGGGGCTGCAAGCAGTCCAGGCCATCCTCAATGAACCTGGGGATAAGCTCCTTGACGCAGCCGCAACTGTGGAGGATAACAGGTAGCCCCTGGGAATGGAAGTAATCCACCAGCCGCTGGAAGGTGGGGCGAAGCTGCTCATCATAGTGCTGAGGCGAGAAGAGCAACCCGTTGCGGTAGCCCAGGTCGCAGAAGATCCAGGCGCCATCGAACTGGAAACCACCTTGCTTCATTATCTCGTGCATCTGAATGGCCATAGTCGCATCTGTCTCGTACATATCCCGAACCCAATCCGGCTCGGTCGCGATGGCCATCAGCAACTGCTCGGAGGCCACGTAGGATTGAATCTTGTCGTAACCGAAGCCCGCCGAGTAAAAGATGAACCGGCCCTCGTCGTAGGCCTGTTGCCAACCGGGCAGACCCAGACGGCGGTCGCAGCGCCCGGTCTCCAACGTTGAGTCATCCCCGCGCTGATCCTCACCAGTCCCCGCCAGCCAGGCGCCATCCCAATCAACTCGGTCACGATCCGGAGTCAGACGCTCCTTTATTTCTTCCCAATCTTCCCGCGTCTTACACGGGTAGTCAATAATCTCGGGAGTAGATGAGTAGTCTTTGTGGTCGCGCCGCAGCCCACCGTATTGCGTAGTTCTGATGATGTACTCTTCATCCTCGCCGACGATTTCTATGGGGAGGCACGGTGAAGTATCCGCTCCGAAGCCAACCCACTCGTAGTCGAAGTATTCGGCTGGGTTGACTTCCCTAGGTAGCCCTTCATTGTGCCAGCGTTCAATCGCTGCCACCCAGGGGCTATCATAGATTGGTACTCGGTCGGCCTCCTCATGATTTAGTGCCATCAGCACCCGTTCGCGTGAGGTCATTCTCCCAGTTTCCTTTCCTGCTGCTCTGCAAATACCGGCTTTTCTGAACTCCTGCCGCGTGTCTGACAACCGTATTCGTTCCCAGACCCCGTTAAACCTCCCGGTCAGGAAGGCTTCTGCGCCTCGACCCGGTTCATCGAGCTATTGCCAACGCAATTTGCTTTTGCCGAGCGCTATAGTTCCCCGTTGCAACCGCTTTCTCCTGGACGGAACTGCGCGAGTGCGAAGCAGTGGGAGTAGACGATGGTTGTGGAGGTGCCCGTGGCGGTGGTGACGAAGCTATGGCGCTGCACAAAGAGAACATTCTTCGCTTATACAGGGGGCCGCAAATGGGCAACGACATAGATCAAACAACGATCATTTCCACACCATGCACGGTCAGCGTTCAGACGTTGGATCGTCCATGGCATCTGGAGACCGACCCACAGAACATCGGGCGTGAGGACCGCTGGTTCGACGCAGTCCGACCCAACGCGCAGGAAGCGCCTGTGCCCGGCATTATCCAGCAGGTCTTCCCGGACTACCACGGAGTTGCCTGGTACTGGCATCTCTTCCGTCCGGCGCGCGAGGCTAGTGCTCACGAGCGCTATGTGCTGCGCTTTGGCGCGGTGGACTACCTCGCGGAGGTCTGGGTGAATGGCGTCTGTGTAGGCGGCCACGAGGGCGGTGAGACACCCTTTGAGTTGGACGGCACGCAAGCCCTGCGCCCTGACCAGGATAACCTGCTGGCAGTGCGCGTGTTGAATCCTACGCAGGAGCCCATTGACGGGATTGTCCTCGAGGAGACGCCCCGCGACCACAAGTGGCTCGGCGAGGACTGCCGGCCCGGGCGGATGTTCAACTACGGCGGCATCGTACTGCCCGTGGAGGTGCTAGTAGTGCCGGCGGTGCGCATATTGGATGTGTATGCCAATCCGGACATGAAGTCCGGCAATATTGACACCGCGATCACAGTGCGCAACGACGAGAACGCTCCGGCTGCGGGTCAGATTACCGTTGCGGTGGGGCCGGACCGTACCGGGGAGGTGCTTGAAACGGCGGCCATCGAGGCCACCTTCGCGCCGGGCGAGACCGTTCACTGCTTGAGCGTCACAATTGCCGGGCCACATCTGTGGGACCTGGATGACCCGTATCTTTACCGTGTGGTCGCGACCGTCGAGGCAGCCGGCGAGGACGGTGCTAGTTTTGCCCATCAACACTCCGTCCGCTGCGGCTTTCGCGATTTCCGCGTGGTGGACGGCTATTTCCGGCTCAATGACCGGCGGATCTTTCTGAAATCAACACACACGGGCAACCATTTCCCCCTCGGGATGGTGGTGCCGCCCACTCCCGATCTGATGCGGCGGGATCTCCTGTATGCCAAGGCCTCTGGCTTCAACACGGTCCGCTTCATCGCCAAGGCCGCGTGGCCGGAACAACTGGACTATTGCGACGAGATCGGCCTGATGATTCACGAGGAATCACTGGCGAGTTGGAATCTGGAAGACTCGCCGAAGATGGCCGAGCGCTATGACCTTTCGTACCGGGAGATGATCCTGCGCGACCGCAACCACCCCTGTGTTACGATATGGGGTTTGCTCAACGAGACCAAGGACGGTCCGGTCTTCCGCCATGCTGTCACGGCTCTCTCGCTGGTGCGGTCACTGGACGAGAGCCGTGTGGTGCTGCTGGGGAGCGGGCGGTGGGATAGAGACCAGACGATCGGCTCAATAAGTAACCCGGGTAGTCACGAGTGGGAGCCGACGTGGCGGTGGTAGGGCCCCAACCCCCCACCGCCCAAGCGCCATCAGAACCCCGCCGGCGACTTCCATATCTACCCGCGGCCGCCGCATTCAGCAGAGTCCAAGGCGTTTATCCGGACGTTGGGGTCCGGCACCAAGCCGGTGTTCTTGTCCGAGTACGGGACCGGAAGTATGATGAACGCCGTCCGTGAACTGCGCTGGTGTGAGCAGATGGGCGCCCGGGATGACCTGCACGATGTAACGACTCTGCGTTCAATGGCCGAGAACCTAAAGGCCGACTGGGAGCGCCTGGGGTTTGACGGTATCTACCCCTCGGCAGAGGACCTGCTCCGCGACAGCTTTCGGCAACACGCTTACCAGCGACGCCTCCAGTTCGATCTGGTGCGCTCCAACCCCCAGCTCTGCGGTTTCAATATCACCGGTACGGTGGATCAAGGGCTCACCGGAGAGGGCTTGTGGACCTTCTGGCGGGAGTGGAAGGCCGGAATTGTAGATGTCCTGTGTGATGGCTGGGCGCCGCTGCGCTGGTGCCTGTTTGCTGAGCCTGTGCACGGCTACGCCGGTCGCCCCGTCAAACTTGAGGCGGTGCTGGCTAACGAAGACGCGCTGGCCCCGGGGGAATATCCGGTGCAGTTCCG
>JALGTU010000052.1 GCA_029821195.1 Candidatus Zipacnadia bacterium
GATTTCCAGCGTGCGCTCCGGGCCGACCTGCGCCTCGGTCAGCTCTGAGCCCATCCAGTGGCCGTTGAGCTTCACCGACAGCAGAATATGGGAGGCCAGTGTGGCGTAGCAGCGGCGCACCTGGAGCGCTTCCCAGAGTGACTCGCGGGTCAGCTCTTCCGCCAGTATCGCGGTGAAGCCGCCCATCACGACTTCTTCGGGGTCCAGCCCGCCCAGCGCACTGCGATGCTCACCGGCCAGCCCGACGTGCGAGTCCGAGCCGCCCACAAAGCCCAGGCGCAGCCCCCGGGCCAGCGCGTCCTGCACCGACGAACCGTACCCGCCCAGGTAGACGGCACCGCCGATTTCGTCAACCTCAAATGAGCCCCGGTTCTGGCAGATCTCAATCAGCCGCTCGTAGCGCGGGTTGATGCTATCGAAATCGTACGTGCCCCAGCCGGTGCGCGGTACGGACTCGGAGTGGCAGTTGGGATGGTGCGGTATCACCATGCACTCCGTATCGCCGATTACTTCCCACAACTCCTCAGCGCTCCCCGCCTTTAGCAGCGGCGGGTCAGGCACCGGGAAGTAGACGTTCTTATGCCCGGTCTTGAAATACAACTCGATGGCCGGGAAGGTGACGAAGCGATGCGCGTCGTTGAACTCGGCATCGCCGGCCAGGTCCTGCTCCCAGACCTCCTGATTGGGCGCCCCGATCGTCACCACTGCGAAGTCCAGTCCCTCGACGTCGCGGGCATAGCGGTAGCTTGTGGGGTGGTCGCTGCCCTGCCCTTCATAGGGATTGCCCCGGCCCGTCATCACGTGGAGGTCACCGAAGTAGATATTGTATGGCTCAGCAAAGTTCGGGCAAATCGGATTGCTGGTGCCGATCAATTCCTGGACGGGATCGTAGACCGTTATCCGCTGCCCCGACGGAATACCGCCGGTGACTTCCACCTCCACGCTGCCCGCTGCCTGCTGGTCAAAGTCAGCCGCAGCAGCGGCGTCTTCAGGGTCGTACTGGGGAGAGCCACAGTAGTTCTCGGCGCGATTGTCGTACCTATCGCGGGCGCAGATGAGCATTCGCCACGGCTCGCCGGATCGAGCCGGCTGGCGGGCAATCGCCGCGAAGTGATCGGGCTCACCACCGACGACGTCGAGCGCGGGTACTTCCTCCAGGCGCTGGTAGCCGTCGCCTCCGCGGGGCGGCACAATGTAGGAGGCATTGCCCTCGGTATCTACCCAAACCTCAAACCAGGCGTGAGGGACAGCTATCTCCGGGGCTTTAGCCCGGCGGAAGTAGCCGCTGACGTAGTCGCCCCGCTCGCCCAATGTCACCACAATTTCGTCGTCTGGCTCCAGCCGAGCCCCCTGGACAGTCACGAAAACAGCCGAGGGGCGCCGCCAGTGGTAAGTCTGAGGATAGACGTTGTCCACCGCCACTTCGCAACTGACGCCGGGCCGCGAGGCCGTCGCGATGACCTTCCCCACCTCCCAGATCGTCTTGCCCTGGTGCGGCGGCATAATCCTCAGCCCGCCGCCTAGGGCAATACCCCGCGATCCGACCGTGTAAATCAGCCGCCAGGTGCCCCGACTGCCCGCGGCCACTGGATCTGATGGCTCCAATCGTACGCAGCCCAACTCACTGCCTTCAGACATGGGAGGAGCACCTACTCCGAAAAAGATGTGTGCACTTCCACTACGGAGGCACGCATTGCCAACTGCTTCACTATGACACCGGTCTAGTTCAGCGCGGCTTGGGCCTGCTCGAATATTGAATCGAAGGCCTCGGGGTCTTCGACTGCCAGGTGTGCCAGCATCTTGCGGTTGATCTCGATGTCGGCCTTACGCAGACCTCCGGCGAACTGGCTATAGGTAAGTCCGCGCTGGCGGCAGGCCGCATTGATCCGGGCGATCCACAGCCGGCGGAAGTCGCGCTTCTTGGCCCGCCGATCGCGCCAGGCGTAGTTGCCCGCGCGCATGACCGTTTCTTTAGCACTCTTGACCAGGCGGTGCCGGCCACCCCAGTAACCCTTGGCAGCCTTGAGTATCTTCTTATGCCGACGCCGACGCGTCGGTCCGGTTTTCACTCGCGGCATATCTGGCTAACTCCTTCGAGGGCTCGTCTGGTCAAGTATCGCTTGGCCAGGCGGCAGAACTAGTCGTACGGCAGCAGCCCCTTGACGTGGCGGGCGTCGCTGCCGGTGACTTCCTGCTCATCACTGAGCCGGCGCTTGCGGCGGCTGGACTTCTTCGACAGCAGGTGGCTCTGCCCGGTCTGGCGACGCATTATCTTGCCCGTGCCCGTGATCTTGAACCGCTTCTTCGCAGCACTCTTGGTTTTCATCTTCTTCTTGGGCATAATCTACTTTCTCCTGTGATGGCCCCGCCCGATGCGAACTCTAAGCCCAGACCCCAAGGGCCTGGGCGCTGTTACTCCCAGACAAGTATAGTTGTGACTATTCAGTTGACCTCTCTCGGGCGCAAGACCATGACCATCTGATTCCCTTCCATATGGGGTGGAGAATCGGTCTCGGCCAGTTCTTTGCACCCGTCAATGAACTTCTGCAGCTGTTCGCGCCCGATATGCTTATGGCGCAACTCGGGGCCACGGAATATGACGTTAACCTTTACATTGTTGCCCTTTTTCAGGAACTCTATGGCTCGCTTGAGCTTGAAGTTGATGTCGTGTATCCCGGTATTGGGCCGCACGCGTATCATTTTCATCTCGATATGCTTGGACTTCTTGGCCGTTTCCTTGGCCTTCTTTTGCTGCTCGTAGCGGAATTTGCCGTAGTCCATTATGCGGCAGACCGGCGGGTCTGCGCCGGGAGCCAGTTCAATCAGGTCGAGGTCTCGCTTAATGGCCTCGTCCCGGGCTTCTTCAATAGCCATCACGCCAATTTGGTTGCCTTCGGGATCAATCACCCGTACTTGTGATGCGCGGATGCGTTCATTGATCCGATAACTTCTTGGGCTTATGGGCATTCACCTCTGCTAACAATACAATGCTTTTCCGGCAGACAATCCATGTTAGTGTGCCCTGGGCGTGAGAATGATAGCAAAGACGGCACTTCCTGTCAAGGGAATAGGCCCGCGACGACGGCGGCACCGGTGACACTTTTTGGCTATGCTGCCGCGTGGTTGACAAATGTGCCACCAGTGAATAGTATAAGCCATCAATAATAGCCGGCCTCCATTGAATCTGTCCCCTTATCCAGGTCGGTGGAATTACGGAGGCTGATAGTGACATCCCGTGAGATCATTCGCAAGGTTGTTGAACGTGACAATCCTCCCCGGGTGGGCTTGACTTTCACCGATTTCAACGGGCAGCCGCGCATCAGAGACACCGTTGGCATCGGCCCCGCCGCGCTTCCCAGCGACCGCGAGGCGATCTGGGAAGACGATGGCAAGGGCGGCGAGATAATGGTGGATAGCTGGGGTTGTACACAGCGGCGGCTGAAGGGTAGGATCAGGCGTGGGGAGATCGTCAAGCCCGCCATCACCGACTGGGCACAGCTTGATAGCTACCAGCCGCCCGACATCGCTAATCCCGCCCGCTACGAACATGGGCCGCAGGCTCGGGAAGAGCACGCCGACAAGTATATGCTCGGCAGCCTGCCCGGCTGCAGCTTCAATGTGGCCCGTAAGCTGCGGATGCTGGAGAACTACCTGTGCGATTGCGCATTGTATCCCGAAAAGGTCAGGCGACTCAACCGGATGGTCAACGACCTGGTGCTTCAGCAAGTCGAGATCTACGCGGATATCGGCGCCGACGGCGTCTTCTACTGCGAGGACTGGGGCACTGAAGACAGCCTGATGATTAACCCCCAGATGTGGCACGAGATCTTCAAGCCCGACTTCGAGCGGCTCATCAACCATGCGCACAGTCGGGGCCTGACCGTTTGGATGCACTCGTGCGGCTACGTAAGGGACATAATTCCGCCCCTCGTGGACCTGGGCATGGATGTCTTCCAGTTCGACCAGCCCGAACTCAATGACCTGGACCTAATGGCTGACTTCTCTGATCGGGTGACCTACTGGTGTCCGGTGGACATCCAGAAGACGCTGCAAACCGGCGACGAGCAGACCATCAAGGCAAAGGCCCGCGAGATGCTCGTGAAGCTGGGCAGTCACGGCGGCGGATTCATTGGCAAAGACTATCCCGACGACTTCTCCATCCGCACTGATCCACTCTGGCAACACTGGGCGTACGAGGTATGGCGAGACGAGGGTAAGTACAACAGCGCGGGCAAGCTTGCCATCGCCGTCCGTAGGGGCGAACGTGGGTAAGCACGTCCACCCGCCTCGTTCTGTGAGGCGACGGCATACCAAGAACAGCGGGCGGAAGTTCTTGCGAACCTCCGCCCCTACATTGCTGAACGGTGGCACAGGCATCCCGCCTGTGTGGCCCTGGGTGTTGCTCCCCCGCCATCCCTGGTTGGCAGCCCTTTTATTCCACGCTTGCCGGCTGGAATTTCCACCACACGATGGCGTTGAGCGTTTCCCCTTGACCTTTACCACCGTGGGTGGTGATGAACTCGCTGGCGACGCCGTCGCCATCAATGTCCACCCGCAGGATGCAGTCGCCTTCGCCCATTGAAGCACTGATGAGCGACTTCTCCCAATTACCATCCGCATCGCGGTCGTAGACCAGCACCTGGCTAGGGCCAGAGGTGCCGACGTAAGTATTCGCCACGACCTCGAGCTCGGGATCATCATCAATATTGCCGACCTGCACACCCATACATCGGCTTATATTGGCAATCAGATGCTCCTTGGTCCAGCCTTCAGCGGTATGCTCAAACCAGGTGATCTTGTTGTAGCCGCCGTGGTTACCCAGCGCGAAGTCCATCTTGTCGCCGTTGCCGCTGATATCGCCCAGCGCCATCCAGCGCGGATCCTTAACTGTGCCGGAGATCTCGTGGTAGATCCACTCCTGCTTGACATCCTCGGGGCGCTCCAGCCAGAAAACCTTGTGGCCGTTACGCCGCGCGGTACACAGAAAGTCGCTCTTGCCATTGCCAGTGATATCCAGCGGCTCAGCCCACCAGGAGCCCTCTTGCAGGATCATGCGGTGGCGTACCCAGTTGCTAATGACCGTCACCGGTTTGGGGGAGGGATTCTCCACCCAGTAGATGCCGCCCTTGTCGCCACCCTTCTTGTCGCAGTACATCACGTCCAGGTCGCCGTCGAGGTCAACGTCGTGCATGTGGCAGTTAATAGCGCTGCCGATCAGCTCCGAGCCCTGGAGGATCGCCGCCTGGGGCCACGGCACTTCGGTGGGATCTTCGGGCTGGATCATGATAACGAGCATATCGCCCTCACAGGAGGCTGCTGCATCCATCTTCCCGTCGCCGTCGAGATCGCCCACGGCGGCATCCTCGGGACCGGGCAGATCAGCCGCGAGGATATACTCAGTCCAGTCGTCGGGGCTGTTCTGCCTGTACCAGACGACAGTGCCGCCTTCCTCGGCGGCGACGACCACGTCAATCTTCCCGTCACCGTCAATATCGCCGGCCTCGCCACCATCTGCGCCTCCTTGATGGCCGATGACGTGCATCTCACCCATGAACTTCTCCCCGTAGCCTATCCCGCAGCCCGCCACTATGATGCCGGCTACCAACAGCACTACCAAGTATCGCTGCATTGCTCTTACCTCCGATTTCGTACAGCCAGAGCGGCCCTGCGTCTTACCAGTGAAGCAATTACGCTTAAAAGCTTTGGCGCTTGAGATTCTCGTCTTCCGTACCGTCGGGTAGCACATAGTCAGGTGAAACGTAGCCTTCTTGCTCAAACCGCCGCTTGCGTACGCAGCCTTTGCCGCCGTTGTAGCAATAGTCCTCGACCCAATGCTTGTCAATCAGCCCGCGGTCGTAGGCTCTCTTGATTCCTGAGGTCTCATCATACCATACGCACAGATTCTTCTCTTTCGCCATCTTCAACACCTTCTA
Source organism: Candidatus Zipacnadia bacterium (assembly GCA_029821195.1). Lineage (GTDB taxonomy): Bacteria > Armatimonadota > Zipacnadia > Zipacnadales > Zipacnadaceae > JALGTD01. The sequence goes on from JALGTU010000052.1 coordinate 5,934, forward strand.
TCACAATGCTCAGATGCGTTCGACTAAAGCATACAGCACTTCTTATATTTCTTGCCGCTGCCGCAGGGGCAAGGGTCGTTGCGCCCCACGTTTTCGTAGCTGAGGGCAGGATTGCGCTGCTGCGCCATGTAGCGGCGCGCACGGCGCTCGAGCTGCTCCTGGCTATGCGCGAAGAGCTGCCGGTAGCCGGCGCAGAAGTAGCTGGGTACGGAGGGGTCGTCGGCATATACCAAGCGATGCTTGGGGCAGCCACCCCAGCAGAACCGGAGCCATTCGCACTCCCGGCATTTGTGACCCAGCTCTGACTTACGCCGAGCGAATCGGGCGAAGGTCTTGCTCTCGACTAACTTGGTCAGCGGCGTTTGCATAAGATTGCCCAGCTTCCACTGCGGCTCGACGAAGAAATCGCAGCAGTAGACGTCGCCGTTGTGCTCGATCACCACGTACGTGCCGCACAACTCCCGCAGCAGGCACGAGGGCGCCTCCATCCCCGCGTGCAGCGTGAGCAGGTCGTCGAACATTCGCACGTGCACCTGGGGCTCCGCCTCACGTGCCCACAGATCGAATACCCGACACAGGAATTCCCCGTAGGCGTGGGGATCAATCGAGAAGTCGGCCAGCTTGCCGCTGGCGGGGTCTTTTTCCACCAGCGGAATGAACTGGAGATACTCCAGGCCCAGCTCTTCGGTGAGGTATTCGTAGATCTGCTCGGGCTGATCAATATTGGCCGGGGTGACCATCGCCAGCACGTTGTGCTCTACGCCGTGCTGCTGGAGCCGATGCAACGCGGCGATGACCGGCTCGTGGCTACCCGTACCGCTGGGATAGATGCGGAAACGATCGTGAACATCGGCCGGCCCGTCAATACTGATCCCGACGAGGAACTTGTACTCGGCCAAAAACTGGCACCAGTCATCGTCCAGCAGAATCGCGTTAGTTTGCAGCGAATTGGAGACCATCTGGCCGCTGCGTCCGAACTTCTGCTGGTAGTAGACAACACGGCGGAAGAACTCCAGGCCCATCAGAGTCGGCTCGCCGCCCTGCCAGGCAAACGACACCTGCCGCCCGCTCATGCTCATATACTGGCGGATGAACTCCTGAAGTACCTCATCCGACATCCGGTGCCGGGGGCTATGCGGATAAAGCGATGCTTTGGACCGGTAGAAGCAATATGTGCACGCCAGGTTACAGTCGGGCCCGGCGGGCTTTACCAATACGCCGATATCTTGTGGAGGCATTTCCGTACATATTATACCCCTTGGGCACGCGGCGGTAAAGATGCCCGTGCCCCGTTATTGTTTCCTCCGGGGTGCGAAGGAGCCGCTGCCTGGCGCAAGGAACCTCACAGCCAGCGCCAGTTCAGATCAGGAGGCTCTGATATAGATGAAAGACTTTGTGGCTTTCCAGAATCAATACGAGCTGCCGCCGGTGCACGATTACACCTTCCTGGGCACAGAGCAATCGGTTGAGAAGCCACAGGTCAGCTTCGAGGGCACGATCTCCGGATGGTTTGACCCAACGGAGCATGTCCCGTGGGTCCAGGCAGCGATTGAAGGTGAGCACTTCGATCTGGAACTGGTTGACGGTTACCTGCCCGCTGTGAAATATACCTACCGCAATCCGGAATCGAGTGAAACGTGCGAGATGACCGCCTTCGCCGCGGATCGGCGTCCTGCCAGGGCCGTCCACGTCTACGTCCGTCTCGTGGAGAAGGCTGACGGCAAGCGCAGCGGGGTACGCTGTTTTCAACTGCGCGAGCAGGCAGCAATCAGCGAGGACCACTTTGCGCGCGAATTGCAGAAGCTGAGGGATCGCTGGACCGAGTTTTTCAACCAGGGAGCGTCCATAACCTGCCACGATCCCACTGTGCTTAACGCCTGCAAGGCATCAATCGTTCGAGCTTTGATTACGTTCACCGGCAAGCATCCACACTACGGCGTTGGCCGCTACGCGCGCAAGTGCCACGACGGTTTCCCTCCTACCATAATCTCCCTGGTGCAGTGCCTGCTGGACTGGGGACAAGGCGAAACCGCACGGGACTATCTCATCTCTTACTTCGAGCGCTTCATCACCACAACTGGCCGCATTGACTACTACGGCCCCTCGCTGGCTGAATATGGTCAGATGCTGGCTTTGGTGAGTCGGCTTGTTCATGCGACGGGCGATGGCGAGTGGTTCGAGGCCATCCGCCCTAAAGTCCAGCAGATGCACGACTGGCTGTGGGCAGAACAGATGAGTGCCGAAAACGGCTTGATGGCCGGAGTCCCTGAAGCAGACACTCGGGACCAGGTTGACATCTACTTTCACAATAATGCCTGGTGCTGGCGGGGCCTGCGGGATATCGCGGGTGTGCTCGATCCGCCTGATGATGAAGACCGGTGCAACAGTTATCGCAAAGCAATACTGGATGCGATACAAGACGTGACGGACCGAACGTGTGAACCAGCCTTCATTCCGCCAGTAGCGCACAGCATCGAGCCATTTACAACCATGACTCAGGACAGATTCGCCAGCTATACCAACTATCGCTACTGGCCGGAGTTGCTTTCCAGCGGCATCCTCTCCCAGGAGCAAATGGAAGATATTATCAGCTACCGCGTCACCCATGATGGGGAGGCAGGCGGCATGACCCGCTTCAGGCAATGGGTTGATAACTGGCCCATCGCTGAGTATGCTGCGGCTCTCCTGGCTGTCGGCAAGACGGATGAATTCAGGCAGTTGCTGTTCAGCCATCTGGCCGGTCACCAAACGCCCCAGACATGGACTGCGTATGAACAAGTCACGCTGGACGGCGACTCCTACCGGAAACACAAAGGGGACTACTGCGTGCCGGTTCAGTTGGTCGCGCCCCGGTTGGTGGCCTGGCTGCACCGTGCTGATAGCGCGAGGTGAGCTTGGCGCCCCGGGAGCTGCATCGTTGACACCCCTATCGCCCTGTGTTACCATCTGGACAAGTCCTGAAAACACCCCCTTAATCACGCCGCTTCCCGCAACAAAGCGAGGTCGAGTACAATGACGCTGAGACTGGTCACTTTCGTAGCTGACGACTCTGCAGGCCCACGGGTGGGCGCGTTGACGGACGGAAGCATCGTGGACCTGGACGCTCTGGCTAGCCAACCGCCTGCCGACCTGCCCGGGCGCTGGGACAATTCGCTGATAACCGTCTTGACCCAATCCGACTGGCTCGCCTGGGCCCGGCAGGCTGCCGAGAGTGCCGCAGAGGATCTGCTGATTGACCGGTCAGCGGTGCGCCTGCTCCCGCCGGTGCCCAATCCCGGCAAGCTGTTCTGCCTGGCCGTCAATTATCACGAGCACGGCGTAGAGACGAAGACCTTCGGCTTCCAGAAAGAAGGAGAGGAGCCGCCCAAGGGCAATCCGCACGTCTTTATGAAACCTTCGCCAGACACTTTGATCGGCGATGGTGCACCAATAATCCTCTCCCGCAACTCACGATTCGTGGACTATGAGGCCGAAATGGCCGTCATTATCGGCAAGACCGGCCGCCACATTCCCCGCGAGCAGGCCCTCGACTATGTAGCAGGCATCAGCGCCTTTAACGACGTCTCCGAGCGCGAGTGGGGCGGCAGCCGCGAGGGGATGTCCGAGCGCGACAAGTTCTTCAATTGGCTCAACGGCAAGTGGTTCGACACCTTCGCTGCGATGGGCCCCTGCGCGGTGCCGATGGCCGACATGCCTGATATCGCCGATCTGCGCCTACGGCTTTACCTCAATGACGAAGTGAGACAGGACGCCAACACCGGGATGATGATCTTCGACGTGCCCGAGACAATTGCGTATATTTCCAGCATAATCACCTTGCGCCCGGGCGATGTCATTGCCACCGGCACCCCGGCCGGCGTCGGCCACCCTCAAGGCATCAAGCTCCAGGACCGAGATATTGTAACAGTAGAATTAGACCTAGTCGGCAGCTTGACCAATCCGGTGCAGGCGGAGGCTTAGCAGCCGGCTGCGGCGCAAAAGATACAAGGCCGGGTGGATATGGGAATATACTTACCAACCGCGGCAGTCGGTAACGGGCAAGTGCTCGCGACACTGGGGGGCGCCGGGGAGATTATGACCTTCTTCTATCCCCACATTGACTTCGCCCAGAACGTTCACGAGTGCCTGCCCGCGCTGTATCTGGGCGAGCCGGGTCACGGCGAATTCATGTGGACCTTCAGCCCGCAGTTCCAGCGCCGGCAGCGCTACCTGTCCCAGACCAATGTCTTGATCACCGAGTTGGACCTCGCCACACGCCCGCTGAAGCTGACCTTCCGTGACTTCTGTCCACCACAAACCGACGCGCTGGTGCGCATCGTTACCGTCAAGAACACTGGCGATGACCTCTTTCGCGGCGCTTTTCTTCACTACTTCGACCTCAATCTGGGCGAAGCAGCGCTCAAGCAGGCGGTCCGCTACGTTCCTGAGGAAGGCTACGTCATCCAGTATTTCCGGGATATCGTCCTGGCCGTGGGCGGCACGCGCCCAGGGATGTGGCGCTGCGGCAAGTCAATTGACCAGCAGTTGCCCTCCAGCGCGAAGAGCGATATGTACGATGGCCACCTCAACGGCCAGCCGGAGGATATCGGACAGGTGGACTTCGCGCTAGGTTATCATTTGGAGCTGGCGCCCGGCGAGGAAACCGAAATCGAGATACTGATCTCGGCCGCGGAGAGCTCCCAGCGCAGCGCCCAGCGTTTCCTGGAACTGCGTACGCAGGGCGTCCCCAGGCTGCTGGAAAGCGCAATCACGCAGGATCGGAACTGGCTGGCTCAGCGCCGGCCGGTCTCGGTGGAGCCGCGCTTGCAGGAAGCCTACCAGCGCGCGCTGTTGGCGCTGCCGCTACTCTGTGACGCCCGCGAGCACAGCTTCGTGGCAGCACCGGAGTTCGATCCGCACTACCTGCGCTGTGGCGGCTACGGCTACTGCTGGCCGCGCGATGCCGCCGCCGCCGCACTGGCTCTGGATCATGCCGGATTCAGCAGCTATCTGGCCGGGCTGAGCGGCTGGCTGGCGAAGGTGCAGTTCCCCTCGGGACTGTGGGGACAGCGCTACTGGGCGGAGGGCCAGCTTGCCCCCTCGTGGTCGCTGCGCGAGGATTTCCACCAGATTGACCAGAGCGCCTCGGCGCTGCACGCCCTGGCCACTTACCTCTGCTCGCTGCCGGAGGACGTACGGGGCCCAGCCTGCGCGGAATACTGGGATACCGTCGAGCGGGCCGCCGAGGCTCTGGTAGAGAACATTGGCGACGACGGCTGGCATCAGCCGGCCTGTGATTTATGGGAGACCTACTGCGGGACCTTCGTCTATAGCAACGCCGCCATCTACGCAGCCCTGCGCGCCGCGGCCCGGTGCGCGAGACTGGCAGCTCAGGACAAGCTGGCCGGGCGCTGGGAGCAGGTGGCCGACTCCACTAGGCAGGCTGTACTAAGCTCCTGCCGCGACGGTTACTTCCCGCGCGGGCGCCTCGAATCCGGCTGGGAGGACCCGGTGGTGGATTCCTCCACGCTGGGTCTGGTAGAGCCATTTGCTTTGCTCTCCCCCCTATACCCCGATCAGCGCCAGATGATCGAGTCCAATCTCGCTACGATCCAGGTGCGCCTGACGAGCCACCTGGACGGAGGCGTGGGGATTCGGCGGTACGAGGGCGATGGCTACCTGGGCGGGGTCATCGGTGGCGTGAACACGCTGTGGGCGGCATGGGTCTGCCTGCGTGTAGCCGAGTCATACCGCGGGAAGAATGAGGAGAGAGCCGCGCACTACCGACAGCAGGCGCTGGATTACCTGGACTTCTGCCTGGATCATGCGACCCCGACGGGCCTGCTGCCCGAGTTGATCGGCACCGACCCCAACATTCCCTACTGGGCCGCCCCGCACAGTTGGGCCTCGGGCTTGCTGGTCGAATGCATCCTGGCATTGGATGAGCTGGAGCGGTAGGCTGTTTGCTGGGTGACATGCCCTTCGAGCTTGTGTGTCGGTTGCCTCGCTTGCGCTCCTATCCGCAGTTATGTGGCAAGGCCTTCATCACTCACCGAGCAGGCTCTGGACGATGTACAGGTCCAGCGCCTCGTAGTCGCGCTCGCCGATCATAGCCTCAAGCTTCTCGTCGTCGAGGCTGCGGCTGATTTCCAGCAACTTGAGGAAGACAGTCCGGCTGTTGCTCAGGTGCCGGGTGGCCACGTCGTCTTTCTGCGTGCGCAGGGCCTTGACATCCAGGCCAACCCACTCGCCGCTGCGGCCGTAGCCGTACCGGTCCAGGATGCGCACCTGATTGAACGCCCGGCGCAGGTCTACCGCGCCGAACGAGCGGTCCTGGTCGAACTTCAGGCCGTTCTGGTCGTTGAGGTGCACGCTCCACAACTTCCCGTGCGCCAGGGCGAAGCCCATCTCGTCGGAGGGATCGAGGCCAGCGAGGACAACGTGGGCGCTCTCGATGTTCACACCGATGCGCTCCGGGGCCACCGTCAGAAAGCCCAGCGCGATAGCATGGCCGGTGGTGGGGATATACGCCTGGTCCATCGGCTCATTGGGCTTGGGCTCGATGGCAAAGCGCACCTGCGGATCGTACTCCAGCATCGCGTTAATCGCCTCAACCAGGCGCTCGACCGCGACGCGGCTGTCTTTAGCCTCGCGCAGGTAGGTCCCCTCGCGCGCTAGCCACAACACAATTAGGTCGGTGCCCAGCGCGTTGGCGATATCAATGGCCCGCTTGCTGCGCTCCAGCGCGTAGTGGCGGCATTCGGGGTCGTTGGAGGTGTAGGCGCCATCAATGGTGCGCGGGTCCTCCCACAGCCGGGGGGCGACGAACTCCGCAACCAGCCCATGGTCGTCCAGCGTTTCACGCATCTGGCCAGCCTGCGCGATGATCTGCTCTGGGCTGAGGTCATTCATTTCGGGAACGGCGTCGTCGTCGTGGAACTGCACGCCGTCGAAGCCCAACTCCTTGTAGATGGTCAGCTTCTCGCTGAACGCGCGCGACTTGCGCACCGGCGGGCCGAACGGATCAGCCCCCTCGTGGATGTTCCACGGACCAAAAGTAAATCGGAATTCACCGGTCATTCTTGTGCCTCCTCGCGATGGCCCCGGGTTCCCCGAGAAATGATTCGACGTGAGACCGGTCCCCGCAAACACCCACCTCATAATGCAGCTTCTGCGTCCTTCAGAGCTGCCGCTGCCTGCGCCTGCGCTGCTAGTTCGGTTCGCCGCTGACCAGTTCCAGGTGCTCGCTGCTGGAGATGAGCCCGCGCTCGTCGAAGAGGTTGAGGTAGCAGGCGGTCGCGCCTTGAGGGATCTCGGCGCTGGCCCGGCTGCTGGGCTGGTCAACCTCGGCGGCGACTGTGTGCCACTTGCGTTTGCGCCACAGGCCCAGGTCGGTGGTGTAATTGAGTTCAGCTTTGACAATCGGCGACTGCGACTCGAACGTTGCCCAGGCCCGTCCGCCATACTCGCCCTGGGCGGTGATCTTGGCCAGCGGCACCCCGTTCTTCGTGAGGCTGTCGGCAAAGGCGTAGGGCTCGGGCCGAGGCCAGGCGTGGCTATGACCGTGACCCAGGTCTACGGGAACTGCCACCGTCCGCGGCCCCGGTGCCAGCCGGTACGACTTCTGGAAGGCCCAGAATTCGTGGCCGTCAAAGGGCCGGGTCATCCACAGCATCGGCATCGTAGCGTTGGCAAGATAGTTGGCGGGATCCCAGTGCTGGTACCACTTGGCCGTCTTCTCCGGCCCCATTTTCTCGAAACTCCCAATGAACTTGGAGCCTGTGGTCATATAGCCGCCCAGGTAGAACGAAATCGCGAACTGAAAGCGCTGGTCGAGGCCGGCGACGATGCAGGTCAAGTAGCCGCCCCACGAAACGCCCATTACCCCGATACGGTCGGGGTCAACTTCGGGAAAGGACCGGAGCAGCGAGTGGGCCAGAATGATATCGGCGACACCATGATAAGTCCACTGATCTGGCAGCGGCCAGTCAATCTGCTCAAAACCGCCCCAGCCGGGTGGGCCGCCCTGCTCGTGCGGGGTGCGGCCGCTCTTGGGCACGTGCCCGCACAGGTCCATCGCAATCGCGGCGTAGCCGTGCTCGTTCCACAGTCGCACCCACTCGGCATAGGCGGTCCCACCGCCGCCGTGGACCAGGACCATCGCCGGCAGCTTCTCCCCCGGCTCGTGCCGGGGCGCGCCATACCAGGCAAAGACCCGCGTCGGGTTGCCGTCAAATGGCCGGCCCTCGTAGAACAGTGCTTGTACGCCTTCGGCTTCAAAGCCAGGCGCGTCGAATAGTTGGGGCGGCTCAGAGAGAGCCATCATATCCCAGGGTGACTCGATCGGGGCGTCGCTACCTGCGTTCATCGCTTCACCATTTGCACTTGATATTGGGCTTGTGAAGGCCAAGAGTAATGCCACCAAACCAGCGTAACAGGCAAATTCGCGCCGGTTCATCGCTGCTCCTCCCTATCAATCAATCTGGCACCCGCGCCTGGCGGGCGGCCTCTTTGGCCGCCGCGGCATACGGCGATTCGCGCTCCACGGTCACCTCAAGCATGGGATCGCCCTTTTCAATCCGGTCCACGACCTCCATGCCCTCAAGTACTCTCCCGAAGACGGAGTGCTTCATATCCAGGTGCTTGGTGGCCTCCCGGCTCAGGCAGATGAAGAACTGGCTGCCGCCGGTATCGGGCCCAGCGTTGGCCATAGATAACGTGCCCCGATCGTGCCGCAGCTCGGGCTTGAGCTCGTCGGGGATGGTAAAGCCGGGTCCGCCGCGGCCGGTTCCGGTGGGATCGCCGCCCTGGATCACAAAGCCCGGCTCCACCCGGTGGAACTTTACCCGGTTATAGTAACCTTCCTCGACAAGCAGCAGGAAGTTACCGGCGGTAATGGGTGCATCCTTATCAAATAGCTCAATGAGGATCTTCCCCTTAATGGTGTTCATCTTGACGACGGAGCCCGCCGCCTCTTCTATTGTGCTAAGCTGCTCCTCAGGCATCTCAGCATCCTGTGCGGGCGGTGGTCTCCGGGGCGTAGTGTCTACTCGCGGTGTATCTACTGGTGTCTCGCGGGGCGTACAGGCACCAACCAGAGCGACCAATGCCACCACAATGACAAGGCCAGCCGGCCAGGCCGGGCGCCCTTCGGGCCGCCGATGCACACGAGCTCGAGCAGCATTCTTCGACATAATTGCCAGCCTCCTGATTAGCCCGACTCCCCCCAACGCCTGAGGTGCCCTTCCGCATTGAAGGCCACAATTCTCCGCCATAGGTCAGGCACGCACAAATCAAAACCACCTTAGCCAATTCGCCACAATCCGCGGGCTTACCTCCCTACTTCGCCAACCGCGGCGACTTGACAGCCGCAGCGGCACGCAGTTAGCATTGCGGGCAGACGCCCCGGCCCGGCTGCTCGAGGCGACGAGGTGAATCTGGCCGGCGTCAGCGGCGGATCGCCCGGATAAGCAGCGCGGGGATTATCGTCACGGCCGCCACGATTGCCGTCGTCAGAATGCCGAAGTCCAGCAGGGCTTGGAGCGAGGTCAACGCGGTGTGCATATGCGTGGTGATGAACTGGTGAACCGGCACCTGCGGCGCAACCCGCAGCAGAGCAAGGAAGAGGCAAATCAAGCCAGCGCCGATACCCACCAGCGCCGGAATGCTGCGCTGCAGGTCCAGCCGGCTGGGCGACAGTTCCGAGCCGATACTGAAGGCCAGATAGAGAAACAGGTAAGTCGGCCAGGCATGAAAGTCCAGGGCCAGCAGGTTCGCCCAGATGTTGGCGACGAACAGCTCTCCAACGCTGGCGTGGGCGGCAGCATCAACCTGAAGCGGGATGCCAAGAGTCTGTGCAGCGCCGCGCAGAACCAAGCTGCCCGCCAGCAGCGGGGCAATCGCCGCCGCGCCGGTCGCCAGCCAGGGCAAAGCCAACGGCGACCAAGCCCGGCCCGGTTGGCAGGAACCACGACCTCGCGGGTCGAAGATACAAGGGACAACCCGCCGCACCGTGTAGCCAAACAGTAGATAGCCGGTGGCATGGCTGAATTCGTGAACCAGGTTGCCGGGCAGCCGCAGCAGTTGCACCAGTCGGCCGCCGCGTACCTGGGGGTTGCGGCTGGCCAACGACTGCAGCACCCAGACAAACAGCAACCGCGAAAGCATGTAGAGCACAATCGCTTCCGCAACCACGATCGCCGTCTGTGTTGCGAGGGCATCAGCCGTCATATTGATGGTATTATAGCAAAGTCTGGGCTCTAGGACTATACAAACTTATACAAAACCCAGCAAGAGCGGAGAGTTGATGCTATGAAAGTCACCGTTGTTGGCGCAGGCAATGTGGGCGCAACGTGCGCTCAGCGCATCGCGGAAGCCGATACCGCCGACGTCTGCCTCATTGATATAGTCGAAGGACTGGCGGTCGGTAAGGCGCTGGACCTCGCCCAGGCCGCCCCACTGGTCGGGCACAGTCGCCTCATCACCGGCGGCGAGGACTACGCCCTCGCCGCGGGATCGGACGTGGTCGTCATCACCGCCGGCGTCGCCCGCAAGCCCGGGATGTCCCGCGATGACCTGCTGGTTACCAACGGCAAGATCATCACCGAAATCGCAGGTGCGCTGAGCGAAGTCGCGCCCGAGGCCATCTACATAATGGTCACCAACCCGCTGGATGTGACCACCTATATCGCCCACCAGGCCCTGGGCGCGCCGCGCGAGCGAATAATGGGTATGGCCGGTAGCCTGGACACCGCCCGCTTCTGCACCTTCATCGCGCAGGAGCTGCACTGCTCACCTGGCGATGTCCAGGCGATGGTCCTGGGCGGACACGGCGATTCGATGGTGCCTCTGCCCCGCTATGCCACCGTGGGTGGCGTAGCCGTCACCGAACTGATCGACCCCGAGCGGCTGGCACAGATCATCGAGCGCACCCGCAACGGCGGTGCGGAGATCGTCTCGTACCTGAAGACCGGCAGCGCCTTCTATGCTCCAGCGGCGGCCGTCGCCCAGATGGTCGGCGCGATTCTACGCGACGAGAAGCGCATCCTGCCGGCTTCGGTCCTGCTCCGGGGCGAGTACGGCCTGGACGACGTCTTCGTGGGTGTGCCGGTCAAGCTTGGCGCCGGGGGCGTCGAAGAAATAATCGAGTTAGACCTGACCAAGGAAGAGCTATCAGCACTGCATACCTCCGCCGAGCACGTCCGGAGCACCATCGCCCGATGGAATGAGATGAAGAACGCTTAGCGGTCCGCGACCTG
>JALGTU010000197.1 GCA_029821195.1 Candidatus Zipacnadia bacterium
CCCGATTCCGTTGAACGCCCAGGCCGTGGCAAGGCCGACCACAGAGGCCCCGATACTGCCCAGTATTGCCCCCTTGACCGACAAGCCCAGCGCCACCAGCCCGCAGACCAGGATCACCTTCGCGACCCAGTAGATTGAAAGCGACAGTGCCCTCAGCCCGTACCGCCGCCGGCCGTTGAGTATGGCGTTGTGCAAGCCCCAGAGCACCCACAGCGGGATGTCCAGGGCCATGAGCCGAATGTAGGGCGTCAGGCCCGGATCGCCGAGAGCCGCGGCAATGGTCGGCGCCGCAAGCAGACAGGCCGCCATGAGCCCGAACGTCCACACCAGATTGAGCCGCAGGGCCATGCCGGCTGCGCCGAGCCAAGACTGTTCGCCGCTTGCCACAGCCCACTGAGTCGCCCCTGTGAACAGTGCTACCCCCGACAACTCCCACCACATGATGATTGAGGTAACGACTGCCAGAAGACCATACAGCGCCGGTTCGAGGGCTCTTGCGAGGAACACATGCAGTGCTAGCCCAGCCAAGAGACAGACTAGGGTTGCCAACCCGGTCTTGATTGTGCCGCGCGCGGTCGCCCTATGGGAGCAGAGCGTGGGCTCATACGTGTCTGTAATGTCGTCGGTAACCGCGGTCATCACAGTCTCGCATTCGATGTCACGTTAGCTCTGCACACTCCGCGTCCAGAGTTAGCGGTGGTACGACTGCTGCGCCTTCCTGCCGCCTGCTTGCCGTTGCTCATCTATCTCGGCCATGTCACATGTTCGCTCGCCTGTTGATCCTCGTCGCGGATCGGGTCCCAGCAACATGTAAAAAGCGTGACGGGGCGCAAGTATTGATCTGGCGGCGGCGCTGGCCAATGCTTGCTGCATCGGAGTACCGGTTCGGCCAAGCCTGTAGGATCCAAGCTGGGGAACAAGACGTGTCGGATGCGGTCCGTAGCTGGCCTCAGGAGCTCGCGTACGCAAAAGGGCGCCACCTGCAACCAGCACCACCTCAGAAACTGAGCCCATCCCAGACGTTCCCACCTCTGCCCGAGCACGGTGACCCCATTGAAGTATCTCTTTGCCAGCATTTCGAATTCCCCGAGTGACAGCTCGCGAACATGATCGGGGAAGCCTGTGGCTCTCCTTACTCGTATGGGGCCGACTTCTGCGTTGGGTGTAGAGATCAGCACGAGTCCATCGTCTCGAGCGACTCGTGAGGCTTCGGCAATAATGCGCTCTGGCTCCGCAACGTGCTCCATGACTTCAAAGCAGGTTATCAGGTCAAACACTCTCGATGGGAATGGCAGGCTCCTGGCGTCCGCAACGACAAAGGCCACATCCGGATAAGCGCCTGCGCCTGCGTGGACAGCAGCTTCCTCCAGATCCAGTCCGACGGTGAAGTTGGTCACCTGGCTCATCCGAGCGGCTCCGTAGCCAGTCCCCGTGGCGATGTCGAGGACAGCAAGTCCCTTGGCCCGATCGGCGGCGAAGATGTACCGCGCTACGTGATCACACGCGGCCGGCGACTTCGGGCCTCGCTCGTGCGGTATTATCCGTTTGGACTCCTCTGTGAGCACTTGGTCCTCAACAGCCTTCCTTGCTTGCCTGCGATGCGGCTGGCTCAGAAATCCACAACATACTCAGCCTTCCAGTCCGGCACATCGAAATGGTCTGGCTTCTGCAGGAACAACAGCGTGCCACTCGGCCCGTCTCTCTCTCCTCTTCCCCTCCCCAAGGCCCGACGAAGCGCGCGGAAGTTGTCCTGACCGATTACTCGCTTGACCGTCCTGCGCACTTTCGCTCCGATCGCTGACGGAACTACGCCCCGCGCCACTGCATAGCCGCGGTTGCGGAGGAAGAACCTGACCACCTTCTGTATCGCCAGCAGCTACGTGTCATCCATGCACACAACGCCCCCCGGCCGCAGGATCTTGTCAACGTAGAAGAAGTCCACGAATGCGCAGTCAAAAAGATGAGCGCCGTCAATCAAAGCGAAATCCAGCTCGACACGCGCGCTAAGCAGCTTGGGTAGGCGTTCGTGAGACGGCTCCTCATAGAAGTCCAGGAGGTGACGAAGCCGCGCCCTCTCGAGGTTCAGAAGGCCAATCCCGTCGAACTCGGTCGTCTGGAAAGGATCAATGGCGATGTGTCGGGCATCCGGCTTGTCCCTAATGGCTTCGCAGATGTGCAGCGTGGACATCCCGTACGCCAGACCGACCTCCAAGGTTCTGCGTGCACCCATCTGGTCGAGCACCTCACCCATCTCCTGACCCTCTTCCGCGCTCATACTCACGGGGAAGGCGGGCTGTTCGTCCCCGTCCCTGTCCACTACCAGGCCGGTGCGCTGGATCTGGTGTATGGCACGGTTCACTCCACTGCCCTCCCCGTCAACACATGGCGCGAGCCCTCCGCGCCCTCTCTGCGCAGTCTCCTGATCTCTTCAATCATGCCACGGGTCCAGGTCGCAAGGCAGCGAAGAAACGCCGGCGTGTGCCGCAGCGTCTCGGGCAGCCGTTCGGCGCCGTTGTAGGTGCAAACGACCACAGAGATCTCCGGAGCGCCATGAGGCGCGGTCATGACCCACCTCCATGCTCTTGACGTAACCCAGCCCTTACGCCGCAATGCCACCAGTGGGCGGCCCTGAGCATGCCCAAACCACAGCGCAATGCCCGGAGGGACAGGCGCGGGTTGACTGCGAGGCGGGCTGCGACGCGCGCCACCTTGTAGACCGTCAGTGCCCCGGATGCCGCTCTCACCCGCACAAGCCCCCGCCCCGGCAACCGGGCATCAGTACGACGGCCCCACACGAAGGCTCTGCCCAGCTTCTGCTGGTGTGCGCTTACCCGCTCCCACGTATCGCGGCTGTGGTGTACCACCCCCGCGGCCTGCACCAGCCGAAGGAGCCTGCCATTGGCCGTCAGTCTATAACAGAAGACTGTGTCCTCCCCGGGGAAGAAATCGGTGTCAAAGGCGCCGGCGCGCTGGAAATCCTCGCGCCTGATCGCCAGATTGCAGCTTGGCCCGGCGCGCAAGAGACGCTCGCGCGCGCCGGGCAGGAACTCGCTGAACTCCAGCATGCGATCCACGAAGGCCGGTGCGGCCTCATCAGGGGGGCCGTCTATGGTTCCGACTGTACCAGCCAGACCATCCCCGTCGAGCCCACCAACCAGGTGCTCGAGCCAGGCGGGGGTCGGCTCGCAGTCGGCATCAGTAAAGGCGATGACTTCGCCCTCGGCCTGCTCGACGCCGATGTTCCTGGCCCCACCCGGCAGCGTCTTCTCCGGCAGATGGATCAGCTTCACCTGCGCGAACTGTCCGCGGATGATCTCAGGCGTCTCGTCGTCAGAGCTGTCCACGACGATGACTTCCTCCGCTGGCTGCGTTTGATCCAGCACCGCCCGCAGGCAGTCGCGGATGGTCCTGGCGGAGTTGTACGACGGGATGACGACCGAGACCGTCATTTCGCTCCCCCCCTGCTCGAAGCGGCACCCACTGCAA
>JALGTU010000053.1 GCA_029821195.1 Candidatus Zipacnadia bacterium
CGGGCCAATGCCGCGCTCTGTCGAGTTGGCTGTCACCGGCCAGTCGGGAATGGTCACGGTCGAGACGGATGGGGAAGAGGGAAGAGTATGCGGCTTCCTGCACGGCTGCCGGAAGTTAGAAAACTGAGATCATTCGCTGCGTGATTCTGTGCGTACCCCACCACCGGTTACCTTCGCCCGGCAGTCCTCTACGACCTGTGGCGGGATAATCTTCAGCGCGAGAGCTATCAAGCCGGGGACGAGGATAACATCATCCAGGTACCCCAGCACGGGAATAAAATCGGGGATGATATCAATCGGCGACAGCGCGTAGCCAACCGCCACCGCCAGCAGTGCCTTAGCCAGCCGCGGCGTGCGGCGGTCTTTGAGCACGAGCTGATAGACCTTCAGCTCGCGCTTTGCGTTTCTGGCTACTGATCTCAGTTTCGCCAGCACATCATTGCTCGCTATTTCCTGGCTTCATAGGCCGCCCAGTGATGCCACCGGGAGACGACCCGCTCGTCCAGGAAAGGGTACTCCTTCAGCGGAGCATCACCTGTCGCCTCGATGAGCCACTCACCCAGCAGCTTCAGGAAGTCGGGAGCTTCTATCGCGTATCCCGACAACGTCTTCGGGCGGGCAGCATTTATCACCAGGCAATCGTCGAGTGGCAGCCATATATCCACGGGGACACCTTCGGCCTGATGCAGGCGTGCGAAGAAGGTGTTTGCTTCATGACAGCGAGTGGCGTAAGGCAGACCAACGCCGCTGTACCACGATACAGCTTGGCGTAACTGTTCGAGCCGCTCCGCGTCTGACCACTCTGCAAGCTTGTGGCCCTTGTAGAGAACATGGACCTGCTGGAGTTGGCCCAGTGGCACTTGATAGGCCGGGGTATATATCCACCAATACGACCATAGGAACCAGCCGAGGCCAATCAACACCGAGACTGTGAGCATTCCTAACAAGAGGTAACCTGTTTTCGCTCTGGGCACAGGGCGGTCTCCTGTCTGTGAGGCGAATGCTCTACCACAGATGCTGCTGGGGAACCCCACGGCCCGAGCCGGACTTGAGATAGCGTTCGAATTCGTCAGTTCTGTCATCGTCATCAAAGTACATAGCTACGCAAACCCTCCACGGTGTGTGCTTGGCTGTGTGGAAGGATTTCCCCTCATTATGTGCTTTTAGGCGCTCTTTGAGGTTCGAGGTGATGCCTATGTAGCGTTGTTGAGGGTGGGTGGTGCTCTGGATGAGGTATACGCACTTCATGCTTGCCCCCGTGGCGTCAATGACCGTCTGTGAGCTCGGCTTACGAGTTGTGTCGGGGTAGCTTCTTCAGCAGGTTGCAGCCCTCCTTCGCCCAACTGCGTTGGGCTACGGCGGGCAGCCTTCGCTCGGAAAACTCTGACGATCCGGAGACAGGGGCTTGCCAGCCGTAGCTCGGGGAACTTGTCAGAGTCTTCTGAGCGAAGGCTGGTGGAGGCGGCGGGAATTGAACCCGCGTCCGAAGAGGTGCCGTTAAGGCGTCTACAGGCTTAGTGCGCGTATTGAGTTTCGCTTCTGATGAGCCCGCGCTCGGGGCTTAACCCAGAAGCTAGCCGGGCTTAAGTTTCCCCGGCGGCCGGCCCGGCGGCAACCGGCGGGTAGCTAATCTTTATGACGCCACACCCCAACCTGATTAGCGAGGTCGGGAGGACGTGCTGCTTAGTGATTAAGCAGCAAGTGCCACTTGGTTATTGGCAGTTATTGGTTTCCGCGTTTTACGAGGCAGCGGAGATCTCGGCCTGCAGCCCTAGCGCACTGACCTCCCCGTCGAATCCAGTTCGCCCCCACTGTCTATATTATACCACAAACCCGTCTGTTCCCTAACATAGACGAATGTGCACGGGGCAAGTTCAGCGGCTGGCGACTGATAAGGTTGCGCTCAAGCCGTGGCGAGGTCATCGCGACAATAATGTCGCTCCTACCAGCGCGGGCTGCTACTCGACGCGGTAGACCCTGTCGCCCTCGCGGACCTTGTCGGTTACCAGGACGGCTGCGTCGTCGCCCGGCCCGGCCGCACCCACGTCCACGTGGTCAATCTGCATTGACTCGACGGTCTGGGTGAAGTCGGTGGTGTGCCCGGCGATGTGGATGGTATCCCCGACCTTGAGCTCCGTATTGAGCTTGAAGACCGCCGCCCCCACGTGTGGGAAGTAGTGAGTGACCTCGCCGATCAGTTCCTCGGGACTGGCTTGCTGTTCGCTCATCGCAATTCCCCTCTCCTGATCTATTTTTTCTTGCGCCGCTTGGGCACAAACTTCTTGCGTTCCTGGCGCGCCTTCTCCCGGCGCGTCTTATCCAGTTTGGCGGTGATATAAAGCGTTACCCATCCTCCCGCCACCATGCCCAGCGCCGGCAAGCCAAACAACACGATTCCCGCTACGGTCGGATTCCGCTGAATGGTCTCGCCGAACCTGCCAAAGACCAAGAAATCAGCCAGCAGGCCCACCCCCAACCCCACAAGCGCGCCGAGTAGGGCCCAAAGCAAGTTGATAAGATCCTTCATCTACGCTCGCGGTCTCCTTGGGCAAAGGTCATCCCGCAGGTGGTTGGCCGCCGTGTTTGCCCGAGTTAACGATGTGTTGCCGGATCTCGTCGGCAAAGCGGCTGACGTCAATCGGCTTGGTGATGTAGCCGTCGCAGCATGCGGCCAGCGCGCGCTCACTATCTTCGGGCATGGCCCAGGCACTGATCGCCACAATCGGGACGT
Source organism: Candidatus Zipacnadia bacterium (assembly GCA_029821195.1). Taxonomy (GTDB): domain Bacteria; phylum Armatimonadota; class Zipacnadia; order Zipacnadales; family Zipacnadaceae; genus JALGTD01. The sequence goes on from JALGTU010000053.1 coordinate 2,732, forward strand.
TCTGGGTGGCCGGCAGGGCGCGCAGCCGCCGTACTAGTTCCAAGCCTTCCATATCAGGCAGCCTCACGTCGAGTACAATGGCGTCGTAGTCGTGGTCGGCCACAGCGCTGAGCGCCTCGTGGGCGTTCGCGGCACCATCCACAGTAAAACCAGCATGTTCCAGCACCAGCGTCGTCATCTTCATGTTCATCGGTGTGTCTTCAATTAACAGTATATGGTAGGCAGTTGCGTTCATTGGCCAATACCTGCGATTATCACTGGTACTGGAATAGTATTTCGTCGCTCTATCGGTTGGTTCCTGCATGCCGGAGGGAAAGTACGGGGGCATTTTCCTCCCGCCAGCCCCGATATGCGAATCACCGGAGGTGTTGGCACCTCGTCGGGGAAACCAAGCCAGGCCCAATGGCTGGTCGGGGCAAGGGTGCCCCTCCCACGAGTTTTGCAACAGTCTCTAGCCCCAGCTTTCAGCACAGGGCCAACTCGAAGGTCTGCCGGGCTAGAGCGGCAATGGAGTTATGCTGGCTGCCGAAGACCGCGCTGATCAGCGTGTCATTCAGGGGTTCGGTCCAGGGCCCAGGGATCGCCTGTGCGCCAAGCAGAGCGCCGATCACCGAGCCCGCGGTCGCTCCGTTGCAGTCGGTGTCCCACCCGCCTTGCACGGCCAGGCAGATCGCCTTGCCGAAATCAGCCTCGGCACAGAGCAGCGCTGCCAGGACCAAGGCGGCATTGTTGAGCGTGTGGACCCGGTGATATGCGCCGTACTCCTCCTCGATGCGGTCACGAGTCCGCTCCCAGTCGTTGCCCGCTTTACACCACTCGATACAGTTGGCCACAACTTCCGCGAAGCGTGACCGGGCTGGGATGGTCTGGCAAGCGCCAGCGATTGCAGTGGGTAGATCGTCAGTTGCCAGAGCCGCCGAGATCAGGGCAGCGAAGAACATCTCACCGTAGATACCGTTGCTGGTGTGAGAGACACAGGCGTCGCGAAAGGCTAGTTCCGCCGCGATCTCAGGCTGGCCGGGTGCCACATACCCCCACAGGTCCGCACGGATCTGCGCCCCGATCCATTCCCGATAGGGATTGAAGTCGAGCGCCGACTGCGGCGGCGCAACTTCGTTCACTAGATTCCGATATGCCGCGCGCTCAGCCGTGTAGACGCGGTGGTAGGGGAGGTAGGCGAGCCAACCCGAGGCCACGTCTTCCGGGGCAAGCTGGGCGGCGTGTTCGGCCCACAGTTTCAGGTTCAGCACGGTATAGTCGGTGTCGTCGTCCCGCTCGGCCCGGGTGATATTGCCGCGCAGCAGGGGGGAGTGGGAGGTGGGGTAGGGCGTGCCGCCTGGTACTGAAGCCAACGGTGGGAAGTAATCTGCCAGCGGATATTCGCCAGCGGAGGTGAGTATCTGCCGAATCTGCTGGCGGCTGCGGCCCTCGACCGGCTTCCCCAGCATACAGCCCGCACAGCGCCCCAGCCACCCCCCGTGGATACGCTCCGCCAGCCTGCTGGTGTCCACGGGAAATGCCGGGACAGGCCCAGGCCGGGCGGCGATGATCTCTTCCCACTCCGAGGGCTCGTCATACGGCCAGGCGGCGCGCTGGGGAAGGTGCTGCCCCTCGTGCCACAGTCGCTCGTCGAAGCTTTCCTCCCGACGGCAGCGCTCGACCAGTTCCGCAACGGCCTCCGGCTCGCGCCCCTCTTCGCCAAGCTGTTGCACTTCTAGCTCGGCAAGCGCAGACCACGACTGGCGACTAAGAATAAGCAAGGCGTATCCCTTCCTGGGAGAGACTCCTGACACCTGTGTATCAGCGTGTTACGTTCAGGCTGCGCAGGGCGCGGGCGACGGTGCCGTTGGCGGCAGCGGCCTCGACCTGGATCAGGTAGCGCCCGCTGGGCACGCTGCTGCCGGTGTCGGCGCGGCCGTTCCAGGGCACAATGCTCTGGCCGGCAGCGCGTGCCTGGTTGCGCTCAAGGACGCGGATGGTTCGCCCAGCAATATTCATTATGCGTATGTCACACTGGGCTGGCTGAGAGAGAGTAAAGACGAGCTCGCCACCACCGCTGCGTGGTACTGCTGCAATTGAGGTGAGCATAACGGGTTGATCAGCGGTCGGCGTCACGGACAGCGCGAAGTGGCGGCTGCCGGGCTGCTCAGCGGTGAAAGTATACCGGGACTGGAGCCGGAGGTTGACAGTAGCGCCGCCGTCGAGGTCGGTGAGCACCGCAGTGTGGCCGCGGGGCAGAGCGGCTATGTCCGGCCAGGAGATGCTCACCTCGCCGTGGGGCTGCGACCAGGTCACCACCACGTCCCACTCGTGCTCGCGAGCAGCATGGGTGTCATAGCTGGCCGCAAGCCGGCGGTCCGAATCCGCGGCCATGATGTACAGGTCAACCCCGCCGCTCACCGCCGGCGGGTTGTCAACCTCGGTGATCACCGCGCGCGGACGCAGTCCGCAGAAGTTGTCGGTATCCCGGCTGGTAGCGCTGCTGGCGACCAGCCGCAGCGACCAGTCGCCATCGTTGGGCGGGGACTGGCTGGGTTCCTGGGGCACACTCACGACCCCGGTGGGGCGGGGGATAGTAAGCGTGCACGGTTGGTAGGCCAGCAGCCAGAAGCCGCGCCAGGGGGCGATCTGGCGCTGGCCGACGGCGTCGCCAGCGACGATCTTGTAGCCGGCGTCAGCGGGATCGTAGATCCAGGCGATGGCGCTGATGATATGCTGGGTGTAGGCGCTGAGCAGGTCCATGGTGTTGCCCTGGTGGGTCACGGTGCATGCGCCGAAGTCAATGGGACCAAAGAACGGGTTGCCCGACATCTGCCAGCCGGGTTCCAGAGGCACATCAAAGTCACCGCCCGGTGCTGAGGCCCCCTCTGGTGTCACCGTAACCGGGCTGGCCAGGTTCACCCAGAAGCCGCGCGCCAAGGCGAGCTGGAGGATCTCGGGCAGGGGGTCCCCGGCATAGATTACATACTCCTCAGCCAGTCGGTCATACCGGGCGTAGCACCCGATGAGCTCCGCCGGATTCAGGCCGAACAAGGTGGCGGGATGTTGGTCAAGGGGTATGGCCGGAGCCGACAGGAACTGCACGCCGGCGTCAAAGGGGATGTCGTTGTTGGGATAGGACTGCACCGGGCCGGCGGTCTGAACGAAGTTGTACTCGTTGTCATCCTCGTCGGTCGCGGTGATCGCATAGTAGTAATCGGCGCCATCCACCACGCTGGTATCGGTCCAGCTCGTGGTAGCTGGATCGCTGAAGGTTATCAGGGGCGTACGGCCCTCGACGGTAGTGAAGTCCCGGTGGGAACGGTACAGGCGGTAGAAGGCAAAGTCGTCGGGCGGGGTGTAGGTCCACGCCAGCTCAATGGCGCCCCCCGAATCGCTGGGCCGGTCGCGCGCAGTCAGCGTGGTTATCTGGGGCGGCGAAGAGTCATCGCGAGATTGCACCGGCCCCACTGTCTCCGAGTCGGCATAAGTGGAGGGGCTGGTCGTTCGGACCAGGTAGTAGTAGTCTATGCCATCGGTGACTGAGCCGTCGTGGTATTGCTCAGTGCCAGGCAACAGGGCGACGATGTCGGTAAACGGTGCCGACAGGCCCGTACGCCGACGGACGATGTAAGAGGTTACGGAGTGGTTCCCGCCGCCATCGTCAACCGACTTGACCCAGGTCAGGGTGATGCTGCCGCCCTGGTCGCCGACGGTATCCCCGGCTACCAGGTCGGTGACCGGCTCCGGTGCGGTGGGCAGCCCCAGGGCACGGGCGGCGTTGACTCGCCCGGTGCCCAGTTTGCCGGCGTAGCCCGGGTTCTGCGCATCAATATCGTCGGTTGTATTCCGGATCAGCTCGTAAACGGTGGCCGGATTGCCGCGAAGCGCGGGATTCTGCGCGATGAGCAGCCCGGCAATGCCTGAGACGATGGGGCAGGAGAAGGAGGTGCCGGTGTTGGTGCCCCAGTATTCGTCGAACTTGGGAAAGGCGGGCTCGTAGAAGGTCGGGCCGTAGATGACCTGGCCCGGCGCGGCTACGTCCACCAGTTTACCACCGGAGGAGTCGTAATTGGAATGGCTCTCTTTGCGGTCGTAGCGATCAGTCGCCGCCACGCTCAACACGTAGTTGTCAATCAAGGGACTGGGCCCGTCGTTGCAGGCGGGTGACTCCCAGGTGCTCGACGCGGCGGTAAACTCGGTGCCCCCGTTGCCGGCGGCGCAGACGACGATCTTGCCCGCTTCGTAAGCTCGGTGGATCGGCGGCGAGAAGGCCGAACTGTATGGGCTACCCAGGCTAAGATTGATGATGTCCGCACCGTTGGCCGTGGCATAGTCAATGGCCTCGACTACTTTGGAGACGGAGCCGCCCCCGCTAGCAGGGAATACCTGCAGGATCATCAGCTTGGCCTGCCAGTCAACTCCCGCCGCGCCCCAGCCTTCGTTGCCCACGGCCCCAGCGGTGCCGGCGACCAGCGTTCCGTGGGAGACGTTTTCGTCAGCCCCGCCGGTCGGCTCAGGAGTGGGGTCGTCATCGTCGTTGTAGAAGTCCCAGCCGTAGACGTCGTCAATGTAGCCGTTGCCGTCGTCGTCCTGGCCGTTGCCCGGCACCTCGCCGGGGTTAGTCCAGATTTTGTTGGCCAGGTCGGGGTGGTCCAGGTCGCAGCCCGAATCAATGATCGCGATGGTGACCGTGGAGCTGCCCGTCGCTTCGTCCCAGGCGTGGGGGGCGTCAATCTTGGGCAGGTGCCACTGCTTGTCGTACTCGGGATCGTCGGGCACCAGAGCGGGGTAGACCAGCGTGTCGGGCACCGCGAACTCGACTTCGGGTCGGCGGGAAAAGGCCTGCGCCGCCGCCAGCAAGTCGCTGCCCGGGGCCAGATTCACCACCAGCATCCCGCTGATGGGCAGGACTTTCTCGATCTGTGTGCCAGTTGCCACCGCCAGCGGCCCGATCTGCCGGGGCCCCACGTGCGGGCGCAGCTTGACGATCAATCGGTCGGCCACGGCCTGCGCCGGTATCACGCGCACCATGCCGCGTGCGTCGGTCGTCCGGTAGGGCCGAGCCGGCAGGGGTACGGTAACCAGTTTCCGCTCCGCCGCGTAGCTTTGCCCGGTCAGGGCAATTGCCAGCAGGCAAGCTAACAGTGCCGAGAACAAGCTGCCGCGAGTCGGGTGGTTCACGGCCATAATCATACTCAAGCCATTCAGTTCACATAGACTGCACAGCAGCGGGGCACTATCGTGGGCCCCGCTATTGCGTCTGTCACTCACACCGTTACCGCTTTGGACGTGTTTAGTGTACATTCGGTTCCATAAACTGGCAAGTTAAGCCTGGCGTAACGGCTAGTGTGGCAGGATGAGCGCGGGGTGTGGCGAACTGTAGTGCATCGGTTATGGCCTGTGAGGAGATCGAGACAACCTGGGATCGTTGGGAGCTGCTGGTCTGCCCAACCTGCCACAGCAGGCTGCGCTGCGGGGAAGATGAGTTGTATTGTCCCACCTGCGACGTGGCCTACGCCATCACCGAGGGCGTGCCCCGCATGATTGATTGGGCTGGACTGCCTGCGGCGGTGCAACAGGAGATGGTGGGGCAGGACGAGCATTTTGCCGGTCTGCCGGATAAGGCCGTCTTCAAGCCCGACTTACATCCCCGCTACCGGCGCCGGCGCATGCAGGTGCGGCTCGCGCATCTGCTGGCAGCACTACAGGATGACCCCAGGCCGGCGAGCGCGACCCAACTGAGCGCGCGCAAGTCGGTGCACGTCGCGTGCTGCGGCACCGGCTACGAAGTTGAGGCGTTGCTGGGAGCGGGCTATGACGTCTCGGCTTCCGACCTGTCCGCCCAGGCACTCCGCGGGCTGGCCAAGCGGGCGACGGCTCGCGGCTACCGCGTTCCCTACGTGCAAGCAGATGTGCTGCATCTGCCCTTCGCCACGGACAGCTTCGACCTGGTAGTGGTGGTCGAGGGGCTCCACCATACCCCCGACGTGCCGGCGGGCTTTGCTGAGCTGGTGCGCGTTGCCCGGCACCGCGTGGCTCTGATCGAACCGTACACCGGCGTCGCCTTCAATCTGCTGGCTCGCGTGGGGCTTGCGCATCGCGACGAGTATTCCCGCACGCAACCGGGTCGGCTATCCGCCTCGTGGCTTGGGCAAGTGATGAGCAGTGAACGGCTTGCAGCCCGCGCATGGCGGTTGTACCTCGACCTGCCGCCCGGGTTGGTGACCGACCGCCTGGGCGAGTTTCGTCTGGCCGGTGCCCTGCTCAGTGCAGTGACGTTGGGCCTAGAAGGAGTCCTACGCCTCTTCGGGGTGGGGAACAAGGCATTACTGAGCGTTGATTTGGTCTAGCCGACGGTAGCCGCCGGGCACCACGATTCAGCCAAAAAAACTTTCGCCAGGGGCTTGACATATCTCCAAGAATGTGCTATAATCATGTACAAGCTTGTACAGGTCTTGGCTGGCGACTCTATACAAAGCTCCATTGGAACCAGCAAACACAGCTTGAGATGTAACGGCGCTCGCCTCCTCATCAACGCCCAGGTTGAGTCGCCGGATCTGAACCGTCTACTAAATGCAGCGTGCATCACAGACAGTAGACGGAGAAGTCCAGCCGAACTCTTTTCCGCCCCGAAAGGAGTTCGGCTGCTGTTTACTTGGGAATGCCTGGTATGAGCTGAGGCGCTTACTGGTACAGACCGTCTGCGTGAGGGCTTGCTTCTCCAGGCACCCCTGTGTTATAATAATATTGTCGCCGTCGGCGCAGCAAGCTGGCAGGCGGCTATTTAGTCTTAAGAACGGGAGAAAGTTGCATATGCCTCAGATCAAGGCGCGAGACAAGCACATTCGCCAGTCCGCCAGGCGGACGCGGCGCAATCGGAAACTAAAAGAACAGATCAAGTACGCAACCCGAGCGGCGCTGGACGCGGCGCGTGGCGGGGAGCAGGAAGAGATCGGAGCAGCACTCGCCCGGGCCTACAAAGCCATTGACAAAGCGGCGAAGGTAGGTACTTTCCACTCGCGGCGCAGTGATCGCAAGAAGTCGGTGCTGGCCCGGCAGGTGGCGCAACTTCAGGCTGCCGAGTAGTGTTGCACGAAGCGTACTAACTATCATCTGGGGCCGGAGGATCGGGTGATTCCACGGCTCCAGTTGTGTTGTCTACCGGGTCGTGTGCGTTGCCCCCTGCGGCGTCTGAGTCCGCTTCCTCGGCGCTCGCCAACTCTTGGATGCCCAAAGTTCGTTTGGTTCCCTCGCTGAGTTCGGTCATTAGCTCCCGAGGTACTGCCACCGCGATCATGCCGCGCTTGCCCAGCATCCGTAGGTATTCGTTGAGGGAGATCTCGACCTCACGCCGGGTGAGCTTGTACTTCTGGCGAAGCGCCTCGACTATCTGCTCGACGCTGTGCTGTCCATCGCACATATCCCAGACGAAGCTACCCACCTCGTCCAGGACAATGGACCGGGCCTCGGGCACTGCCAGGAAGAAGGTAATCACCTTGCCCTTAAGCCCGGCTCGCCGGGTCAGCGTAGCGACGACGTTGCCCTCCTCGTTATGCTTCCACTCCAGAGTGGGATTACGCAGGGGCCGCACCTGCATCGCCTGGCGGCGCGTGATCTCCGGCGGTGTTCTGCGCAGTTTCAGCTTGCTCAGCAGACTACTCCACAGCCGCATGGGTGTGCCTCTCGTCGGCAGTCGCAGATCGGTTGGCCTGGGCCGTAAACCGGCGCGTGACCGGGATTGGCTGTATTGAGCCGGGCCTCAACACCAGGATGGTGACCTCCGGCGGGCATAGGAAGCGGGCCTCGGTACCCGCGTAGACGCCTCGGCTGATGTAGGCGACCGTATTGTCGCCGAACCGCAGCAGCCCGTCGGAACGCTGGCGCAGGCGCCAGACCGGGGCCCAGACGCTGCCCCAGCCGGGCAGTCGGCACTGGCCGCCGTGAGTATGGCCGGCCAGCAGTAAGTCGGCCCACTGCGCTCCGGGCAGGTCAATAGCGTCGGGGGAATGGGCCAGCAGAATCTTTAGGTCAGCCGGGGCGGAATTCGCTAAGGCAGCGTCGAGATGGTCCCGCCCGCACGAGGGATCACCAATGCCGACGATGGTGACGGTCCGTCCGTTGATGGTAAGTGTGCGGCTGGCGTTTTCCAGCAGGTCTACTCCGGCATTGCTCAGGGCTTCTTCCCATTGGCCCAGTGCCACGGGGGGATTAGGAGTGCCGTACAGGTAGGCGCCCAGCGTGCAGTCCCAGTCGTGGTTACCCAGCACGGCGTAAACGCCATACTCGGCACGCAGGCGTGCGAGCCGGTCCACCGCGTACGCCATATTGTGTGAGCCGTCGGCCATGTCGCCGGTGATCATGACCAGGTCGGGAGCCTCCCGGAGCGTCGCTGCTACCGCCCGCCTCGACATTTGTCCCGCAGTGGCATTCGCGGAGCAATGCAGGTCAGAGAGATGGGCAATACGCAGGCCCGCCAGCTCCTCGGGCAGATCGGGCACGGGTATGTCAAGGTGGCGTACACGCAGGCTCCGTGGCTCGATCAGTGAAGCGTAGACCCAGAAGACCGCCGTGGCAGCGACAACCGTCCATAGGATTATCGCCACAGTGACCATATCTACTGGCCTTCTTCTGACTTCGGTGGGACTGGTGGAGCCGAATCGTCGTGAAGGGGACGCTTCCGGCTGGCGAGCGGCTCCTGAAGCTGGCGCACAGTGCGTAGGGCGACATACAATAGGATGCCGACTACAAGGAGCGCAGCAGCGGTTATGTAGAAGCTCGCGGGCGCGTCGCCGCCCAGTCGGAAGCTGCCCCGGCGGGAGGAATACTCAATGATGGGGCCGCCCAGGATGGACCGCGCGCCGGCGAGCACGATAATCGTCGCCACCAGGCAGAGCCAGACCATCACCAGGCCCCGCCAAATCGCCGTCACTTGGTGGCCCAGGTCAGTGGCCTTGACGTAGATCAGGTAGCTAAGGAAGACGGTCGCTCCCGTCACTGCCAGACCAATTGCGATCCATTCAGCGGTATTGATCATTGTGAAAACCTCGGCTACTGCTGGCCGCCCACTACCATCTCGGCGATGCGCAGATGCGGTCCGCCGGTGTCTACCGGCACGCCCTGGCCGCCCTTGCCACAGGTGCCGCCGTTGCGCAATACTACGTCATCGCCTACCGCGGTCACGGTTTGCAGCGTCTCCAGAGTCATTCCGGAGATGTTGACGTTGCGATAGTGCTGGCCGAGCTGGCCCTTCTCGATAGCGTAGGCTTCCTCCACGTTACAGGTGAACTGGCCCTGGGCGGTAAAGACGTAGCCCCACTGGCCACCCTTCAGATACATCCCGTGGTCAATGTCAGCGATCATCTCCTCCAGGCTGGCTTCGCCTGGGGCGATGAAGGTATTACTCATCCGTACCTGGGGCGCGAACTTGTGTCCGCCGGCCCGACCGCAGCCGTTAGGCTCAACCCCAAAGCGCGCCGCGGTCTCCAGGCTGTGCAGAAAGGTCTGCAATACGCCGTCTTCGACCAGGACGTGCCGCTGCGCCGGGATGCCCTCGTGGTCGTACCGGTACGAGCCGTTGGCGTCGGGAAGCGTGGGGTCATCTATGATGGTGACCATCGGTGCTGCGACCAGCTCGCCGATTTTGCCGTCGAGGATCGAGTTGCCCGCCCACACGGCGTCTGCCTCACAGTTGTGCCCGAAAGCCTCGTGGGTGAGCAGACCGCAGATCTTCGGATCTATGATGACCTCGAACTTGCCCGCGGGCGGCGGCGCGGCGCTGAGCAGCTTCAGAGCACGGCGGGCCACCACGCCGGCGAATTCATCCGGGTCGGTATCCTCCATTAGTTCATAGCCCACAGCGTTGGCCTGGTAATCCGCGGCGCGCTGCCGGACATCGCCGTCCTGAGCGGTGACGACTACGCCGATCAGACAGCGCACTGAATCGTACTCGATATATGTCCCGAAGGTGTTGCCCATCTGCATCTGCGCCGAACTGTCGGCGTAGAAAGCTATCGTGTTGGCGATACGTTCGGGGTCCTGTTGGCGGGCGACCTTCTCCAGTTCGAATACGGCACTGACCCGGTCATCGAGCGGGACCTGAGCGGGATCAATGCGGTAGTTGGTGCTCACTTTGGCCTCGACCGGTTCGACCTCGGCGACCCTGCCGGGCTCGGTTACATTACCACTGGCGGCGCGCGCCATAGCCACCGCGTCGTCCACACACTGGTTAAGCTCGCGGGTAGCGATCTTGTTGGTCGGCGCAAAGCCCCAGGCACCGTCCACCAGGACGCGCAGTCCCGCGCCGTGGATGGAGGCGTGCGAGATCTTATCAGCGCGGCCGTCTTCCACGTCCACTGACGTCCGCTGGCCTTGCGCGGCCCGCAAGTCGGCAAACTCGGCGCCCTTCTGCTTGGCTCGGTTTAGTGTGCTTTCGATCAGTTCTCTCATTACCAGGTTCCCTATCGGTTAGACTTGGCGGGGATGCGCGAGCGGCGCAGCCGCGACTTGAGTTTGCCCAAGCGTTGGGTGATCGGCTGGGCCCAGTCGAACAACCGGTACGCGCCCGGCCGCAGGATCAGGTCCCAGTCGCCGATGTATTCCACGTACTGGGCGGCAAAGCCTCGCTTGAAGCGGTTCAGCCCGGCGGTGCTGCCCTGGGCCTCGCCGTTGATCTCCCGGGCAACACCGCGCATATCAAAGACCGTGCATCCCTGCTGCTTGGCCCATTGCATCATCCGCCACTGGAGCAGGTAGTTGGGCATCAGGTTGCGGTGGCGGTTACTCGAGGCCCCGTAAACATACCAGGCCTGATGCCCCAGTATGAAGGCAATGGTGCCTGCCACCAGTTCGTCTGCGACTTGCGCGAGAAACAGCCGTCCCAGACCGGGTTCGATGATCAGGTCCCAGATGTCGTAGAAATAGGATATATCGCGCACCACGAAGCCGTCGCGTTCGGCGGTGGTCTTGAGCAGCTCGTAGAAGGCGGGCAGGTCGTGCCGCCGGCATTCTTCGGGCACTTCAACGCCTCTGCGCTCCGCCAGGCGGATGTTGTAGCGCGTCTTGGGCTTGAAACTGGCGATCAGCTCGTCAAGGTCGCCGCTGATATCCACCTTCATTACATAACGCGGCTGCACGCCGCCGAAGTCTCCGCCCTGGTGACGAGCGCGAAAGCCGGCCTGCTCCAGGGCGGCTACGACCTCGGTGCGCTCCGCCGGAATGGCTGGGTCTATCTTCAGCGCCATCGCCCGGTGTGCTACGGCAACCTCTCGCATCTCGGCCAGCAAGTGCGGCCAGGCCGATTCGGCGTTGAAATCCACGATGGGCCCCCGGGGCGCGTAGAGCAGGCAACCGCCCACAACCGGGGCCGGGCGCTTGAGCAGCAGGCAGGTGGCGACAATCTGATCGCCCTCGGCCACGGCTACCGGCAGCGGCTGCCAGCCAGTGCGGGCCTTCAGCTCGCCCCACTCCCAGCACTGGAGGACATCGCCGTAGAGTGAGCGAGCCACGAAGTCATTCCACTCAATTCGTCGTTCTTCGCCAATAATCATACCAAAAGCAAATTGCTCTCCGGTGACGGCGTCCTATCTATTGCGCGCCAGTAGCTCCTGGATGGCCTGGAAGACGCTTTCTGGCGATATCGCGCGCATGCACGGGTAGTCGCGGCAGGTCGGCTTGTTCCAGCAGGCACACTCCGGCTTTGACCACAGTACGATGTTATTGTCGCCATGAGGACCGGTCAGATGGGGAAAACTCGGCCCAAACAGCGCTACCACCGGGGTGTCGAGCGCAACGGCAATGTGGGTGGCACCGGTGTCGGCGGAGACCAGTACGGCGCAGCGGTCAATCAGCGCGGGCAACTGCGATAGCGTCGTATGCCCAACGGCATCAATTAGCGGCACTGTTGTCTGCTGCTTGATGGACTCGGCCCGCTGGCGGTCACCAGGGCCACCGATGAGGACTATTGGCACATCCCAGTGCTGGAGCAGCAATTCCGCCAGCTTGGCGAAGTGTGCGGTAGGCCAGCATCTGTGCGGCTTGAAAGCCCCCACATTGAGGCCGATCAGCCGCCCATCAGCAGATGCCGGATTGCCGGATAGAAAGTCAGCCGCCCATTGTCGCCCCGCCGGGGAGATCGGCAGGCGGAACTCCACCGGCTGGGTCGGGCAGCCCAGGTACTCGGCCATCAGCAAGAAGCGGTCCACGGCATGCAGGTTATGGTCGCCGGGCACTATCTCGTTTACCAGCCTGGTACTGAGCTCCCGCTCGTCATCGAATCCCAGACGGCGCGGTGCCCCCGACAGGTAAGAGATCAGCGCGCTTTTCAGCAGTCCCTGGGGGTCTATGGCCATGTCAAATTGGCGGGAGCGCAGCAGCCGCCTGGCCCGGCGCAGCTCGCCGATGAGCGGGATGATCTCGCGCGCACTGTGCCGCCGTACGGGGATGACGTCATCCAGGCAGTCATGCCCCTGGAGTATCTCCTGAAAGCGGTGGTCTACCAGCCAGGAGATGTGCGCGTCGGGGAAGCCGCGGCGCAGCGCGACCAACGTCGGCATCGTGTTGACTATGTCGCCTATGGAGCTGCGCCTGATCAATAGCAGGCGCTGGGGAGTCTCGATTTGCGGTTTAGGTGAGGTTGCCATAAAGTGTTATTGGGTTGTTTTGCCGCTCAGAATGCGGGTGAGGATGCCCGGCAGGTCTTGGGCAAACGCGCGTAGCGCCCGCCCCCGGTGGCTCACCTGGTTCTTCTCCTGTGGATTCATCTGCGCGAAAGTCTTTGCCGCTGGCGGATACCAGAACAGCGGGTCATATCCGAAGCCGCCTGTCCCTTTCGGCTCCGTTGTGATCAGACCGTCAACGCGGCCCTCCCAGGTGCCCAGTACGTTACCCCGGGCATCCGCCAGGATCAGCACACATATAAAAGAAGCCGCCCGCTGTGGGCCGGTCAGCCGACTCATCTGCTCCAGGAGCCACGCGATGCGCTCGGGGTCACTATCCGCGATGCGGCTGGAGTGCACCCCCGGCGCCCCGTCGAGTGCGGGGACGAGAAGCCCGCTGTCGTCGGCCATCGCCAGGTACCCGCTCACCCGTGCAGCCGCGGTCGCCTTCTCCGTGGCATTGCCGGCAAAGTCGTCGTGCGATTCGTTGAGCTGCGGCGGGTTGGGCAGGTCGCCCAGCGCGATTACCTTCAGCGGTGTTTCGTGCAGCAGTTCACGGATTTCCCGGACCTTGCCGGGGTTCTCCGAGGCGACTACCACTACCTGCCGGCCGGCGTGCTGCATCATCCTATCCCGCCCCGGTCTCTTTGAGTATCCGGTCAATGTGCACCAGTTGCTCAGCGGTGAGTTGCCAGCCTGCCGCCCCCGCTGTCTCGGCAATCTGGTCCGGGCGTTTGGCCCCGCATAGCGCGCAGGTAACTCCCGGCTGACTGAGCACCCACGCCACCGCCAGTTGCGCCATAGTCTTGCCCGCCTCCTCAGCCACTTGCGCCATTCGGCGGACTGCTTCGACATTGTGCCTGAGTTGCTCGCCCTGCCACGCCGGGTGGCGACTGCGGTGATCGGTTTCGGGGAAGGTAGCATTCTCATCGTATTTTCCGGTGAGCAGTCCCCGCGCCATCGGGCTGTAGCAGAGCACACCGATACCATTCTCCCGGCAGAAGGGCAGGAGCTGTTCTTCGATGTGGCGGTCGAGCATATTGTACTGTGGCTGGAGGCTGACCAGTTGGCCGATCGCCATTGATTTCTTCATCTGCTCGACGTTGTAGTTGGAGACGCCGATGTAGCGAATCTTGCCCGCCTCCTGAAGCTCGACCATCGCAGCCATTGACTCTTCGGGCGCGGTGTTCTCTTCATCCGGCCAGTGTACCTGGTATAGGTCAATGTAATCGGTACCCAGGCGCTTCAGGCTGGCCTCGCAGGCCTGGAGCAGGTACTCTTTGCTGACGTTGCTCGTAGGCATATCGTCCGCACCGATGTACCGCCCGCCCTTGGTGGCGACAAAGACCTCGTCGCGATGACCGCGCAGCGCCTGGCCCAGCACTTGTTCGGAATGCCCCGAACCGTAGACATCCGCGGTATCGAAGAAGTTGATGCCCAGATCAACAGCGCGGTGCACTGCGGCAATGGACTGCTGGTCCACGACATCGTCGCCCCACCACCATTTGCCCATCGCCCAGCAACCGAAACCAATCACAGATACTTCCATATCGGTTGGGCCCAGCTTACGATATTCCATATATGAGTCTCCTTGGGTGCTATCTGTTCCTATGTGGTCAGGTCTGCCAGCACTTCTTTCTGCTTGGCGAACACTTCCGCCAGGCTCTTTCGCCCCAATGTCTACAGCCGCGCGCGTGTCCTCCTCGTAGCACAGGTCAAGCAGCAGCTCCCCGGCGACCAGCCCCAGCGAGATGGCAGCCACTTGGTCGCGCAGCAGTGAGGTCTTTACCAATTTCTTCTCACGCAGATAGCCGCATGCTTCAGCGAGAGCGACGTAAGCGCCGGTAATGGCTGCGGTACGGGTGCCGCCGTCGGCCTGGAGCACGTCGCAGTCGAGATGGATCGTCCGCCGACCGAGGTGGTGCAGGTCGGCCACCGCGCGCAGCGACCGGCCGATGAGCCGTTCAATCTCCAGACTGCGCCCGCTGCGCTGTCCGTGTGTGCCCTCCCGGACCGACCGCTGGTGGGTTGAGCGGGGCAGCATCCCGTAGTCGGCAGTCACCCAGCCCTGTTGGCTGTCCATCATCCAGTGTGGTACCCGGTCTTCTACCGTCGCCGTACAGTAGACTATGGTGTCGCCCATCTCGATGCGGCAGGATCCTTCGGCGTACTTGTTAACGCCCCGTGTGATGGTCAGGTCGCGCAGGTTGTCATTACCGCGCCCATCTATGCGCAGCAAAGTTCAGTCGCCTCCGTTCGTCTGCTCGTCGTCTGGTGGTGGCTCGCCGGCAGTGGGCCGTTGGTCTGCCGTGACGTTACTCTCAGGCTCGGCCCGGCCCTCATAATACTGGCGCAGGCCGCGGATAATCGCCTCAGCCGCAGCGGTGCGCACTTCCGGTTTGGCCAGCAACCGCTCTTCTTCGTCATTATTGAGGTACATCAGCTCGACCAGCACCGAGGGAATCTCGGTCTCGCGAATGACCACAAAGTGCGCCCGCCGTACCCCGTTATCCTTGCGGCCGAGCGCCGCCAGCAGTTGCTGGTGGATGACAATGGCCAGCATCTTGCTCTGGGGCGTGTAGTAATATGTCTCGGTGCCCCAGTTGGTATTGGGCTTGGGCATGGCATTGGCGTGGATGCTGACGAAGGCATGGGCCCCCATCCTCTGGGCGAGCTTCGGGCGCTCGAACAGGTCCACCAACACATCGTGGTCGCGGGTGAGAAGCGCCGGGCAGCCGGCGGCCAGCAGCTTCTGGACCACTTGTGTGCCCACATCCAGATTGACATCTTTCTCCAGCAGCATCCGGCCGCGGGCGCCGCTATCATTCCCTCCGTGTCCCGGATCAATCATTATAAGCTTATCACAAAGCTGGGCTTTACTGAAGGTCAACTTCACCTGCCAGTTCTCATCACTAATCGGCGTGGACAGGTCAAAGCCGATCAGTTCGTTGAGGTAGATGTGAACTTCGATGCCCTCTGAGGTCGGCATTGCTTCCAGGCCCTTGACGATTTCCCCGCACCCCGGCTGGCGCACCAACTCCTCGGGAGCCTGGACATCCCTCAGCTTCACCTGGATGCGCCACGGCTGGCTGAGCACATCGTAGTCCAGCTCCGCGGGCATGGACAGAGCGATCTCCACTACAGTGGACTCATCCGGCGTTTGATATACTCGAGTATGCTGGAGTTCGGGATAGCGGATGGGAAGCTCAGATTCGTCGCCATCGAATCGCCCGACGATCAGCGACCCACCCCGGCCGTCGGCGCGCGGCAGCCAGACGACCTCTTGCTCCTCTGCCAGGTCCAGGACGTAGCGGGCAATCGCCGGCCGGCTGGCAAACTGTCCCCACCGCAGCCGCCACACTCCGTTCTGGCCGATGTAGCGCTTGCCCGAGGGCGAGTGCGGTTCGGCGCCGGCTATGTCCACGTACGCCCGGTACGGCTCGTCAATGTAGTTGACTTCGCCGGTTATCAGCCCGGTCGTCGCCAGTTCGACCGCCATCCCCTGCTCATCGCCACGCAGTACCGGCTCGTCCATAGTCACCGCCACGTAAAAGTCAGTCAACTCCTTGTTCCAGGAGACTTTGCCGCCGAAAGCTTTGATGATCTCACCCAGCGGCGCGACCAGCACGTCGTCGGAGACCACCATCGGCGCGGGCAAAGGCTGCTGCTGCCCGTCCTGTTCGAAAAAGGTGGCTCCGGCCTCGAAGACGAACTCACGGCCGTCAGGCATAGTTGCCACCAGGCGGCGGGCCTCCGCTTGCCACTCCACGGTGGCCCCCAGACACCGCACCACGGCGTCTACCGGCCCCCACAGCAGGTGGTCTTGCACATAGGGAGCGGGCCCGTCGGCGATCCGGTGGGCGGCCACCTGCAAGTGGACGGCGGGGGCGGCGCCACCGTGAGCGTACCGAGGGCAGGTGAGAATGACCAGTGCTGCGGTTAGGACGTATCTAAGCTGCATCGGGCAGTTTGGCCTCGCGCCGTCTGTTTGCTGAATTATAAGCTGTTTAGTGACTCGGAGGCAAGGTCGGGGGCCTTCGGCTGCTTCGCCCGTCGCTTGTGGGCAGGCGAGATGCCTGGTTACCGGGTGGGCCGATCACGGCTCCCAGAGGTTGACGCCGGCGGTGAGCGTTTCGGCGGGCCTGATGTGCTTGGCATTACCCGCGCAGAAGACGAAATTGCTGAATTCGCTGTGGCGGGCGGCGACGTACTGGGACATATTACCCCACGAGGTCCGCCAGCCGAACGAGTTGGGCTGGCCCAGATCAAAAAACAGAATGACCTCGGCGGGATTATCTATCTGGGTTTCTATCAGGGAGGCGCCGGCGTACCCGCCGACCATCGCTACGTCCAGGTTAATGCCGTAGCTGTGTTTGAGCGAATTGGTGTACGACGGGCCGGCGGTCGGGCTCTCGTCGGCGGGGCAGAGGTAGATGTCGCTGCTGCCCAGGTAGGGCTGAAGCAGAATATCCCAGCAGTCCTTAAGCGAGTTGCCCGGGACATCAATCAGTGCCGGAGGCAGGTAGAGGTCGTGGTCGCGGGCATACATCTGGGCCGCCAGGCCGATGTGGCGGATGTTGGCCAGGCAACTGGTTGCTTCAGCGGACTTGACCGCTCGCTCGAAAACCGGAAACAGCATAGCCGCCAGAATGAGAATAATGGCTATCACTACTACCAATTCAATAAGGGTGAAGCCCAAGGACAGACTGCGGTGCACGAGTCTCTCCCCATCCAAAGGTGATTCAGGTTGAGCGGCAGACCGCAGCCGACAAAGGCGTAGCAGCGTTCAGTAGTTCAGAATTGGGCTTCCACCATCGCCAAGCGCTCCCCTCTGCCGGCTCATACGTTCTTCTTAGTCGTTTTGGCGCCGATATCGGTTGGTCAAATCTTGGCCAACTCGGTGAAACTGGGGTGTCACGGTGCCTCCGTCGGCTGGGCCAATTCCAGCGTAACGGCGGCTGTCGCGCCGTGCCGGGTTACCCCCAGATCGAAGACGCGGATTTCACCGGGCTGGAGGTCTTCGAGCAGAGTCATATTCATGCCGGTGGCGCTGCCGTGGGCGTCACGCAGTGTCACGTGCACCTCCACCGCCTCCACCACTGCCTCCCCAGTATTCTCAACCTCGCCCACCACCCTTACGGTGGTACGCCCCTCCTCGACGTATTCGCGGTAGCGGCGCACCTTGAGCGTGCCGATGCTCGCGGTCTTCTGTGGGCCGCCGCAGCCCGGCAACAGCGCGCAAGCTCCCCCTGCGGCCAGCAGCAGTGCCATTACGAAGATACGTGAAGCTCCAAGAAGTCGGGCGGTCATGGGCAACTGGCCAATCTTGGCAAGAGTGGCGGTCCCTGTGTTAGCGTTCAGCGACGCCGCCGCGAACTGGGGCGTGGCGGGCGGCGCAGTCCCCGCTGCGGCTCGGTCTGGGGATATGGTTCCGTCTCCGGGCCGGCGGTGGCGGAATGGGGCAGCGAGGAGCGGCGTGAATCGCGCCGCTGGTAGGCGCCGGTAACGATTATCACACTCAGCAGTATGGTGATCATTACCAGGCAGCCGTCAGTCACCGACATCTCTTTGTAGCCGAGCACGTCCTCGCCGAGCCATTGTACCAGGACAATGCCGGGAAAGAATAGCGCCAGTCCCAGGATGATGCCCCAGAATATTCGCATTTACTGTCTCCTTGTGCTGTGGCACGTTGTTGCGATCATTGCTGCCGGTTTACCATAACAGCTCTTCCAAGGCGTGACTTACGGCCAGGTGGGCCAACTGGCTCAGCGCGACATTGTCGTCGTAGAGTTCGGTAATGTCGCGCTGGCTGTAGGCCAGGATCGAGGCCGTCCGCACCAGTGCGGAACCGGTCAGTGATGCGACCTGCTCGTTGGCGAGGGCCAGGCGCATGCTGTCTTTGCCCTCGACCTGTGCGTAGCGGGCCAGCTCTTTGTGGTGAGCGAAGGGCGCCGGCGTAACCATTACGATCAGTGCGGGCACCTGCTGCTGGGCGCTGGACACCAATTCTTGGAGCTGGCGGCGGAATTGCAGCGTCGGCACCGCGTCCAGAGCGGCCTGCGTACCGTAGCTGATTATCAGCAGGTCCACCTCAGTGAAGTTTGCCAGCTCTTTGCGCGCGCCGGCCAGGCTGTCCACTCCTGGTTCGGCTACGGAGCGGATTACCTCGATGCTCTGGTAATCACCGTGGTACTTGAGGCGATTGATGAACAGGTCCAGCCAGGTGGGATGCTCCTCGTCACCGTGCCCCGCGAAACTGTCGCCCAGTACCCCGACGGTGATATCGGATTGGCCCTCCAGACAGTAGCGGCGGAATAAGCGCACGCTGTAGGGCTTGACCAGCGGCTGCTGCCAGCGAGCCAGAGCCATCACATCCGGAGGGCTGGCCGGATTGGCGAGGCTGTCATCCGAGTTGCCGTAAGCCTCGACCTCCCGCAAGTACAGACAATTGTCGCCGTTGACGCCCCCCGTCCAGGTGTCGAACATGGTGACCTTGATGTAGCGCGCCCGGCGGGCCGGAAAGGAGTGAACGAGCGGCTGAATCTTATCGGGGGGGAAGTAATACTCGCGCAAGGGCTGGAAATCACGAGCATTGATGGATGATAGCACAGCAATATGGCGGGTATTGCCATTAAGGCTGTTGTATAGCTTGACCTGAGTTACCTGGCAGATGCCACCCAGGTCAATGATGACTTCCTTGGGGAAGTTCGCCGAGTTGTCAGTGGCAAAACATCCTGGTGCCTGGTCGCTCTGGTTGAGGCCGTCAACCAACCCCGTCCATCCGGGCAGCAACTCAGTGGTGCACAGGTAAGACTTGTCCCTGGCGAGGTTGTCCTGCGCACCGCCGGGCGCGGCCAAAGCCAGTAATAGTGCCGTTACTGCGGCGGTCAGCTTGTAGCCATTCGACATCACATGCAGCAATATCACCCCCTCTGATCTGGTCTTTGGTTGACAACGCTAGGGGCTCAGTTGCAGCTCCAGACTGATGTCCAGCGACGGCGCCGAGTGGGTCAGCGTGCCCACCGATATCATATCAACCCCGATCGCGGCTACTTCGGCGACGTTGCTCAGGTCTATCCCGCCGGAGGCCTCGATCAGCGCTTGGTCGCCGATGATCTCGACGGCTTCCCGCATCATTTCTATGCTCATATTGTCGAGCATTATGATATCAGCGCTGGCAGCCACTGCCTCGCGCACCTGAGCAAGGTTGGTTGTTTCTACTTCTATCTTGAACAGAGCGTGGGCGTTAGCCCGTGCTGCTTCGATAGCTGGCCGAACTCCGCCGACCAGGCGGATGTGGTTGTCCTTGATCAGTATTCCATCGTGCAGAGCCAGGCGATGGTTCTTGCCCCCTCCAGCACGGACGGCTGCGCGGTCCAACGCCCGCAAGCCGGGAGTGGTCTTTCGGGTGTCCACGATCTGCACTTTGGTGTCGGCAACAGCGTCAACGAACTTGCGCGTGAGAGCGGCGATGCCGCACAATCTCTGGACAAAATTGAGCGCGGTACGTTCCCCCGTTAACAGCGCCCGGGCTGGCCCCTTAACCTCTGCAAGTGTCTCCCCTGCGGCGAAGGGTTCACCAGGCCTCTTCAGCTCGATGAAGCTGACATCAGGGTTCAGTTGGGTAAAGCAATGGTAAGCAACCGCCATGCCTGCTACTACGCCATCTTGCTTGGCTACAAGTACGCCGGTGGCATAGGCTGAGGTTGGAACTACGGCCCGGCTGGTTACATCACCCGGGCCGATGTCCTCATCCAGCACCCGTGTCACAATGGCGCGAATCACGTGGTATTCAGCTTCTAGGTCGCTCTCGAGTGGCATCATTGGACCGCCTCAATCCGATTACCCTCGCCCAGCACCACGACTTTCATCTGGTTGGCGTGGGCTTCGGTGTCGTCCATGGCACAGTACGACATAATATGGACCACGTCACCTACCGCGCCCCGCCGGGCGCATGGTCCGTACAGGCGTATCTTACCACTGCCCGCCGGCTCGGCGATGATATAGGTTTCGAAGCGCTCGCCGTTGTTGCAGTTCACTACCAGAACCCACTCGTCGGCCAGCAAGTCCACGGCTTCTAGAATTTCGCTGTCAATGCCGATACTTCCTTCGTAGTACAGGTTCGTATCGGTGATCTTAGCGTTCTGGATTTTGGCTTTGGTCATCAGTCTAAGCATTACCACTACCTTCTTCGACTTTGACGTTATCAATCAGGCGAGTCTCGCCCAGATACGCAGCCGCAGCAATCACCATAGGCGCTCTGGCATCCCCCCGCGGCTCCAGGCTGTTCGGGTGGACCGCTTCAACATATTGTACCTCAAACAGCGGCACTTTGGCCAGCATCTTTTTTACAGCCTGCTCCACTTCCGAGCCACTCGCCCCCTGGCTGGCCAGCTCAGCACCGTGTTGCAACGCCTCGTACAGCCGCGGCGCTACCGCCCGCTGTTCGGGGCTGAGGTACCGGTTGCGTGAGCTGACCGCCAGCCCGTCAGCCTCCCGCACCGTCGGCAGGCCGATGATTTCCACCGGGATGTTGAGGTCCGCCACCATCCGCTTTATGACGATAAGCTGCTGGTAATCCTTCTCCCCGAAATAGGCGCGGTCGGGCTGGACGATGTTCAGCAGCTTAGCCACCACCGTCGTGACTCCCTGGAAGTGCCCCGGGCGGTAGCGCCCGCACAGGCCCTCGGTAAGCCCTGTGACGGTGACACTGGTGGTGAAGCCCTCTGGATAGATCTCCTGGGGCGGGGGCGCGAATATTAGGTCAACGCCCGCCTCTTCGGCCAGTTCCGCGTCGCGCGCCGGCTCCCGGGGGTAGTGCTCGTAGTCCTCGGCGGGGCCGAACTGGGTGGGGTTGACGAAGATGCTGATGACCAGGAAGTCGTCGCGTCGGCGGGCAGCTTCGATCAACGCGAGGTGGCCCGCGTGCAGCGCGCCCATCGTCGGCACCAGGCCGACGGTGTTGCCCGCGGTTTTGGTCTCAGCGATGATGGATCTGGCTTGAGAGATGCGTTCGACCACTTTCACTGTTGTGCATCCGAATGCTGCATTGTGGAGAAACTCACGCTAAGCACTGCTCGCTGGGATTGATTATACTCCGTGTCGCTGGGCCTAGCAATATGCCCGGGGGAGATCTGCTGCGACCAGCCTCAGAACCCGGAGTAGTACTGGACGTAGAAGCTTATGACGATGTAGCCGATGATGATACCAACGAAGATGACGCCGATGGGCAGGGCCATTATGGCCATGCGGTGGATGGAGGTCTCGGCGGCGACCTCGAAGTGGTCAGCCACGCGCTCCATCGTGGCGTCCAGCTCGCCGGTCTGCTCGCCGGTCCGGAGCATGCGCATGGCCATATCGTCAATATCAGGAGCTTTGCCCAACGCCTCGGAGAGCTTCTGGCCCCTCTGGACCAGCGGCACGGCGTTTTTGAAGCGTCGTTCCAGGATGGAGTTGCCCATGGCGGAGGCTGACAGGGCGATGGCCTCTCCCATCGGCACACCTGCGGAGTAAGTATATGACAGGGCGCGGGCGAACTTAGCCAGCGCCAGGCGGCGGACGACCGGCCCGAGCAGCGGGATGTGCAGCTTCATCGAATCAACCGCCTCGCGCGACTGTTGGCTCTTCGCCATCAGCGAGTGGTAGACGAGGTAAGCCAGGTAAATCGGCATGCCCAGCCCCAGTGCCCACTTGCCGATGTTCTTGATGAATATCCACAAGCCGAGCCATACCGAGCCCGTCAGAGCTTCGATCAGCGCGGGGATAGCGCTGGGGATGATGATGCAGCAGGCCAGGAGCACCTTGGGATAAAAGGTCTCGCGCATGATCATCTGGCGAAGCTTGTATTCGCGCTCCAGGTAGGCAGCCACCTGCTCGAAAGAGTCGTCCAAGCGGCCCGTCTGCTCGCCCATAGCAATGACCGCGGCGGTCAGCTCGGAGAACTCGTCGGGATAGTTGGCGAGCACTTCAGAGAATCGGTGGCCTTTGTCAACGTGCTCGGCTCCGTCGAGGATTGCCTCGCGCAGCCTGGGGTGGGCGCGGCGGCCCGCCAGGACGTGGAGGGCCTCGCCCAGCGGCACGCCGGCCTTCAGCATCGTGGCTATCTCGCGCAGCAGCGTTGCTTTTTGCTCCAGGCGGAAAATTGCCAGCATAATCAGCGTAGCGCCTCCAACTCGCTCGTCCTACCGCTTGCGCATCCGCCCGCGAGCGATTCTTTCGGCCTCCGCATGCTGGGCACGGGTATTGATGCCCATCACTTCCTCGCAATCCTCAGCGATAATCGCCCCGACAGGTCGGCCCTGGTTGATCAGCTCGGGGATGACGTCGGTCAGGTAGTATTCGTGCTGTACGTTGGTTGGCGTTATCTTCGGCAGCGCCGCGAACAGAGCCGACGCCTCGAAGCAGTAGATGCTCGTGTTGATCTCTGTAATCTGCCGGGTCTGCTCGTCGGCATCTTTGTGCTCGACGATCTCGCGCACCATGCCCTGCTGGTCGCGGACGATCCGACCATAGCCGGTAGGGTCAGGGCAAATAGTGGTCAGGATGGTTGCTGCGGCCTGGGTGGCGGCATGGTGCCGGGCCAGTTCGACAAATGTCTGCGGGCGAACCAGAGGGATATCGGCGCAGGTGACGATGATATCTCCCTCATAGTCAGCCAGCACTGGCTGCGCGCACATTACGGCGTGGCCGGTGCCCTTGCGTTCGGCCTGGTGGGCGATCTGTACGCCAGTGCCGTCCAGTGTTGTGCGCATCTGCTCGGCTCCCGCCCCAATAACCACGACAATGGGGTCGGCACCAGCGGCCTGGGCTGCGTCAATGGCGTGGAGGACCAACGGCTTGCCGCACAGCGGCAGGAGCGCCTTGGGGCATTTCGACTTCAGCCGGGTACCTTCCCCGGCTGCCAGGATGATGCAGGCTGATGTTGACATGGGCAGTTGTTAGCCTCCGGGTTGGGGGTGATCGTGGCTATCAGTGTGGTCACCTTCACCCAGCGAGTAGCTTCACCGCGTAGCCGGCTTTGACCTTCTACGGTTGGGGAGAGGAGGACTGGGCACGTCGTCCGGCCGGGCTGGGACCAGGTCTATAGTTACAATCCGGGACCGGACTGAGCCGACCCGGCATAGAGTTTGGCCAGGGCAAAGAGCTGCTCGATATAGAGGTTGCCGACCACTACGCCCCAGCCGGTGCCTTTGCGCCACGCCACCATAGATAGCTGCGGTGTTGCGTCGAGGTAGAATAACTGGTCCGCGTCACGCACCTGGGTAAGGGTAGAGACGTCCAGGCTGTCGCAGGGCAGCACGAAGTAGGAGACTACAGCGCCGCGTGAGGCGTAGACGGCCTGGCGGCCGTCGCACCACTGCGTCCGGATCGTCCGGGAGTGGCGGGGTTGCTGCCAGGCTACTTCGGTTGCAGCATTTTGGGCGCCACCGAACCGGCCGAGGTCCACCGTGCCCGACAGGATTTGGGCGGTCATGGTCCGATGGGCGTGGGCGAGGTTGCCCCAGCTCATAGCGGAGGGAGTAGCCATGTGCCGGAAGCCCAGGGCCAGGGCAACCAGCAGTACGCCGGCTGTCACCAGTGCTCCCAAGCGCCAGGCAGGCACCGGCCGGGGGCCGAGTGTGACGACCTTGTCTGCGACCGAGTCTATCTCGTCCAGTCGGCGGCGCACTCTCTTCCACAGCCCCGCCGGTACCTTTGTTGGTTCTTCATCGTAGCAGCCCACACATACCTTGAGCGCGTACAATTGCCCGATCCGTTGGCAACATGAATCGCAGGCCACGATGTGCTGCGCCAGCTCGCGTTGCTGACTGGCGGGCAGTTCGCCGTCAACCAGGGCCGACAGCTTCTCCAGTGTAATTGGGCACTGGTCAGACATATTCCCCGGACCTCACAGGTAGCCGTGCTTTTCGGCGTACTCTTTGAGATGAGCGGCCAGTATCCGCCGGCCGCGGCAGATGCGACTGCGCACGGTGCCCAGCGGCACCTTCAGCACCTCGGAGACTTCTCGGTAACTGAGTCCCAGGATATCACAGAGTATAATTGCGCTGCGAAACTCTTCCGGCACTTGGTCGAGCGCCTCCTGAACCGGCTCATCAAGCTGCTGATTGAGGACCGTTGCTTCAGGCGCAGGCTCATCAGACTTGTGCCAGGGGCGCGGCGGGCTATCCTCGCCCTGGTCGGCTTCCCAGCTTATCGTCCTGGGCTGGCGCAGTTCCTTGCGCACCTGGCTGATGTGCGTGGTGGTAACTACCTTGAGCATCCACGCCCGGAAATTAGTGCCTGGCTCGAACTGGTCAAAGGATATGTATGCCTTGATCAGCGCTTCCTGAGCTACATCTTCGGCATCGCTCAGAGTGTTAGTGAGCCGTCGGGCGGCATTGAAGATGTCCCGCTGGTGCCGGCGTGCCAGCCGCTCGAATTCCCGCCTCCGGTTGCCACGTGGTTGTCTACGGTCGAGTACGCCCAATGACACTCTCTCCACCGGCCCGGCGGCAATGCACAGCCGGTTTCCGTATCTAGAAACGCTGCAGCATCACTGGATAGTTCCCAGCCGGGCCAGAGTAATCGGCAAGTTATTACTACGACGAATTCGATGGCCAGTGCTCCGCCGGGCTGGTCCTAATTCTTAGCCCAGCGCTGGATTAACGCGCGGAACGGCTCGCGTATCCGCCGGAAGATCCGCTCGCCCAGGCTGCGTCGTTCGAGGAATTCTCGCTCCTGCTCGGTGAGTTGGTGGGGGGCGATTACGCGCTTGAGCTTGTAGACACCGCGCCAGTCATCATCGCATAGCGCAGGGAATAGCAGCGCCGCCAGGGGATTGGAGCCGGTCATAATAGCGCTGGTAAAGTCAACGATTACCGGCCGACCGTCATCGGCGATGAGTATGTTGTTCAGATTGTGCAGGTCGCTATGGGCAATGCCCCGGCGGTGCAGGGTCTCGACAAGCTGAGAGAGCAGCTCAAAAAATCCGGGAGGAATCTCGTCCGGGCCGATTTCGGTGATGCTCCTGGCCGGTACATGCTGAATAATCAGCGCATACGGGTCGAGGGTGCCATAGTAGCGTGGTATGCCCAACAGGCCGTCCAGCCGTTCATAGGCGGCCTTCTCGCGGTAGATGAGGAAGCGGCCCAGCACGCGGCCGAATAGCGATTTGCCGCTGTGGTAGTCTTTCACCACCAGGTCGCTGCCGTTCAGAGATATCCATTTTACCTCCGGCCGGGCCTGGCGTGCCGCCCGTACCACCTCGGTAGTATGGTCGGCTAGGTTTTGGCGGCTCAGTCCCTGCACACTCATTATTCTGGGTTGGCAGTCAGAATTGGTTTGCCCACCGGACAGATCAAGTCCCCTCCGGTTCCGGGGTATCCAGGCCAGCAGGAATGTGGCCGGCCTCTACTCCCCTTGAATTAGGCTTTGCAGGTAGGCCAGGTCAGCGGCAAGCGCCCCCCGTTTCTCGTCGCCTTCGGCCCAGGAGAACTCTACCGCTATGCACCCATTATACCCTACCTTCTTGAGCTGTCGGACCAGCGGCGCGTAATCTATTGCGCCCTCGGAGAGTGCTACGCGCTCGATCTCGCCTTCGCTAGTCATCGTTCTGTAATTCTGCGCGTGCATGTGGGCGATATAGGGCAGGACCATCTGCATCCGCTCAAGAGGGGTTTCTTTTTCGGTATGCGTGGCTACCTGGTAGTTGAGGCGGAAATTGTCGGAGTCCACCTCTTCCGCGAGGCGCTGGGCGGTCGGGGCGGTGTCGGCTAGCGTTCCCCCGTGCATCTCCGCGACGAAGGTGATGCCCAGCTTCGCCGCCTGCTCACAAGCCTCCTGGATGTCCTGAACGGTTGTTTTCCAGACTGTTTCATTGGCCTTGGCCGACCCCACATCCGAGGCCCATACGCGCACCAGGGGAGTACCCAGACAGCGCGCTGTATGCAGGGCATCCTGCAGTTGGATCTTGTCCTCAATGCGCTCGTTGGTAGTCCCGAAGCGCAGATAGGAGCCCAGCACCGGCGTGGTCAGGCCGCGTTGCTCGGTCATCCGGCGGACGGCGTGCACGCGGTTCTCATCGAACTGCTCGGAGATGTGCGGCTCACGGCCCCACACCTCTACTCCAGCAAAGCCGAGGTCGGCTGCGACATCCAGCACATAATCCAGCAGCCGGTCGCGGTAGGCGATTGTGCACAGGATTACTTTAATGTCGCTGCTTTGCCCCGAAGCCATTGGCTACCCACACTCTCTGCGCCCAGGGAGGGACTTACTGGGCTGATTACTATTATCCTATCTCTACCGGCTCGGCGCGGTCAACCGATTCGTGAATGGCCGCCACGATTTCGATATTGTGCACCGCTTCTTCCAGCGAGACCAAGGGCGTCTCGCCCACGAGCAGGCAGTGGGCGAAGTGCCGGATACTCTCAATAGCGAACCCGCGCGGTACCCCGTGTGAGTCCACCACGACTAGCGGGTTAGGCCACTCGGCCACCTCGTGAGTGTACTTCTGCGAGCTGAGGTTGTGACTGCAATCGGCGTACATCGTCCCTGCCGACCCGACCAGCTCGACTTGAAAGTCAATAACCGCAGGCATAGCATCGCCCAAAATCCAGCAGTTGTCAAGGTGAACTACCGCGCCACTGCTGAATTCGAGGATGCTGTGGAAGAAGTCAGGCGTGTTCAGTCCCATCCCCGTCAAGACCCCGCTGCGGGCCACGGCGTAGACCCGGGTGACCCTATCCTCAAGCAGCCAGCAGGCCAGGTCGCTGACGTGCGAGCCCAGCCACCACGCCACCGTGGTCTGCCCGCCCCAACTGAGCAGCTCGGTCGGCACCCACAGGCGATTGCTCAACCGGAACGAGGCCATCTTGACTTCGCCGAGTTCGCCGGCGTCAATGGCTGCCTTCATCGCGATGATGGTGGGATTCCAACGATTGTGGAAGTCCAGCATAAAGGTGACCCCGGCGTCGCGTACGGCATCAGCAATATCCAGCGCCTCATCGAGGCTGGTGGCCATCGGTTTCTCCAGCAGGATGTGTTTGCCGGCCCGGGCTGCGGCTACCGCGATATCGTGGTGGAGGAAATCCGGGGTGACCACCGATACCGCCTCAATATCGTCCTGCGCCAGCAGCTCCTGGTAGTCGGTAGTCGCGAACTGGATCCCATATTGCTTAGCACGCTCATCCAGTAGCTCTTCATTCATATCGCATATCCCGGCGATGCGCACTCCGGGCTCATCGGTGTAGGTCTTTAGATGCCACTCGCCCCAGGTGCCCAACCCGATCACGCCCACTCCGAGTTTTTGCTGTGCCATGCTAGTCGCCTCCCGTAGAATTACTCGTTGGTCAGGCCATCGCGCTCGACAACCACACCACTCTTGCGATTATAAAGGGTTCGTTGCCGGCTTGTCAACGGGTTGGGGCAGCCGGCGGCGCACCCTGGGGGAAAGCTGGCCGAAAACTGAGGGAGGGGGGAGGGTCAACTTCTGCCGATACCTGCTGCTGGCGACGCGTGGATCGTCCGTCAGCGCTAGGGTGGGAACGGAGGCCCTTCAGCGGTGGTAAAGGTGAAGGGGCTGCTGTAAATCCAGCCGGTACGGTACTGGCCGTTGATGTAGCAGATCGGTTGCGCTTCGCCGAGCTTCCGGCTGCCTACGACCCACCAGTATCTCGTGCTGCCGGCGAGGGCGGAGCTGACAGCTCGATGGGTAAGGACTGTCCCGGCACTCGAGTAGATGGTCTGGCTCTGGTACACCGCGGGCCTGCTCAGGAGCGGATTGTTGTAGACTTCCACCTGGTACTGGTCGGCGCCGGCCGAAGTCACCCATTCGAAGGTTAGGTCCGTGGGATTAACCGATGTGCTGCCATTAAATGGCGAGATGAGCGCCGGCGAAACGAAGTAGGTGACCGGCCCGATGGCCTGACTGGGTTCGCCGAGGGCATCGAGTGGCTCAACCTGGAACTCGGGATCTACCTGGGCCGGCGAGGCCGTCGGCACAACCGGGCGGATGGGGTCTACGACGCGGCGCAACTTGTAGAAGTAAGTCTCGCCCGGGACTAACGGCGGATCGTTGTATGTAATCTGCACCTGGCCGTCTGCCATGTCACCGCTATAGTCCCGAAAGCTGAAGGAGGTGTTGAAGGGAACGCCGTAGCGCGCGCTGGGATCATCTTCGTAGGAGTCAAGCCGCGCCGCGCTGGTCGCGCCGACGATATTCTCTGGTTCGGCCAGCAGGCTTGAGGTCGCCCGATAGAACAACCAGGCATGAATCTGGTCTGTCGTCGGCAGAGAGCTGCGCGTCACATTGACTCTGATGAAGGGCGTCCCGCCAGGCTGGGTCTGCCCCACTTGTGCGGGAGCCGGCGGAGAATCGTCGAAAGGCGAACCCGAAGTCCCCTCACCGCTACCGCACCCGGCCAGCGAGGCCAAACTCGCCACCATTGCTGCCAGCACCATTGCCGGTGCAATTACTGGGCAAAGCCGTCTGGTGCTGCTCATTCTGCGCTACCTCCTTGCTCGACCTGGGGCGGGGGCGTGCGCCAGGTCAGCCGCTCGCTGAGCTGCCAGTTCATATCAAAGAAGCCTGCACAGCGGTAGAGATTGGCATTGTCGTAGTCGTACTCGTCGGCGGCGAAGATGATGAAGTCGGGCAGCAGGTCGAACTTGTGGTTGATCGGCAGGCGTTGGCCGTAGTACTCGCCCGAGTAGACCGCGACATAGCGGTCTGGCGCGGCGGGGTTGGGGTAACACATCACCAGACCCAGCCTATCACCCTCATAGGTTTCATCGCCTACCGTGTAGTAGTGATCGCCGATGCTGATTGGAAGCAGGTCAGCAATCTGCGCCAGCACGGAGTTGGTCTGGGGCGTGCCAAAGAGGACCAGGTTATCCTGTTTCATCATCTCTTGGGTTACGGCAGTGTCATCAGCAATGCGTGGCCAGCCGTCGCCGAACGCCTGCCACTCTTCCGCCCAGCGCTGCACTTGCGCGTTGATGCGCGCGCACTGCTCTTTATTGCCCGTGGTGCCCCGGACGACGATGAAGGCTGTGTCAAAGACCTCCTCAACCGGCCCGCAGAGGCCCTTGCGCTTGCGTAAACCCAGGTCGTAGACGACCGCATCTTCCACCCAGATGTGCAGGCCACGTTTGTCTTTTCTTAGGCCAGCAGGTCGGTGCTTGTTAACTATGACGCCGATCTCCGCGTCCTTGTTCAACGGGGAGTGTTGTGTGTCCACCGTCAGGCAGCGGACGTTCTTAGTGCGCAGGCGTAGCTTGTCGCCGCTGGTGGTGATGATCGCGCTGACCTCCGCCGGCTCGCCCCATCTTTCGAAGCCCTCGATGGTCAGCCAGAATGCCTGATTGTACTCCAGGCTCCAGGTCTTGAAGCTGACGCGACGAGGGGAGGGCGGGGGCTTCTGCTGCGCCAGCCATTCGATTGAGCGACGCGTCACGGCCGGGTCCAGGTATACGTAATGACTGCCATTTGGTATTTCATAGTAGCTGAGCGGCAGCGCGAGTCGCTTAGCCGATGCCACCATCAGTTGCGACTGTTCGGCGGGAATAAGCGTGTCCGCAGCGCCGTGCTGGACGAATACTGACTGGCCGCGCAGGTTAACCACCTGGTCGAGGGCGTTATCCCATTCTACCAGCCAGCGCTTGAAACCTGGCGCTTGCTCACGCGGCCAGCCCCACCAGCGGAACATATCGGTATGCCCACTGATCGGCGCGACTGCGGCAAACCGGCCGGGGTGGCGCAGCGCCAGATTCCACGCGCCCATCCCGCCCATCGAAACGCCCATCATGTAGACGCGCTGTTCGTCCACACTGTAATTGTTTTGTACCTCACTTATCGCGCGCAGTACGTCAACTTCTCCGATGCCCTGGAAGTCGGTGTTACGCCGTCCGTACGGCACCAGAAGCATACAGCCAGCGTGGTCCGCCGCTCGGAAGACGTCCTCTGAGGGGATCCACGGGTCGAGCACGGTGATGCTGGGCACGTACCCGTGCAGGAAGACGATCAGCGGCCACGCTCTGTGGGCAGTGTAGTTATGTGGCAGATACAAGTAATATGGCTGAGCGCTGCCGTCATTGGCGGCAACGTAAGCCAGTTCGGTCAAGGCGCCCGGCCGAGCGTGGAATGTTTGTCCTGCGGCCAGCCGCTTCAGAGCAGCACGACCGGCTGCCAGGCACTCCGTCGCGGCCGAAGCCAAGTAGCCTGACGCCAGTGCCTCTTCGGCCTTCTTCAGTTGCAGCCGGGCCAGGGGAGAGTTGGTCCGATACGCCGGGCAGGTCGGATTACCGTACGCTGCCTCTGTTATCTGGATTTCGCGCTCGAAGCGGGCGAGGTCGTCAGGCGTGATGCTTGTGCTGGCCTGCGCGGCGGCGGGGCCAGCGG
>JALGTU010000054.1 GCA_029821195.1 Candidatus Zipacnadia bacterium
TGGCTGAGGGAGGTCTATCTGCTTTCGCTGTGTGCGGCACAAGCGGTGTATGCTCCAGGACAGTATGCCCCGTCCCAACAAAGCATAGATCAGGCGTTCCAGCAGCCAGTGGCCCAGTTACACGATATAGACCGGGAGCAACGACGGCACACCCGTAACCGTGTCCAACAGATCAGAACGCAGGCCACCAAGAGCAAATCTGCGTTGGCCGACGAACTTCGGCAACAAGAGCGCAGCATCGCACTCGAACTCGCAGAGGTGAGCGAACGCGAGCAGGAGGTCCGTGGCTGTGTAGAGCAACGCTTGCGAGAACTTTCCCCTGCTTTGTCGTACGCGGCTGTCAGCTTCGTGACTACGTTGCTGTATGTCCTCTTCTCTGCCACCATGGTGGGATTCGCAGCATGGATAGCTCACTGCTTCATCCAAATAAGCCTAGCAGACCCATTGAGTCCCAACTCCACATGGGTAGGGCTAGGTGCCATTGGGCTCGTCATAATTGCGGTGATGTGCATTCTATGGGGACGCCCTCTACTTGAGGCTCTCGTCGATCGAGTAGCCAACTCAAAATACGAGGTAGCACGGTCCCGGCTTAGGACACCACTGACTCTCATAGCCCAGCGGAAAGGCGGGCTGCTGAATGCTCAAGACAATGCGAGGAGCCAATATGCGAAAGATGTCCAGATGATCGAGGCAGAAATGCAAGAGCGCTTTAGAGGAATCTCTACCTACTACGACGAGCGCCGAGCAGCCGTCCGGCAGGCATATTCTCAGGAAGTTGAGGAGATCATAGCTAACACGCCTCCCTGGTACTTGCCGCCAACTCCTAAGTCCTTGCCAGCACCACAAGAGGATAGTTAGTGCAACGTTGTGAACTAACTAGCAGGGACGAGTTTCCGCTATGAAGATAGCTGACCTGAATTCAATCACCGTTCGGTGTCCGGCAGCAGAGCAGGCGCCGGCGGCCCTTTGCTGCTTGCTGCGTATCGCCACCGACACCGGACGCTTCAGTTTCGGCGAGGCGCACGTCCCGACGCCAGAGCACCTGGACGAAGCTGCCGAGCTGTTCGAGCCGCTGCTCATCGGGGCTGATGTGCGCAGCCAGGGGGAATTGTGGGAACGGATGATCCAGACCCTGGCAGCCGAAAAGTGGCCGCTGGGCGAGTACATTGGCGCGGTCAGTGCCGTGGACCTGGCCCTGTGGGACTTGGCGGCGCAGGCCTACGATGTGGCGCTTTATCAACTCCTGGGCGGTGCCCACTTCTCCGCGGTGGACACCTATCTGCTGCCGCCTGAGGGTATGTCCGACGCGAAGCAGATTCTCAGTTGGCTGCATCGGCAGGGCGAGCAGGTCGCCGGCGGCGTGGGCCTCAGCCTGCCGAGCGGTGCCCCTGACGATCTGCGCATTGTTCGACAGGTCCGCAAACGGATTGGCCCGAAGCGCCGTCTGATCGTGAGACTCCAGGACAACTGCCCGGACCTCGAATCAGCCTTTTCAGTAGCCCGCCAACTGGCGAAGACAGAAGTGTTCTGGGGCGAGAATATTCTCCCCAGCGCCGCGCGGCAGGAGTACGCCAAGCTGCGCAACACGACGGAGGTGCCGCTGGCCGCCGGCGGCGATCTGTACGGCATCAAGCAGTTCTACCAGCTTGTCAAGACGCAGGCCGTGGACATTGTGACCGCGGACTTGCGCCGGTGCGGGGGCATCACGGCGGGCCGGCGCGTAGCCGACCTGGCCCGGCTCGAAGGTATGCGCGTAGCGTTTACGGCGGGCGCCTCGCCGCTGACCACGCTCGCTGCCGCACACCTGTCGGCCCATTGCCCGGTAGCTATGCCGATCGGGCTTCCGACGCACTTCGTGGACGGCTTCGGTGACCTCTTTATCACCTCGGCCCAACTGAACGGCGGCTTCCTGCGCCTGAGCGATGAGAGCGGCCTAGGGGGCCGCCTGCATCTGGACAATTGGGAAGCTCTTGAATAGAATAGGGACACGATGAGCAAGCTGACGGAGACAGTTGACGAGCTCGCTGAAAAGCTCGAGGGCATCATTGACCGAGTCTGCAGTGCGTGCGGCAATAGCTGCTGTCACCAGGGCACGATGATGGGCAGCCAGGATCTGCTGCGCCTGCACAAGGGTATGTTGCTCGAAGCGGGACGCGAGCAGATTGTCCGCGCGGGGTTGAGGCGCCGCTCGGCGGAGCTGCGCGTGGACCTGGCGGCCCTCGAGCAAACGGCGGGGCAACTCGCCGAGGCCCTCCCCGATAGCCAGCATCCCGAACTGGATAGACTTGCCCGGCATCTGGCTGGCTGGCGCGAGTTCTGCGATTTCCTCGAGTCGGATTTCGCCTTGAACCGGGAGAATCTGCGCTTCCTGCTACGCTTTTCGGGCATCCGCGCCAATGCTCTACGGGTCGTGCAGAGGCTGCCTGAAGGGCGCGACCGCCTGGCCGATGTGGCCGCTAGCAGCGGCGCCAGCTTCCGGCTCACCCGCGCACGTATCGCGCCGCACCGCTGCCTGTTTCACGTTGACGGCTGCCTGGCGGGCTCCTGGAAGCCGGTCAAGTGCGCCAGTTTCTTCTGCACCACCGAGCCTAACGTGCTGGCCGAGATTGGCAAGGATATGACCTTCGAGGCGTTCGTCCTGGCCAATTTTCGCGCCGCTACCGAAGAGCAGGTCCTCCGCGCCATTGAACTGGAGCTGGAGTTAGGCCGCGAGTATATCGCCCCTAAGATTGTGGTCGGCTCCTCGGATGAGTTGGTCAGCAAGGTCGAGGCGGCGTTGAAGGCCGAGTTCAAATTCGCCGAGGTCAGGCGTGAGGAAACGCCCTTTATGCTCTCCAGCCGCGAGGCTTACGCGCTGCTGGACAACCTGCCCGATTATATGGCTTACGTACGCACCAGCCGCAGCGTAGACGGCGGCGCGCTTTACGAGCTGGCGGTCGCTCTGGACTGGCTGCGCATTGCGGGCAAGCCAATGCCCTTCTACCTGTTTGCCGCAGCGCTGAGTCCCCCCACCGCCCTCACCCACCCCCTGTGGGCCGACGGCACGATGAGCCAGCCCCTGGGCGGGCTGGAGCTGTATGCGCTAGAGTAGCCAATCCCCGTGACAGCCCCCACAGCCACCTCGCCATCACTCCTGTTGACAACCGTGCGCAGATAGCATATACTTATACTCGGTGTGCCGCTAATTGCACTTTCGCGGGCCGGAGCAGCGCCGGTACCACTGGGCCGGCGTTTTCTTATCCGTGGCCCATAGCCAAATTCGGTACCTTTTTGGGGTGTTCAGACTCAAGTGTTCGAAGCGCTGACCGACAGATTACAGGCCGCTTTCCGCCAGCTCAGCAGCCGGGGCAAGTTGACCTCCCGGGATGTACGCAATGGGCTCAAAGAGGTGCGTCTGGCGCTGCTGGAAGCCGATGTCCACTACCAGGTGGTCAAGGACTTCATCAAGCAGGTCCAGAATGAGGCGCTGGGTGAGCATATCCTCACGGGTCTCAATCCCACCCAGCAGATCGTAAAGATAGTCCACGAGCAACTCGTGCATCTGCTCGGGGATGACGCCGTTCCCATCAACTATGCCCCGGAGCCGCCGACGATTATAATCTTGTGCGGCCTCCAGGGCGGTGGCAAGACAACTACCGCGGGCAAGCTGGCGCGGGCCATCAGCAAAGACGGCTACCGCCCGCTGCTATGCGCGACGGACGTCTACCGACCCGCCGCAATCGAGCAGCTTCATCAGGTTGGTGAGCAGGTCGGCATACCGGTCTTCAGCATGGGCGAGAATGATCCGGTCAGCATCGCGCGGGCAGCGGTCAGTCACGCCCAGTCAAACAAACTGGACCCCGTGATCATTGATACGGCCGGTCGGCTGCACGTTGACGAGGAGATGATGCAGGAAGTTGCGGATATCGAGGGCAGTTTCGAGCAGACCGAGACGCTGCTGGTGCTGGATGCCCTCACCGGCCAGGACGCGGTGAATGTCGCCGAGGAGTTCAGCCGCCGCCTGGCGCTCGATGGCCTGGTGCTGACAAAGCTGGACGGCGACGCCCGCGGTGGCGCGGCACTTTCGGCCCGGGCGGTAACCGGCGTCCCCATAAAGTTTGTGGGCGTGGGTGAGAAGATGGAGGCATTAGATGTCTTCCATCCCGACCGGATGGCGCAGCGCATCCTGGGGATGGGTGACGTGCTGACGCTGATCGAAAAGGCCCAGGATACCATTGACGCCGACGAGGCGGCACAGCTCCAGCAGAAGCTGATATCGGCGCAGTTTGATCTGGAAGACTTTCGCACGCACCTGGGCCGGGTGCGCGGCATGGGCCCACTGGACGAGATACTGAAGATGATGCCCGGCGCTGCCGGACTTCCCGACTTCTCGGATGTGGACATAGATGAGCGTGAGCTGGATATGGTGGACGCCATTATCAACTCGATGACCCCCGAAGAACGGCACAATCCTGATCTGCTGGATGCCAGCCGCAAGCGCCGCATCGCCCGCGGCAGCGGCACCCAGGTTCAGGACGTCAACGTGGTACTCAAGCAGTACCGCCAGCTCGCACAGATGATGCAGGCGATGACCCAGGGCAAAGGGATACAGCTTGGCGGCATGCGGTTGGGCAAGCTCTGACGCCGCGCCGCGAGCGCAATACGCCTTGACGAAGGGAGTAGTTGAAGTTGGCAACCAAAATCAGACTCAAGCGAACCGGGTCGCGTCACCAGCCCCACTATCGGGTGGTGGTGATGGACTCGAGCAAGTCCCGGGACGGTCGTGCTATTGAGCAGATCGGCTACTACAATCCGCGCACTGAGCCGCCCACAATTGATCTCCAGGAGGAGCGCGCGCTTTACTGGCTCGGCGTAGGGGCCCAGCCCACCGACACGGTTCGTTCCCTACTGGAGAAAGCCGGGGTTATGAAGTCATTTCAGCAGGATTCCGCCACGGCATGAGTTCCGCGCGGAACTGTATTTGACCCACAATAATCGTTAGAGGTTATCCGAAATGCAAGAGCTTGTGCAATATATGGTCGAGGCCATAGTGGACGATCCGAATGCGGTCAGCGTGACAGGCACGGAGCGAGGGGGCCAGACTGTATACCAGGTCGAGGTGGCCCAGGACGACCTGGGCAAAGTGATCGGCCGACACGGCCGCACCGCTGAGGCACTGCGCTCGGTGGTCAGTGCTGCTGCGAAGAAGCACGACCAGCGCGCCACAGTAGATATACTATCCTAACCGAGCGGCACATTGCCCCGCTGTGCGACGCACAGCGGCAAGCTGCCGGCTCGCCAGGAGAGGATTGCTAGTAATGGGTGTTATTATCAAGCGCAACGTGATACTCAGGTCCATTGTGACCGAGCAACTCAAGGATCAACTCAAGCAAGAGCTCCAGCGCAGCATTGACGAAATTGACCAGCGCATCCGCCAGATTGACTTTCGCACCCAGCCCTATATCACCGAACTGCAGCGCAGCAACATTCAGCAGGCGATGGCGGTACGCCGCCAGATTGAGCAGGAAAAAGAGCGCCAGCGCGCCACGCGCGAGGCCCTTGTGGCGCAGATGTCGCAGGTCGAGGAACTGGAACTGGACGACGAGGTCATCCGTGGCACATTGGAAAGCGAAGTGGAGATCAATGAGGGTGACAACATCGGCGAGCTTCTTGGTGGCCAGGAGATTGTCACCAAGGACGACGTCGTCGTGGAGATCCGCCAGCGCGCTGCACTCGACGAGGAGGAGATCCCTCAGATAATCACCACCCGTACCTCGCAGCCAGCGGAGGGTGGAGAGCTGATTCTGCCCGGTGGTTAGCCATTTCGGCCAAGGAGCCACAAATGCCTACGCTAGGCGGCAAGGACATCTGGCCTCCGTTCACTATACCTTCGGGAATCATCACCGTCAGCGCCGACTTGGTTGAGCGCGTTGCCACCGAGGTCGGCATCGGTCTGATTACCGCCAAGAGTGTGGGCCACGAAGAATTTGAGGGGTATCCCGAGCCGATCTTCAGTCAGTATTCGGCTGACTCTCTGTCCACAGCCGTCGGCCTCTCGCATCCGGGCGTCGAGGCCTGGGCCGAAGAGATGCGCGAAATCTACCCCCTGGCGGGCAAGTTCCTGCTGGCTTCGGTTTTTGCGTCGAACCTGGACGACTTTGTGGCGGTTGCGCGTGTGGCGTCGGAATGTGCCGACGGCTTGGAGCTTAATTTCTGCTGCCCGCACTCGCTGGAGTACGGTGCGGCCGTCGCTCGCCAGGAAGAACTGACAGTCGAGATAACGCGGGCGGTCCGCGAAGCTGTGCCCAATACGCTGGTGGTCAAGCTGACGCCCGACGGGCCGGCGATTGGTCCGTGGTCGCAGAAGCTGATCGAGGCAGGCGCTGAGGCAATCGCCGCCATCGGGCCGACCAAAGCCGTCACCGTGCTCGATCCGCATACTAACCAGCCCATACTCAGCTACGGCTCAGGGGGGCTATCCGGCGGAGCCATCCTGGAGCGGGGGCTGGAATGCATTCGCGAGATTCGCGAATACGTAGACGTGCCGATAATTGCGGGCGGCGGAATCCGCGGCGCCGACGATGTGCGCGCCTACCAGGAGGCCGGCGGCGATATCTTTGCCATCGGCACTGCCCTGGGCGGCCTGAGTACGCCGGAGCTGGTCAGGTACTTTGACCTGCTGCTCGAGGACCTGGAACACGACACTGACCGCGCCGTTGAGATGTCCCTGCACGAGCGGATTCTCGACTTTACGCCGGCCCGGGTTACCCAGGTCCAGCGGCACGGTAACCAGGTAGAATTGACCTTTGACATCAATCTGCCCGCCCAGCCGGGTCAGTTTTGCCTGGCGTGGCTACCGGATATCGGCGAGAAGCCGTTCTGCGTCGCTGGCGATCGCCCCTTGAAGCTGGGCATTGCCAATGTCGGCAAGGTCACCGCGGCGCTGTATGACCGGGAGGTGGGCGACGAGGTAATGATCCGCGGGCCTTTTGGCAAATCGTTCCCCACCGAGGGCCGCATCGTAATCGTCGCCGGCGGGTGCGGAGCCGCCAGCGTCAGATTGCTGGCCGAACGGGCCAGCAATCCGGTGATCATTCTGGGCGCTGACCGCGCGGATAACCTGCTCTTCCGCGAGGATTTCGCTCAGGCTGGCGAGCTGATCTTGACTACTGAAGACGGCAGCGCCGGACGGCAGGGCACAACGGTAGACGCGCTGCGCGATCTGGTGGCGCAGGGCGACTGGAGCGACGCCCTCTTCTGCAATGTCGGTCCGG
The DNA here is from genome assembly GCA_029821195.1 of Candidatus Zipacnadia bacterium. Lineage (GTDB taxonomy): Bacteria > Armatimonadota > Zipacnadia > Zipacnadales > Zipacnadaceae > JALGTD01. Next base: position 7,254 of record JALGTU010000054.1, read on the forward strand.
AACGGATGATGGTCGCCGCGGCGCAGGTCGAGCGCCAGGTCGTTCCGACCGACCAGGTATATTTCAGCATTGAGCGGCATACCGAGTGCGCCATCGGCCTGTGTGGCAAGTGCGCGCTGGATGGGTACCGTTTGTGTGTAGACGGGCCGGTCTTCTCGTTGGCCCAACTCGGCCCGGACACAGCGTTTGGCAAGTGGCGACGCGGGCCGTCCAGCCGGCGTATCCCGGTCTAGGTCGGCGGGGGGTACAGGATGCATGTAGACGTGATTGCAATATTCCCTGAGTTCTTTACATCGCCGCTGGACTGCAGCATTCTGGCACGGGCCCGGCAGTCCGGGGCAGTTACTATTGCCATACACAACTTGCGCGATTATACTAACGACAAGCACCAGGTAGTAGACGACTATCCTTACGGCGGCGGGGCGGGTATGGTTATGAAGCCCGAGCCGCTGGTACAGGCTGTTGAGCACTTGCTGGCCGAGGCACCGCCGGAGACCCCGGTGATCCTGCTCTCGCCGCAGGGCCGGCCCTTCGACCAGGCCAAGGCCGAAGAGCTATCCACGCGGCAGCATCTGATCCTCATCTGCGGCCACTACGAAGGCGTAGACGAGCGGGTGCGGGAGACGGTGGTGACCGAGGAGCTCTCTATCGGCGATTACGTTTTGACCGGTGGGGAAACTGCCGCGCTGGTGGTGATTGACGCGGTAGCCCGGCTGGTGCCGGGTGTACTGGGCAATCCCGCCTCGGCGGGCAGCGAGTCGTTTGCCGGTGGACTGCTGGAATACCCGCACTACACCCGACCCGCCCAGTGGCGGGGCATGGCTGTGCCGGAGGTATTGCTCAGCGGGCACCACGAGAATATCCGGCGCTGGCGGCGCCAGCAGGCGCTGTACCGCACACTGCAGCGCCGTCCGGAGCTGGTGGCAAGCATACAACTGAGCGAAGAAGACAAACAACTCCTGGCGGAGCTTGAAGAAGATACCGACTCCCGGTAGGACAGGTGCCGCCGGACCGCGCCTGTCGAAGCTTCGGCCGTCGGACTATTCGACGGAGAGTTCGACAAGCTTACTATGAACTAGGACGCCCACTGTGCCAAACGGCGCGGGTCGGGAGCGTTGCTGGTGAGGAGAATTACTGATGGACGATTTGATTGCGAAAGTCGAAAGCAAGTATCTGAAAGAAGAGATTCCCCAGATCGAGCCGGGTGACACCGTCCGCGTGCGACTGCAAGTCACCGAAGGCGAGGGTGACGAGCAATCTACGCGCACCCACAGCTTTCAGGGCACGGTCATCGCACGCGGCGGGAGCGGCCTGAACCGGACTATTACTGTCCGCCGGGTCACCTACGGCATCGGCGTGGAGCGGACCTTTCCCCTGCACTCGCCGACCGTAGTGGATGTCGAGGTTCTCCGCCGCGGTGCTACCAGGCGCGCCAAACTGTACTATTTGCGCGACCGCCACGAACGGGCAGCTCGGCTCAAGGAGCGCAAACCTAGGGTTGAACCCGCAGTTGCCCCGGAGGCCGAAGTAGAGCCGGAAACAGTTGAACCGGAAGCCGAGGAAGCTGTCGAAGAAGTTGCAGCCGAGCCAGCCGAGCAGCTCGGCGACGAGGCTGAAGACGAAACTTCTGTCGAGCCAACCCAGGAGCTGGAAGTTGAGGTGGATGCGGAAGTGGCCACCGAAGCCGAGGACGAAGTGTCAGACCAGGAACAGGCAGAGGCGTCATCCGAGGCGGAAGAGGATGCCGAGGCTGAGCCTGACGAAGAGCCAGAAGCTGACGACGAAACCTAGCCTTAACAACGTGGTCGTAACCAATGCAATCAATGTTAGCCTTTGAAAACCCCTGGCAAATCCTGGAACTGCTTGGAATTGTGGTGCTGCTACGGGCGCTGGCGGCGTGGATCCCGTTCCTGGGCAGTCGGCGAGGCGCCATCGTAGAAATGATCGACTCCGGTCTGGTGGCGGTACTGCTCGTCTTTTTCATCCTGCGTCCGTTTGTCGTCCAGGCTTTTTACATACCCTCCGGCTCGATGGAGCCCACCCTGCTGATCCAGGACCGCCTTCTGGTCAACAAGGCCATCTACTACCTGCGCGATCCGCAGCGGGGTGAGATCGTGGTGTTCCGGGCTCCGCCGTCGGCCTCGCGGGTCGAGAAGGACTTCATCAAGCGCGTGGTCGGTGTACCGGGCGACGTTCTGGAGGTGCGCGACGGCAAGCTATACCGCAATGGCGAGCCGCTGAACGAGCCCTACATCCAGGGCCCTACGCCGCTGCGCTGGGAAGCATTGCCTCAGCCATACACCGTGCCTGAAGGGCACGTGGTCGTGTTCGGGGATAACCGGGGCAACTCCAACGACAGCCACGTCTGGGGGCCACTGCCGCGCGTTAATATCCTGGGCAAGGCCTTCTTTACCTTCTGGCCCGTGAATCGCATGGGTGTTCTCCACTAGCGCAACTGGACCCCATGTCACCTGGGCGGCGCAATGCCGGCGATGCGGCTGTTCGTGCGATATAAGTCGGGAGACATCAAACCACCCCGAATCAGGCACCGGGGCCTGCCGCGCACCGCAGAACAGCAAGCACGCGCCGCAGGTTACCAACTGGTGGCGGGCGTTGATGAGGCGGGCCGCGGCGCGCTTGCCGGACCAGTGGTTGCCGCAGCTATTATTCTACCCCCTAACCGCCGCGTCGCCCACATTGTGGACTCCAAATGCCTCAATGCAGCGCAGCGGGAATACCTCTTCGGTGAACTGCTGTCACAGGCACTGGCCTGCGCAGTGGGCATCGTCTCGGCAAACCAGATTGACACCCTTAACATCCGCCGCGCCTCGCTCGAAGCAATGCGGCGGGCGGTCGCATATCTGCGCCCTGCTCCCGACTTCGTCTTGATAGACGGCAATGACACCGTCTCACTGCAACTGCCCCAGCGCACGGTGGTTGACGGTGACGCCAGATGCTACTGCATCGCCGCGGCCTCCATTATCGCCAAGGTCTACCGGGACCGGCTTATGGACTATCTGGCGCAGCTTTACCCGCACTACGGCTTCGAAAGCCACCGCGGGTACGGCACCCCCGCGCACCTGCAAGCCCTCCATGAGCATAGCCCGTGCTTCGTGCACCGGCGCACCTTCCGGCCCGTGGCGCTCACCGACCAGGAGATCCTGAAGCTGGAGTTCACGGAGTCCTGATCTTCGCCGGTTCATTTGCCCAATGACAGGTAGAAGTCTGGAGGGGGGGGGAGGCAATACGCCAGACTGCATTAGATTCCGGAGAACTGCGAGGCGTACCTCGAGGCCGGGCTGAAATACGGCGAGTATCCCATCATGTGCTAAGCCTCCGCCGCCCTGCCAGTACCTTGAAGGTACGTCTGTGCTCAGCGCCGAATTACCCTCTGATAGTCCAGCACCGTCTCGAGAGGCCTTGACCATGTTAGCTCGGATCAACAGCGCTGCTGTTTTGGGCATTGACGCCTATCCGGTCCAGGTGGAGGTGGATATATCCCGCGGCCTGCGCGCCTTTACGACGGTCGGCCTGCCCGATGCTGCGGTTCGCGAGAGCAAGGAACGAGTTGAGTCAGCGATTCGCAACAGCGGCTTCGAATTCCCCCTGGAGCGCATCACCGTCAACCTGGCCCCGGCCGACGTCCGCAAGGAAGGACCCTCCTTCGACCTACCCATTGCCCTGGGCATCCTGGTGGCGACCGGCCAGGTCAGCATCGAGGATCTCGACGACGTGGTGCTGGTGGGCGAGCTGTCTCTCGACGGCCACCTGCGCCGGGTGACCGGAGCACTGCCCGTCGCCCTTGGGGCGCGCTCCTGGGACTACCGGGCGCTGATCGTCGCACCTGGCAACGGCAAGGAAGCGGCCGTCGTGGACGACTTCGAGGTCTACACCGCCGAGAACCTCTACGACTGCGTCTGCCTGCTGGAGCAGGGCTTGATGGCCGAGCCCGTGCGGGTCACCCAGGAAGACCTCAACCTCGAGGCGCCGGATTACGCGGTGGACTTCGGCGAGGTCAAGGGCCAACAGCACGTCAAGCGCGCCCTGGAGGTCGCCGCCGCCGGCGGCCACAACGTGATAATGATCGGCCCGCCTGGTGCGGGCAAGACGATGCTGGCCCGGCGCATGCCGACGATCCTACCGCCGATGGACCTGGCCGAGGCGCTGGAGGTCACCAAGCTGTACAGCGTTGCCGGACTGCTGGGCCGCCAGACGGCCCTGGTTACCACCCGTCCCTTCCGCCATCCCCATCACACCGTCAGCACCGCTGGGCTGGTCGGCGGCGGTACTGTCCCCAAGCCTGGCGAGATAAGTTTGGGCCACAACGGCGTACTGTTCCTCGACGAGTTGCCTGAGTTTCGGCGTGACGCCCTCGAGGTCTTGCGCCAGCCGCTGGAGGACGGCATGGTGACTATTGCCCGCGCCCAGCAGACCCTCACTTTCCCCGCCAACTTCCAGCTCATCGCCTCTATGAACCCCTGCCCCTGTGGATACTATACCGATCCGGTGAAGCAGTGTACGTGCAGCCCGGGCGAGATATCCCGCTACCGCAAGCGCATCAGTGGCCCGCTGCTGGACCGGATTGACATCCACATCGAGGTGCCCCGGCTGACGCCCGACGAGCTGTTCCAGCGCGAGCCCGGCGAGCCGTCGGCAGCCGTCCGGGAGCGAGTGCTGCGCGCCCGCCAAGCCCAGCGGGAGCGCTTCGCGGATACCGATATTCACGCCAACGCCCAGATGAGTGCCCGGGCGATGCGCCAGTTCTGCCCGCTCAGCGACGAAGTAGAGGCGCTGCTGCGCACGGCCATTGACCAGTTCGCTCTCTCCGCCCGCGCCCACGACCGGATCATCAAGCTGGCCCGCACCATCGCCGACCTTGACGGGAAGGAAAGTGTCGAGATCCCCCACATCGCCGAGGCCGTCCAGTACCGCAGCCTCGACCGCAAGCTGTGGGGGTAGCGTCAGCCGGGCGTTGACTGCGTAGTCATAAGCTCCCAACGACCGACTTGTGCCGGTCTACTCCAACGGCGTAACCTCCACCTCATCGAACCAGCACTTGCCCTGCCCCTCCAGGATCAGGTAGAGCCGACCGGCGGGTGCGTCGCTTGACCACGGCGAAGGTGCACGGTAAACTTGAGTTAGGCAGAACTCATCCCCGGCATCGTCCGGGCCGCACGCGGAGGGACAATCAACCTGCGGATTCCACGCCACAGCGAACTGATTGCAGCCTGGGTCATCTACGTCGGGCTGTCAGCATGGTGCCAGTCCGTAATCCCGCTCGATTACGGGCCGGACGAGCCCTATCACATGCAGTATGTCCATGTGCTCGCCGAGTACGGGCGGCTGCCGCTGCCCACTGAGACCTACCAGGCCCACCATCCGCCGACTTATTACCTGCTGGCCCTGCCGTTGTACAAGCTGAGCGGCAATCACGTCGAGCCGCTGGGGCCCCGCCCGGCGTGGGCACTGGAGAAGGACTTCGATGCCCGGGAGATACTGGCCCGGCGCTTGATCCGCCCGCTGTCCACGCTGCTGGGTGCGACGACTATCGCGGCGCTCTATGCCCTGCTGCTAGTGGCCGGAGTGCCGCGCCTATACCGGCTGCCTTTGCTGCTGCTGGCCGGCGGCCTACCGATGTTTATCTACATCACTTCGCTGGTCAACAACGAGCCGCTGACCTACCTGTGGTCGGCGGTAACCGCCCTGTGGCTGGTCCAACTGATTTACCTCAAGCGCCCCCTACGCTGGCAGGACGCAGCCATTGCCGGCGCGCTGGTCGGCGCCGGGTTGATCATCAAACAGACTACTCTTTTCGCGTTGCCGATTGCGCTGGTGGTGCTGGTACTGCGCAGCAGCCCGCGGCAGAAGAGTTCGCGAATGGTGCTGAGCTTCGCAGCATTCTTCCTGCTCGCGGGCATCTGGTGGCCGCTGCACAATGTAATCGTCTCAGGACAGCCCTTCCCCAACTATGCGCTGCACCCCGCCGACCAGCCCTCCACGCTCCAGGATATGATGACCTATCCCGACGGCTGGTACTTGCTGCGCGGCTGGACCCGCAATATCCTGGCCAGCGCGGCGGTGCCGGACTGGGTCTGGGCAGAGGGGATGATGAATCAGGCGCCGGCACTGGCGGCAACGCAGGTAGTCATGCTGCTCGCGGCGATAGCAGCTCTCGTGGTACTGCGCCGGGCCTACGGCGGCGAATTGGCGGGTCAAGCCGGCGAAGTTGCCCGCCGGGATGCCCTGTGCGTGTGGGCTTCTTTGCTGGCGGGCGCAGCCTTGTGGGCGGGCATCATCTGGTTCTGCATTTCGGTGGACTACCGTGCACAGTCCGGGGGACGCTACCTGCTCAACGCTCTGCCCTACCTTGTGGTACTGCTGGGCGTTGCCTTGCGCCCGCCCAGCCGCCTGAAATCAGCCCCGCCCGCATCTTCTACCGGGCGCTACCGCCTAATTGTGGGCGGGATCATTCTCGTCGTTGCCGTGGTGGTTGTGTTCAATGTCTGGTGGCTGGTCAGCGCGGGCGGCTACTACACATCCCTGTAGCACAGCGCCAGCCGCCGCTCACAGCCGCGTCAGGTCTACGAGTTGAGACAGTTCGACGCCAGCCTCGTGCATCAGCCGCCCCACGTAGCGCAGATTGCCTACGCCGCTGCTATCGCGGCTGTCGCTGCCGGCAATGAACTTCACCCCACAGCGCGAGAAGACTCGCAGGACATGGGCGAACTCCTCGGTAAACTGCGCCACCGACAGCTCCGGATACCACCACCAGGCGCGGTTGGACAGCTCGCAGGCGACCTCCGCTTCAGCCATCGCCGTGCCCAGTTCCTCCAGGCGCTCGACGGGGAGCTGAGCAGGGCTAATGGGGGCGGGGAACCGCCCGAGGTTGAACGGATACGCGAGGAGATTGAACAGTCCACCTGCCACCACACCCAGCAGGCAGGAGAATATGCTGTCCACCAGCCGTTCCCAGCGCACCGGCACGTCGTGCCCGATGCCGGCTGTGCGCGTGCTGAGGTACGCCAGCACCAGGGCGCACTGCTCGCGCGCGTTCGACGATATGTCAACGTGGCCTGAGCTGTCGAGTATCTCCGCCTGCACTGCCGCAATGACCCGGACCGGGCTGTCGCGTCCGACCGCTTCCAGACGCTCGCGATACTCACCCAGGTTGGCCTGAACCTCGCCGAAGTTCGCTACCAGACCCACCGCCTCCAGCCCCGCCGCTTCCGCAGCCCGCAGGCATTGCTCCGGGCTTGGCCCCTGCTGCGCCGGGGAGATGTTGACATGGCCATCGCCAGGAATCAATCCCATCACTCTCTTCCATTGCGCCCGTGTTTTACCAGCCGTGCTCGCCGACCAGGGGCACGAATACGCAACCGATGCTCTTTTCCACCGCCAGTTCCCCGGCCTCTTTGACAGCCACCACGCAGGTCTGAATACTGCGAGCACCCACCGGCGCCACCAGGCGGCCGCCGGGGGTGAGTTGCTCGGCCAGGGGCTGGGGAATCTGCGGCGCGCCGGCCGCGACGATTATTCGCTCGTAGGGTGCGGCTGGCGGATAGCCCAGACTCCCATCGCCCAGCACAATCACAACGTTGTCATAGCCCAGCCGGGCCAGGACCTCCCGCGCCCGCTCAGCGAGGGGCTCAACTATCTCCACGGCGTAGACCTCCGCCGCCAACTCTCCCAGCAGCGCCGCCTGATAGCCGGAACCGGCCCCCACCTCCAGCACACGATGTTCGGGATGACAAGCGAGCAGCTCGAGCATCTTGGCCACCATATACGGCTGGGAAATCGTTTGCCCCTCGCCGATTGACAACGCGCTATCATCATAGGCAAAGCGACGCTGGCGATCCGTAACAAACTCCTCGCGCGCCACCTTGCCCATCGCCGCCAGCACCCGCTCATCCCGGATCCCCCGACCGCGGAGTTGATGTGCGACCATCTGCTGTCGCTGCTTCTCAAAGTCAGGAGGGACTGAGTTCTTCACCGTTGTCCTCAGCGTTTTGTCCCGTGCCACTCACCGGTCAGTCTATCGCAGGCAGGAATAACCAGCACCGGTAGAGAACTATAGTGGTGGCAGTGTTGTCAAAACATAGTATGTGAAAGGAGGTGAAGTCACCTGCGCGGACCCGATACGCCCCCGGGGACAGACCGATTCCTGCCCATCTGGGAAACCGACATTTTTGTGGGCCTGTTTCGCACTGCCTTTATCATCGCCTTTGTCGTAGTTGGCACCATCTCGCCGTTCCGTCCCGAGGTCCGCTTGCTTGTCTGGCTACTGCTGATGGTGGCCACGGTCTTCACCGTGGCGCTATTCCTCACTTTCGGCGCCGGTCGCGCTATCCCCTACCAGCGCCACCTCGCGCTGCTAATTGACCTGTCGGTGGTCAGCGCAGCCATTCTTGTGACCGGACCGGAGGAAGGCCAGGCGCTCTTCCAGGTCTACTACCTGATAGTCCTGATCGGCGCAATATGGTTCCAGTTGGTCGGCGCGTTCTTGACCGCGACGCTGGCTATCGCCCTGTTTATGGTGGTTCAATATCTGTCGATCCCGGATATGTCTTTCTCTGAAGTTGTGCTCAGCGTTTTCGATCGCGGCGCCGTGTTTCTGTTACTGATCGCCGTAATCAGCGGCTATCTGGTCCGGGCACTGGACCGGCAACACCAGGCGACCGCCGGGTTCGTCCAGGAGCTGCAACTGGCCCGCACCGTCCAGGATACTATTTTGCCGCGCAGCCTGCCCGACCTGCCCGGATGGCAGCTCGCCCTGCGCTTTGAGCCCGCCCGCTGGGTCGGCGGCGACCTGTACGAAGTTGCCCGGCTGCCTGACGGGCAGTATCTGATATGCCTGGGCGATATGCCCGGTAAGAGCGCCTATGGTCTGGTCCACCTCTCGCTGATCTACTCGCACGTCCGCGGCGCGGCCTTCGCTGGGCTCCAGCCCGCCGCCATAGCCAATCGGGTAAACCGAGCCGTCTACGAGGTGCTGCAGCCGTACAGTTACGCCCCGCTATTCATCGGGATGATCAACATCGAGACCGGTGTAATCAATTTCGTTTCTTGCGGCCACCCTCCTCCTTTGCTATTGCACACCGACGGTTCCTGGGAGCTTCTTTCCAGCAGCAGCATCGTCATCGGCGGCTGGCACGAGACCGACTACCAGCAGCAGCAGCAGGCCATCGCGCCCGGTGAAATCCTGATCTCCTACACCGACGGCATCTCCGGAGTGCGCGACCGCGCGGGTAACGAATTCGGCGAAGAGCGCATCGCCCAGACGGCCAGGACAGCACAGCAAGAGGGTGGTTCGCTCGAAGATATCTGTCAGGAGATTGTCAGCGAGTCGCAACGGTTCGCCGCCGAGCCACACCTTGATGATGCCACCCTGATACTGCTGCAGCGGGGTGGTTAGCTCAGCGTGCGAATCACTCCGACGACGCGGCCAATGATCCGCACATCCCTGCCCACAATCGGTTCCATCTTCGCATTAGCCGGACGTAACTCAATGGCATCCTTGCGGGGATAGAAATACTTCACAGTGGCCTCGTCGTCCAGGAGTGCCACCACAATCTCGCCCGGCTCGGCATTGGGCTGGTGACTGACCACGACCAGGTCGTTGTCGAGAATGCCGGCCTCGATCATACTGTCGCCGGTTACTCGCAGCATAAACAGTTCATCACCGGAGAACATACCTTCCGGGACCGGCAGCCGGTTCTCGATACTCTCCGCGGCCAGCAGCGGCTCGCCGGCGGGAACAGTCCC
>JALGTU010000055.1 GCA_029821195.1 Candidatus Zipacnadia bacterium
CCGGCGAAAGATAGTACTTAATTGCATAAGTCAGCCTAAGATTGCTGACGGCTTTTGGGGCCAGCCTTGAAAGCTTCGCCTTGCGAAGCTTCCCGCGACAGGCCCCTCCGGGAACCTTATTGTACCATTGTGTTACGCCGTTGGAGGGGCCGCGTCGAGCGCAGCGAGGCCGGCCCGCCCAGTACGCAGGAGCCAGGAAGTACTCTAGCACCGAATAACGCCAGCGGGTACAAGGCCCGTTACCGGTTCCCGGCACGTCTATTGGCGGCCACCGGGAAGCTAAGCGAGCTGTTGGTCTCCATTCCGCGTTACTCTCCCGGCCAAAGTAGAGAAGAATGATGCCCCGCAAAGGCCTAACGGCACGCGCGCTTATCATTGGTTTGCTCGGCTCGGTCGCAGTCTGTTTCGTGGTAGTGTGGGCCGAGCTGGTCATAACCACAATTCAGATTGCCATTCTCCAGTTTGCCCCCGCTGCCATTGGGTTCCTGCTCATAGTCGTGATCGGCAATGTAGTGCTGCGCAAGTTCCGCTCCCGCCTGGGCCTGTCTGCACACGAAGTGATAATCATCTATATGATGGTCCTGGTCGCAGCGCTGCTCACCTCGCGGGGGCTGCTCGAGCGCCTGGTGGCCACTCTGGTTGCCTACCACTATTACGCCACTCCCGCCAACAACTGGGCCGAGCTGTTCTTCCCCAACACGCCGCAGTGGGCGGTGCCCTTCAATGTGGAGGGCCAGACGGGACAATACCTGGTCACCGCCTTTTATGAAGGTCTGTCGCCGGGTCAGCCAGTCCCCTGGGGGCCGTGGCTGATACCGCTGCTGGCGTGGGCAGCGGTCAGCTTGAGTATGCTCTTTTGCTTTGCGTGCCTCGCTACGATCCTGCGTAAACAGTGGGTTGACAACGAGAAGCTGACCTTCCCGCTTACGCAACTCCCGCTGGCGCTCGCTCAGGATAAGGCGGGCGCCGAGTCGTTCTTCCGCAACAAACTGATGTGGCTGGGCTTCGCCATTCCTACGGTGATATTCGTACTCAACGGGCTCCACGCCATCAACCCGGCCATTCCGCAGATAGCGCTCACACATCCCCTGAATGCCGCCTTCAGCGGCCTGGGCGCGGCCTGGGGAAGCATGGGCTATACCGTGGCCTTCGGGTCCATGGCCGCCGTCGGCTTCGCCTACTTTCTGCCCACCGAGCTGCTCTTTTCGCTGTGGTTCTTTTTCTGGTTTGTGCGCCTGGAGAATGTCCTGTTTACGGCCCTGGGGATGGGTGCCGAGGCTATGCCCCTGTATCCCACCTCGCTCCTCAACGGCTATCAGGTCGCGGGGGCCTATCTAGTGGTAGTGGGGTACATTATCAAATCGGCCTGGCCGCACCTGCGCGAGTTTGTTCGGCAGGCGACCAGCGGCGCGCGCGAGCCGCTCGGGGAGCGGGAATTCCTGCCCCCCCGGCTTGCTCTGTATGGACTATTTGCGGCCGGTGGTGTTTGCATATGGTGGTTCACGCAGCTTGGTATGAGTCCACTGATGGCCGCGCTGGAGCTGATCATCTACCTGCTGGTCGTGGTACCCGTGATGGCCCGCAGCGTCTCGGAAGCAGGCATGCTCATGACCGAGACATCCTTTCGCCCCGTAGACCTGGTGCGGCTGGTGAGCACGCAGGCCCGCCTGGGCCGACGCACCCTGACCAGTCTGTCACTGGCCGATGCTGTCTTCACTCGGGACCTGCGCGGCAACCTACTCAGCACGTTCCTCGACGGCCTGAAGATGTCTGACGCGCTGAAGTTGGACCGGCGAGCGCTGCTGTATGGTATAATCATTGCGGTATTTGTGGCACTGCTGGTCGGCGGGTATCTCCACGTGGTCACGCCTTATCACATCGGTGCGCTGGGCATGTACGGCTACATATACCGCGCCAACCCGATCTGGGGCTTCAAGCATTTCGCGCCGGTGCTGCAGATGGCGGACAAATACGACGCGCGCCTGCCCGTCTTTTTTGCTTCCGGCATGGGAATTGCCACGATTCTCAGCATGCTGCGCATCCGCTACGTCTGGTGGCCCCTGGCCCCGTTGGCCTTTGCACTTTCCGGTTCTTGGAGTATGATTGTATTCTGGTTTCCGTTCCTGGTGGCGTGGCTGATTAAGACCACTATCGCCCGGTACGGGGGCTGGACGGCCTATACTCGTTTGCAGCCCTTCTTTCTGGGCTTGATCCTAGGTGAGTTTTCCCAGGCGGTAATCTGGGCCAGCATCGGGGGTATCTGGCGCGTGCCGACGCCCTACTTCCCGTGGCCCTGATGTGCACAGCCTTTGTCATAGAAGGCTTGGAGGGCGGATATCGTGGCCAATCAAACTTCCGGCGAAGAGAACGAGGACATCATTGAGATTTCCCGGGAGGACCTGGAGTCGGAGCCTGAGGCAGAGCTGCCGCGTGAGGACCAGACCGAGTTTGGCCCTGTGGACGGATTTGCGCCTGCCGGCGAGCCCGACCTACTGGTCATCGAACTCGAGGACCTGGCCGAGGTGCCCCGGGAGCTGCCGGCTGTGTCACCTGCCCAATACCCCGCAGTAGGCGAGCGGCCCACGTACGAGGGTCTGGGCAAGAAGCCTTTCGCCGGCGGGCTGATCGGCTCGGCGGTGCTGCAGATGGCTCTGGCCGGGCTGATTGGTGGCTTTTTGGCCTGGGCGATTGAAGAGCCTTTTATCCACGATGAAATGTCCACTGGTCAATCGGTGGTCAGTGTGCTGCTGGAGATGGCGGGGTTCGGCGCAGTACTGGGCGGAATGATCGGCCTGGCGTTGGGCAGCGTCGAGGGCTTGGTCAGCGGCGTATGGGAAAAGGCGGCCGTTGGCGGAGGGCTGGGCCTGCTGATTGGCGGCGTCGGCGGTGCTTTCGGCGGCCTGGTTGGTCAGATTGTCTACAGCATACTGGGTGGGGGGAGCCAGGTCGGGGGCCTCGGTGCGATCATTCTACAGATAGGTGTGCGGGCCCTTGCGTGGGGTGTAGTGGGGGTATTTGTTGGCCTGGGCCAGGGCGTGATGATGCGCGCACCTCAGAAAATCATTAACGGGTTGATCGGAGGAGCCGTCGGCGGCTTCATCGGCGGCCTGCTCTTCGATCCGATAAGCGTGGTATTGGCCAGCGGCTTGCTGAGCCGGATGGTGGGCATGTCGGTGATGGGCCTGTGCGCAGGCGCAGCGATCGGGATGGTCGAGCAGATCCGCAAGGAAGCCTGGCTGACTATTGTCGCCGGCCCGCTCACCGGCAAGCAGTTCATTATCTACCGGTCGCCCACTATCATCGGCAGCAGTCCCAAGGCCGAGATCTGTCTGGCTAAAGATCCCCACATTGCTCCTGAACATGCCCGCATTGATCGCGCGGGCAATCGTTATCTGCTCAGTGATCTGAGCGGGGGGCAGACCGCAGTGAATAATCGGTCGGTCACCCAGCACCAGCTCCGCGACGGGGATTACATTGCGGTGGGCGGCACGGTGCTTGAATACGCCACGCGCGTGGTGCAGGAGCCGGAAGGCTAACCCGGATTATTCATGAACGACTTGTGGGAAACCCGCTTTTTAGGCAAAAAAAGCCGGTTTCCCACACCCTTCCGGCAAAAACTTTGAAAGTTGAGTACCGCAGTTGATAGTTGCATCGTGTCGCTGCTGACAACGAACTGTGAACTGCCGTCAATGGCTCTTGAGGGGCACCTGCACATCTTTCGAATGCTCATCCCTTTTATCTTCGTGAATAACGCAGGCTAAGGCGCCCGCGGCCACGTTATTCCGGCTTCTGGGCAACGTAGAGCAGTTGGCGCTGGTATCCGGCGAACGGCGTTCCCTCGTAGTCTCCGTAGACGGCGAGCCGACGCAGCCCCGCCGCGGCCATCATCTCGTCAAGTTCCTCGAGCGCGTAGAGGCGAATGGAAGCGTGGTGGACGACCGGACCCGTGTCTGTGCGCCGCCATTCGCTGATGAGTCGGTGAGTCTGCTGGTCGTAGGTGCATCTGAGGATCAGCTCGCCGCCGTCGGCCGTGCGCATCGGCAACCGACGTGGCGCAAACAGGATCTGGTGCGGCCGGTTGCGCGTATCGAGGAGCAACTTCCCTCCCCGACGTAGCACCCGTGCCGTTTCATTGAGGATGCGTTGGTTGCCCTCGTCGGAAGCACAATAGCCGAAGCTATTGAACAGGTTCATTACCACATCCAGGGATTGGTCAGCAAAGGGCAACTCCCGGGCATCGGCGTGGACAAGCGGGACCCGGAGCCCGGCGTCAGCGAGGTGACTGCGCGCCAGGGCGAGCATCATCGGGGAGATGTCCACGCCCACCGGCGAGTAGCCCCGCGCAGCGAATTGCAGCAGGTGCCGGCCGTAGCCGCAGCAGACATCGGCGATGCGCTGCGGGGGAGTCAGCGCGAGCATTTGGATCAGGCCCGCCACTTCCCGGTCTGTTTCGTCTCCATCGGGGAACTGGGATAGGGCCAGCGAGTACTCGTGTCCAAAGAACTCTCGCCACCACAACTCAGAGGGAAAGGTCATCAGTTGGTAAGCAGATTCTCCAAATCAATGAACTCGTCTGGGCCGGCCGGCCCTGCCTGGGGTGGCCGGGGCCGAACCAGACCAGTTGCGGTCAGCACCGTGCCGGCCTGAACAGCCAGCATGGCGGTCAGGTCCTGCTCCTCGGCGGCAAAGGGCTGATTCCGGGCATCAAACAACGCGATGACGCCCACCACGTCGCCGCCGGCGACGAGGGGGTGGGCCAGAACCCGTCGCATACCCGCATACACGAGTAGGTCCTCGGCAAGCGCCGCATCGGCAAGCAGATCATTCACGACGTAGCGCTCACCGGACTCAGCGACCTGGCCGAGTATCCCCTGGCCAAGCGGAAGGCCTTCGTCGCAGACCTCCCGGCGGTCAATTCCCGTGCATACAATCACACGGAGCTGGTTCAGGCTGCGATCTGCCTGGAGGATCGCCCCCGCCTCTGCGCCAGTTAGCTTGAGGGCAGCTTCCAGGAGCTGCTGCATAATTGCCTGGGGGGCGTGGACTCGGGAGAGCCGCTTGCCCAGTTCCACCAGTGCGTCTATGTGGTGCTGAAGCTCCTGCACGCGCTCCGTTAGGCTCCTTTGGGCTGTGCGCATTTCCCGATTGGCCTGGTCGAGTCCCCGGAGCAACCGGTGGTTGTGCGCTATCAGCTCACGGGCCTCCAGCCCGCGCGCGACGGTGTCGAGCAGCTCGGCCGTATCTACAGGCTTGCGCAGGTAGTCAAAGGCGCCGCGCCGCACCGCCTCGATTGCCGAGTCGAGCGAGGCGTAGCCTGTGACGATGATGACCACTGTTGTCGGGTCAGCGGCACGAACGGAGGCGACAACCTCCATGCCGCCGATCCCAGGCAGCACCAGGTCAACAATCGCCGCATCGAAGGCCTGTCGCTGCACCAGCCCCAGGGCCGCTTCAGCGCTGGCTGCCGTCGTGACCTGATAGCCCTGCCTGGCAAAGGCCTTGCGCCAGACGGCGATAATATCGGCGTCGTCGTCAACCAGTAGGACCTCGTGGCGGGGCTCAGTCATGATGGGTTCAACAGTCTTCTTTTTAGGTGCGATAGCGATGAGGCACGGGTCGCAAATCTATTTCGCCTTAGCGGCAACGACCAATGGTCTGCTGCGCTTCTCAGCGCGTGTCAGTAAGCCGTTGGCCCGATGTCAAATCCCTGCAAACCGGGTTGGGGGCTTTGCCATTCTATGCTGACCTGCTGCACCCAGGATAGAGAAGGGCCTTGCTTCAGGTCGGCCAGCAGGCCGCGCAGACTGGCCTCGTCTCCCTCAGCTACCAGCTCTACGGACCCGTCGGAGCGATTGCGCACCCATCCAACCAGGCCCCGGTCACGAGCACACCGCAAGACATAATATCTGAACCCGACCCCCTGTACTCGCCCGGTAATCACCACATGTAGTCGCCTGACTTCAGACACCAGTGAGCTCCCGCGCCGGGTTACCACTTCTTGACCAGTATGACCCACTCGGTCAACTTCAGTAGCCAGGATAGCACTAACAAGGCGAAAAACAGCAGGAAGAAGAATTGAACCGTGGGGCCATTCAGATAGTCAAACCATACCCTGGGGTCAACGTGCTCACCGTAGGTGAACCTACTGGCGAAGTTCGCCATACCCGTCAGAGTCAGGCTGTAGAGTGTCAACAGGGGCCGGTAACACACAATGAGCGCGACAATGAGACCGACCACTAAGATGGGGTTTATGAAGCGGAACTTCGCCCGTTGGTGTTCCATGTAGATGGGGCACTTGCTACACGGAATGGTGCGCTCGCGCTGTGTGGGAGTGAAGGCCTCCAGGTCAGAGCGTATGTACTCCTGTTGCACGCGGCGCTGGTGGCTGTCGCCGGAAGCCCCCACGCCGCCGGCCCGAATCAGGCTTTCGATCAGACCGGGATCGCAGTTGCAGCCTCGACCGAACCGCCAGCAGGTCTTGTGCGCCTTGTACGCCGGGCACATCTCCTTGATAGACTCATGACAGAAGGGCATTTCCCAACAGGGGGTGAATGGCCCGATCTTCTTTATCTTGGCCTTCTCTGCAGGCCTGAGTTCGGCTTTCTTCTCTTTGGCTCCCTTGACGCGTAGTCCGCCGGAGGCGAGTTGCTTGCCGATTTCGTATACAATGCGCACCCCCACGACGAGGATCACAATGCCGCCCGCTATGGTCCCCCAGGTGGCAATAGCCTCCGCAGCCGGGCTGGTCGTGGCTTGGATATGGTTCGATATCAAAAAAGGGGTACCCAGCAGATAGGCAAGCCCCCCAATACCTAGGAGAATGGCATAAGCGACCTCGTCAATGGTCATCACGATCAGGCAGATCGCACTGACCCCCGCGCTGGCCGCCATGATCTTGCCGCTTAGATGCAGGTTCTCAACAACGCGGGGAGCGACAGCCGAGGTCAACTGGCCGCTATAGATGCCGTAGACAACGTATCCGGTTGAAAGAGCCAACGCCGGCACGCTCCACCGGAGCACCGGACCAGCATACTTCTGCAGCAGCGCCCAGATGCTGCCCGCTGCGCTGCTGCGCCTGCGTTGCGCGCGTTGCGGCGGACTCATTGGTAGCACCTTCCTCCGTGGCTCAAGGCTGGGGCAAAATACCCCTGGACCGATCTCGGGGCATGTTGCGTGGTGATCAAGCCACGTAAATCACCACAATATAGCCGCTTGCTGGCGCACAGTCCCGACCCTTAGTGGTCCTCGTTGCCCGGCTCTGCTGGCGGCTGTCCCGGTGGTCTTGCTGCTGCTGGAGGAGCCGTGGCCCCAGTCCGGCGCGCTCCCGTGGTGGTCCGCTTCTCTTGCTGCTCGGCGCGCCGCGCGTCTTCTTGTTCTTTGTCCAGGCGGCGCAGCATCTGGCGCATTTCGGTGGGATTGCCCGCGTGGAACTGGGCTGTTTCTGCGGAGATAGTCCCTTCTTTATATAGCTCAAGCAACGCCTGGTTCATAGTCTGCATACCCCAGTGCGCGCCCTCCCAGATCGCGTCGTATATGTCGGCGGTCTGGCCGTCCTGGATAAACTGCTGTATGGTCGGTGTCACGACCATGATCTCCAGCGCCGCTGTCCGCCCGGCCACACCCTCACGGGGCACCAGCGCCTGGGAGAGCACGGCAATCATTGAGTGGCTCATCCGCATACAGATCTGCGGGCGCAGGTCCGGCGGGAACATATGGATAATCCGTTCCAGCGTCTCGGCGGCTGAGCTGGTGTGCACAGTCGAGAATACCAGGTGGCCGGTTTCTGCGGCTTGCATCGCCACGTTGAACGTCTCGATATCGCGCATCTCGCCGATCAGAATGATGTCCGGGCTCTGGCGCATGACGTACTTCAGGGCGTCCTGGAAACTTTCAGTATCAATGCCCACCTGGCGCTGACTAAAGATGGAGTAGTGGTCTTCATAAACGTACTCGATGGGGTCTTCGATGGTAACGACGTGGGTGTAGCGGCTGTGGTTGATGTGATTCAACATCGAGGCCAGGGTGGTTGACTTGCCACAGCCGGTCGGTCCCGTCACCAGCACGAGTCCCTGGGGATGCATGGCGATCTTCTTGAGCGTCTCGGGTAGCCCCAGCTCATCAATGGTGGGGACCTTAATGGGAATCAGCCGCATGGCCACGCCAATGTCCCCGCGCTGCTGATAAATGTTGATCCGCAAGCGGCAGGTACCCTCCAGAGTTAGGCCGATATCCTTCTCGTGGTAGTCCTGAAATTTGGCCCACTCCTCCTCGTTCATCAACGACTCGGCCAACTGAGCTGTCCAGTCCGATGTGACTTCCTCCCGTCCTTCTGTCGGCGTAACAACTCCTTTGACTCGCAAATAGGGCACGCTACCGGGCTTGAAGAATATGTCGGACGCCTCTATCTCGGAAGCTTGAAGAACAATGTCTTGCCAATTCTCCAAGGCGATACCTCCTGGCCGGGCTGAGTTTCTGCCTGTCTGCACCGGTCTACTGGGGATGGTGGTGCCTCTCTTAGATAGTATATTAGCAAAAAGGGCGCACAGACGCAAGCGCCTCTGTGCGCCACTTGTGTAGTTGCCTGTGGTGGAGCTGGCGGGATTCGAACCCGCGACCTCCTCCATGCCAAGGAGGCGCGCTCCCACTGCGCCACAGCCCCACCAAGCTGGTAGTTAGTATACCAAAGCCACTGATTCGGGTCAAGGCCCCGGCGGCGAGCCGGGCGCCGTACGGTTGCAACGCGAGGGGTTTTATGGTACACTTTTGGACGATGAAGCTCGAGGATTTAACGGGTTATTGCGGCCAGTCGGTGGCAATTATCGGGGGTACTTTTGACCCGGTTCACCACGGCCACTTGGTCTTGGCCGAACGCGCTCGCGAGCACTATGACCTGGACCTGGTACTGTTCATGCCCAATCGTCTCTCACCGCTGAAGGAAGAGGACGAGGTAACTACCGGCGAGGACCGGTACATAATGGTGGAGCTCGCGGTGGCCGACAATCCCCACTTTGTGGTTTGTCGGCACGAGTTGGAGCAGCCCGGTCCCTCTTATTCGATAGACACGATTCGCGTGGTGCGCAAGGTCCTGCCTGGGGACAAGCAGATTCTCTTCGTCACGGGGGCCGATGCCATTCTGGAGTTGCTCGACTGGCGCGAACCGGAGGCCATTCTGGACGAAGCGCAGGTGGTGACGGCGCTGCGGCCCGGCTTCGACCGGGAAATGATAAGCAGCGCTCTGGGGGAGGAAAGAGCAAGTCGTATTGATATCCTGGATATGCCGGCAGTGGGCATTTGCTCAACCGATATTCGTCGGCGGGTGAGCCGGGGGCAGAGCATTCGCTACCTGACCCCGGCGGCGGTCATTGGATACATCTACAAGCGCGGCCTGTACGGCGCTTCGCCCTCGGGCAGGTCAGCGACACACTGAGATGAAACAGCACCGACGAGCGCTGGACATAATGCTGTATATGGTGGCGTGCGTGGTCATTGTCATGGGCGCGCTGGGCGCGGTGAGCGCGCTGGTCAACCCGCCGACCGTTCAGGGAGGCTCTATCACTGAGCGCATTGGTGATCTCATTCCGCCATTGGGCGAGCCGTTCCCCGGGCGCACGCGCATCAACGTACTGCTGCTGGGCTCGGACGAGGTGGAAGGCACCTGTCGTTCCGACACGATGATGGTGCTGCTTCTCAATCCGAAGCTCAAGCGGGCTGCGCTGCTGTCCATTCCCCGAGATTCGCGTGTCGAGATACCCGGCCATGGGCGCAACAAGATCAATGCGGCGTATGCCTTTGGCGGAGTAGAGCTAGCGCAGGAGACGGTGGAAGAGCTGTTGGACATTCGCATTGACTACTACGTCCAAATCGGCTTTGATGCTTTTGTGGGCGCGGTGGATGAGCTGGGCGGCGTGGATATCGAGGTGCCCGATCCCAAAGGGCGCGGCGAGGGCCTGGTTAAGCCCACGTATTACGATCCTATCAACCTTAAACCGGGTTACCAGCATCTGAATGGCAAGCAGGCCCTGCAGTTCGCCCGGTACCGCGACGACAGCGACATCGAGCGCACCAAACGCCAGCAGCAGCTATTGCGTGCCCTTACCGACCAGAAGTTCAATGTCTGGAATGTGTTCCGGCTGATGCGCGCCGGCAGTAAGCTGTTGGATAGGCTAATCACAGACATCAAATGGGACGCTGCTGTTGACTTCATAAAGATAATGCAGAAGATCCCGGCCAGTGAGATTATGACCGCCACTGTGCCGACCGGGGACCGTTACATTGATGGGATATACTACGGGATAGTGCACCAGAACGCCCTCGCCGATTTGCTTGATGATATGGACGACTACCTGAGCCGCGTGAGCTTGCCCGGGGCCACCGTCGAGGTGGCCAACGGCTCGGGCGTGGTGGGGGCCGCACAGGTGGCGGCCGAGCTTCTGACCGAAGCCGGCTTCGAGATTGCCGATGTCGGCAATGCTGACAGCTTCGATTACGATCATACTGTAATCAATCACCGGACGACGGCTCGCAAGGCGGCGCGCGAGGTCAAGCAGGTCCTCAAACTGCCCCAGGCGGAGCTGGTTGAGCAGCGTGAGTGGCACGGTAGCCTTGACCTGGAGGTGGCAGTGGTGCTGGGGAAGGATTTTGACGCCGAGCGCTCCACCGATAGCGAACTGCCTTAACACGCAACGCGGCGGAAGCCAGATAGCAATAGCCCCACCGGAAGCTGAGAGTTCGGAGAGGAGACGACATTCTTGGTAGAAAAACCGCACGAGCACGCCCTGGTTGCGGCGCAGGGCGCTGATGAAGCCCGGGCGCTGGACGTGATAATCCTAGATCTACAGGGCATTACTGCTGTATGTGATCATTTTGTCATTTGCCACGGGCGTTCCACGACTCACTTGCGAGCTGTCGCCGACAAGATCCAGGACAGTATGAAAGCGGCCAGCATTCCTCTCCATCACCGCGAAGGCCGCGCTCAGGGCAACTGGCTTGTGCTGGACTATTTGGATGTTGTCGTTCACGTCTTCAGCGAAGAGACCCGTGCCTTCTACGCCCTGGAACGATTGTGGGGCGACGCTCCGCGTGTGGAGTTTGCCGCTCAGCTTGCCGCGGAACCGGATTGAGTGCGGCCGGTTGCTGATTCTAATTGAGGACATTTTATGGCCAGTGTTGATTCTGAAGGGCGCGACGAAATCGAACAGCAGCGGCTGCGCGAGACCGTTGGGCGCGGCCTTTACTACCAACGGCTAGACGAAGCTGAGCAGGCGGCCCGCGCGCTGTTGGAAGCCGCCCCGAACAGCACCACCACCTGGGAGCTGTGGGGTGACGTGCTCCTGGCTCGGGGAAAGACGGCAGAAGCGGCGCAGGCTTTCGAGAAGGCGATCGAGATAGAGCCCGCCAATGCCGATGCGGAACGCAAGTATGCCGCGATTCAACTTGAGCTTGGCGAGATGAAACGACAACAGGAACTGCTTGCGAGCGGGACCGTTGAAGAACTGCGCGGAGCCCTGCAGAAGGAGCCGGGAACCGCTGCGGCCCGCTCGGCCTTTTTCCCCGGCCTGGGGCAGGTCTACAACGGCGACTACGAAAAGGGCCTGGTTATGTTCGTGGTCGGTTTTATTCTGCTTATCCCCGCCGTCCGTCAGGCAGTGGTATGGATATCGCCCCAGCAGGCCGGTTCGACTCTCAGTACGATATTCGGATACATTGGCATCTTCGGATTTCTTAGCCTCTACCTATTTGGCATCTATGACGCTTACCGCCACGGCCGGGAGAGTGCCGGCGACCAGACCGTCGTTCCCCCGCCGACCACGTTCCACAAGGTAGATTGACCAGCCAGTGCCCGAGTCATCGCCCGCCAAACTGCTCACTAAAGTCTTCGAGTTGGAGCTTAGCGGTGACTGCCAGGATCGGGCCGCTATCGGTGGCCTGGCCAGCTTTGTCAACTCCTGGCTGCCCTCGCTGTGCGCAACTGCTCCTCAGGATCAGGCGGAAGGCATCGAGGGGCTGCGCGGGGCATTCAGTGGGTATCGCGATTTGACGGCGAGCGAGCGCAGCTCCCTGGTGAAGAAGGCCCTTGGTCTGCTGCAGCAACTCCCGGCTGACCAACCGTCCAGAAGAACGCGTCGCCCTGACGGTGCTCTGGAGTGGCACGATCCGGTGACCTTTCTACCGGGGGTTGGTGCTGCCCGCGCTAAACTGCTGGCCACGCTGGATATTCGGACCGTCGGCGATTTGCTGCTGCACTGTCCGCTGCGCTACGAGGACCGTAGTCAACTAACACCGGTTGCAGCGCTCGTGCACCGGGAGACTCACTCCGTGCGGGTGAGGATTGCCGGGCCGGGGAAGATCGCCCGGCGGGGGAAGCTCGCGATCGTCCGCGTACCTGCGGAGGACGACACCGGCAAGTGTACACTCATCTGGTTCAATCAGCCCTACCGCGCCAGTATGTATCCGCCGGGGACGGAACTGCTGGTTACCGGCCAGGCGCGGCTGAGCAAGGGGCGCGCCACGCTGTGGGTCCGTGAGGCCGAGAAGACCGAGGACCTGACCGGCGACGGTGGCCAGATTGTTCCCCTCTACGCGGTTACCACTGGCGTCTCCCAGATGATGCTGCGCAGGCTCATTCGCCAGGCGCTGGAGTCTTGCGCTGCTCTGCCCACCGGCGTAGTCCCCTCGGCTGTGGCGACTCGACGCGACCTGCCTGACTTGCCCTGGGCGATCCCTCGCGCCCATGCGCCTGCCGACGATCAGGAAGCACGCCCGGCCCGCGCGCGGCTCCAGTACGAGCACCTCTTCGCCCTCCAGTGCATTCTGGCCCGTCGTCGCCACCTGGTCAAGCAGCACGATGAACGGGCAGTCGTCAAAGCTGAAGGGGTGCTGGCTGAATTGGTAGAGCTGCTCCCGTTCACGCTTACTGCTGCTCAGCGGCGGGTGGCCGAGCAGGTGTTAGCTGACCTGGCCAGGCCCGAGCCCACCTATCGGCTGATTCACGGCGATGTCGGCTCGGGAAAGACGGTGATAGCGGCGGTCGCACTGCTGGCCGCCCTACGCGCCGGCCGCCAGGCAGCGGTGATGGCGCCCACGGAGATCCTGGCGGAGCAGGATTGGACGGTCATTTCCCAGTTGCTTGAGCCGCTGGGGATCAAACTCGCCCTCCTCACCGGCAGTTTACCGGAGGCCGAGAAGACAGCACTTCGTGAAGAATTGCAGGCCGGTGAGATCTCCTGCGTAGTCGGAACGCATGCCCTGGTGCAGGAGAGCGTTGTCTTTGCGGACCTCGCTGTGGCCGTGATTGACGAGCAGCAGCGCTTCGGCGTGGCCCAGCGCGCGCGCCTGGCGGCGAAAGGGGGGGGCACGAACATCCTGGTTATGTCCGCCACCCCAATACCCCGGACACTAGCGCTGACCGCATACGGTGATTTCGACGTATCCGTAGTGGACGAGCTGCCGCCGGGGCGTCAGCCGGTCCACACCGAACTGCTTGTGGGCCGCCAGGTAAGGAAAGCTTACGAGACGATCATCGCCCACGTCGAACAGGGTCGGCAGGCGTATATCGTCTGCCCCGTAATCGAGCAGAGCAAGACCGGTTACCTGACGGCGGCCGAGGAGCTATTCCAGCGCCTGCGCGACGACATTTTCCCCAATCTGAGGCTTGGCCTGGTGCACGGCCAGATGCCCGCGGTGCAGCGCGAGACGACCATGAACGGGTTTCGCGCTGGCCAGATTGATGTCCTGGTCGCCACTAGCGTGGTTGAAGTCGGCATGGACGTACCCAACGCTACGGTGATGATGGTGCAGAACGCCGAGCGCTTCGGCCTGGCACAACTGCATCAACTGCGCGGGCGCGTCGGTCGGGGAGCAGCGCAGGCCCTTTGCCTCCTGGTGGTGAACTCGCGGACGCCGGAGGTAATTGAGCGTATCAAAGTTCTGGAGAAGACGAATGACGGGTTCGAGATCGCCAACGAGGACCTGCTCCGCCGGGGACCGGGAGAGCTTACCGGCAGCCGCCAGCATGGCATACCTGACTTGGAGATGGCGGGGCTACTGGGTGATACCAAGGCCCTGGCCCAGGCGCGGGAAGATGCCTTTGAGCTTATTGCCCGGGATCCGGATTTGCGCGATCCCGCCCACGAGCCGCTGATGCGCTATCTGGCAGGGCATGCCCAAATGCTCGGGGACTGGACAATATGAGAAGAGAGCTGCGTGTCATTGGCGGTGAAGCGAGGTCATTACATCTCCGGGTCCCCACCGGGACGAAGGTTCGTCCCACCACCGACGCCATGCGCGAGACGCTCTTTTCCAGCCTCGGGGCTGATGTGCGGCGTGCTCGATTCGCCGATCTCTACGCCGGCAGCGGTGCCGTTGGTATCGAAGCTCTCAGCCGAGGTGCACAGCTCGCGGTCTTCGTCGAACGCGATTCTCGTTGCACGGAGGTTATCCAGCAGAATCTGGAGAATACTAAGCTGGCCGAGCGTGCAGTGGTACTGCGGCGAAGCCTTCCGGCAGCGTGGGCAGAGGTTGCACAGGCTCATGGCCCGTTTGACATTGTCTTTGTGGACCCGCCCTACGATACCTCAGAGCTGCCGGCGTTGGCAAGACAATTAGTATGCCAGCAGCAAGGCGTTGCGGCTGAGGCCATCGTTGTCTTACAGCACGAGCGTTCGGAGCCGGTGCTGCGCGATCCGTTGCCGGACAAAACCAAGGCGTTCGGTCACAGCCGCCTGGATATCTACTACCTCGAGGCCACCGCGCGAGGAGAGGAGCGAAAAACCGATGGCAGATAATCTCCAGCACATCGCCGTATGTCCGGGGAGCTTTGATCCAATTACCGAGGGACACGTGGATGTAATTCGTCGGGCCAGCCAGATGTTTGAGAAGGTCTATGTAGCCATCGCTCAGGGGGCAGAAAAGGCGCCCCTGTTTTCGGTAGACGAGCGGGTGGCCATGGCGCGCGCGGCCTGCGCTGAGATGGCCAACGTAGAGGTAGACAGCTTTGTTGGTCTCGTGGTAGAATATGCCCGGCAGCGCGGTGCGGTTGCTCTGGTTAAGGGCCTGCGGGCAATAACGGATTTCGATCGCGAGATGCAGATGTCGTGGATGAACCGCCAACTAGCCCCGGACCTGTGCACGGTGTTTCTGGTTTCGCACCCGGATTATGCCTTCTTGAGTTCCAGCCTGGTCAAGGACGTGGCCAGCATGGGCGGTGACGTGACCAAGTTTGTGCCGGAGCCTGTGCTGAATAGGCTTAAAGAGAAGCTCGTCCGCCACTAAGGTTCACACCACTAGGGAGGGTAGAGCATGGAAATACTCGCTTTGATCGAAGAGCTGGAAGTAATGGGGGAAGAGGGGGAGAAGTGGTACACCCGTTTCGTTCCTGGCTTCATCGGTAAGACGGTGGTGGACGCGGAGGAGTTCTTTGACCTGCTGCACCGGCTGCGCTCGTCGCTGCCCGAGGAAATGAGTATGGCCAATAAGGTCAGCCGCGACCGCGACCGCATCCTGCGGGAAGCACACGAGGAGCGGGCCAAGATCCTGGAGGCTTCCCGCGAGCAGGCCCAGTTGCTAGTCTCCAATGACGAAATTGTCAAGCAAGCCGAGCGGCGCTCAGAGGAGGTCCTCGACCAGGCGCGCATTGACGCCGAGGCGATTCGCGCCGAGGCGGAGACCTGGGCGCGGGGCATCGTCGAGCGCCTCGACAACTATGTCAATCGTGTCTCGGCAACCATTGACAAAACGCGCAAGGCCCTCTTGAGCGAGTCTTCGGCTCCGGACGAGCGAGAGGCTCTTATCGGCGAGGAATAGACTGGCGCCGGTATTCCTGCGCCTAGAGGCATGAGTGCCCCGCCTGTAACTAGGAGAAATCTTCTGTGCTAGTGTTGGTCATTAACTGCGGTAGTTCCTCTTTGAAGTACGAGTTGTTTCGCGGTGACGAATCTTTGGCCTCTGGACTGGCTGAGCGTGTTGGCATCAATGGTGGCGACGAGGCCATCCTCAATCATAGTTTAGGCAATGGTGACGATATCCGAATCGAGGCGGCCATGCCCGATCACACGGTCGCCTTTGGGCATGTCACGCAGGTCCTCACCCATCCCCAGTACGGGGCGCTCAGTTCTCTTGACCAGATAGATGCCGTGGGCCACCGAGTCGTCCACGGCGGCGAGCAGTTTACCGAGGCGGTCCTGATTAACGATCAGGTCCTGGCGACCATCGAAGAGTTCTGCCAACTCGCGCCGCTGCACAATCCGCCGAACCTCGAAGGTATTCGCGCCTGCCGACAGCATCTGCCCGGCGTCCCCATGGCCGCGGTCTTCGACACCGCCTTTCACCAGACGATGCCGGATTATGCCTTCGTCTACGGACTGCCCTACGAACTGTACGAGCAGCATGACATCCGCCGCTACGGCTTCCACGGCACTTCCCACCGCTACGTCGCGTTGCGGGCGAGTGAGTATCTGGCAAATGCCGGTATTCTGGTGAGCGAGCAGAAGATTGTCACCTGCCACCTGGGCAATGGGGTCAGCCTCGCCGCTGTTAAGGCGGGCCGCTCGATTGACTGCTCGCTGGGTTTCACTCCGCTGGAGGGTCTGATGATGGGCACGCGTAGCGGCGACCTGGACCCGGCGATCCCGCTGCATCTGATCCGGGAGCTGGGTATGGAGGCGGGCGAAGTGGATGCACTGCTGAATATGCAGAGCGGCTTGCTTGGCGTCTCGGGCGTTAGTAGCGACATGCGCGATGTCACCCAGGCGGCCCAGGACGGCAACCACCGCGCGCAACTGGCCCTGAACATATTCTGCTACCGCATAAGGAAGTATATCGGGGCGTATGCCGCAGCGATGGGCGGCGTGAATGCAGTGGTCTTCACTGCGGGAATAGGGGAGAATGCCCCCGACATTCGCCGGGAGTG
>JALGTU010000056.1 GCA_029821195.1 Candidatus Zipacnadia bacterium
TGAGTGCAGCCCTTATATCTGCCATTACATACCTCTGGCCATTCATTGTCGGTGCTGTCGCGCTGTTTATCATTATACCACTGCTTGTACTAGTGATTGTACTACTGGTCGTCCCCCTGTGTTGGACAGTGGGTGCTATTATTCATTGGCTATCACCCAAGAAGAACTGACCGCCAAGCAGCCGGTGGGAAGCAGGGGTGAAGTGAGCACATAGGTAGGGAGGGGTCTATGCCAGACCGTTGAGCTGACGGTCAACCAAGCGCCCAAACACTTAGGTATCGTGGTGCTCCTCGTCTTCCTCGACATCTTTTGATAGCGGATGCGCTTTCGCATAGGCTTCTTTGAGTCGTTGGGTGGTGACGTGGGTGTAGATCTGGGTGGTGCCGAGGTTCTTGTGGCCCAGTAGCTCCTGGATGCTGCGCAGGTCAGCGCCGCGATCCAAAAGGTGCGTGGCGAAGCTGTGCCGGAGGCTGTGCGGGCTGATATTGGCGCTGGCCGCCGTCTGTAGCACGTACTTGCGCACGATCTTCTGGATGCCGCGTACCGACAGGCGCGTGCCCGACGGATTCAGGAGCAGGGCCGGCTCATCTTCTGCATCAACTTGATCACGCAGGAGGATTTCGCGGCCGTGCTCGAGGTACTGGCTGACGGCGTTGGCCGCGGGCCGGTCGAAGAAGACGATGCGCTCGCGGTTGCCCTTGCCGATGACGCGAATTTCCCGCCGCTTCATATCCAGACTGGCCACGTTCAGCGCCGCCAGCTCGGAGACGCGCATGCCGGTGGCGTAGAGCAGCTCAAGGATGACGCGGTTGCGCTGGCCGGCGGGGGTATTCTGGTCGGGAGCCGCCAGGAGCTGCTCCAGCTCGTATTCGTAGAGCACCTCGGGCAGCTTATGGCTTTGCTTCAGGGAGGCGGCGGAAGCGGCCGGGTTGTGCTCAATTTTGCCACTATCCACCAGGAACTTAAATAGCGCGCGCAGGGCGGCTAGCTTGCGGTTGATGGTGCTGCGGGCATACTCCATGCGGTTGAGGTGGGCGAGGTAGCGGCGGATGGTGGGGTAATCCACTTCGCCGAGGTTCCAGGCCTGCTCTTCGCCCCAGATTTGCGCCAGGAAGTTGCAGAACTCGACCACATCGTGGGCGTAGGCCTCGGCGGTATTGGCGGAGACGCTGCGCACGTCGGTCATATAGTCCATAAAGGCGTCAATCTGCTCAGCAGGCATTGGTTTGTCACCGTGTGTATTCGGTACGACGGGCATCTCGCCCGTCGGCTGTGGACAGGCGAGACGCCTGTCCTACTGCAAAGATCGCGCTCAATTGCTCACTGTGTATTTGCTACTGCAGATGCCGTTCGAGCAGGGCTTTGAGCTTCTCGAAGTCTTCGACCAGCGCTGGGCGCAGATTGGGATTGTGCAGGCAGGCGGCCGGGTGATATATCGGCACGTACAGGATGCCATCGCGCTCGAAGCGGCGGCCGTGGACCTTGCCCATGGACGCCTTGGGGTCGAGGAGTGTCTGGGTGGCCGGCCGGCCCAGCGGGCAGATGACCTGGGGATTGATCGCGGCGATCTGCCCATCGAGATAGTCGCGGCAGGCGCGGATCTCCTCGGGGAGGGGGTCACGGTTGCCCGGTGGCCGGCACTTGACGATATTGGTGATGAAGACCTGCGCGCGGCTGAGGCCGGCCTGTTCGAGGAGCTCGTCCAGCACCTTACCCGCCGGCCCCACGAACGGCAATCCCTGGCGGTCCTCCTGAACGCCGGGGCCCTCGCCGATGAACACTATATCGGCATCGGTGGCGCCGGCGCCAGGTACGGCATTGGTACGCCCCTCAGCCAACGCACAGCGGGTGCAGCTCCTGATCTCCTCGGCAATGGCCTCCAGCATGGGTCTCACTCTCTAGTTTTGGTGATGCACGAACGGCTTGTGGGAAACCCGCTTTTGGGCAAAAAAGCCGGTTTCCCACACCCTTCCGGTGAAAACTTTGAAAGTTGCGTAACGCAGTCGGTCATCGCCTCGTGTCGCTCTTGCGAGAGGAATATGAGTTGCCGTAGATGGGTTTTGACGCCTAATTCCAGGGCGCTGAGACACTGATTCAGTTTACCTTCCTGAATAATCTGGCCTAGTCAGGCTGGGCAGCTCAGATCAGTCCGAGATCCTGGCAAACCTGACGAATCTTTTCGGTATCGGTGCCACTGGCCTCCACCAGGGGCAGGCGCAGGCCGCCGCAGTCGAAGCCGCAGATTTGCAGCGCCCGTTTGATGCAGGCCGGGTTGCCTGAGGGCAGGAAGGCGGCATCAAAGATGGGCAGCAGCTTGTGATGAATCTCCCAGGCCCGCTGCGTGTCTCTGGCGTGGAAGGCGCTGATCATCTCGGCCATGTCGCGGGCGACTACGTGCGCCACGACGCTGATGATGCCCACGCCGCCCACCGCCAGGAGCGGCAGGGTCATGCCGTCGTCACCGGAGTAGACGAGAAAATCATCGGGCGTGCCGGCGCAGATCTGGCTGATCTGGGTGATATCACCGCTGGCCTCCTTGACCGCGACGATATTGGGCACATTCTCAGCGAGACGGATGACGGTGCTCGCTTCGATGTTCTTGCCCGTGCGGCCGGGGACGTTATAGACAATTACCGGCAGGTCGGTGGCCGCAGCCGCCTGCGAGAAGTGCTGGTAGAAGCCTTCCTGGGAGGGTTTGTTGTAGTATGGGCCCACCAGCATTATGCCGTCCACGTCAGTCTGGGAGGCGGCGCGGGTCAGCTCGACGGTGTGGGCGTGGTCGTTGCTGCCGGTGCCGGCGATAATGGTCGCCCGGGGGACAGCATCTTTGACCACGCGGTAGAGCTGGAGTTTCTCTTCGGTGGTCAGCGTCGGTGACTCGCCGGTGGTGCCGGTGACCACCAGCCCGTCGTTACCCTCCTCGACTAGCTTCGCGGCAAGCTGAGCGGCGCGGTCGTAATCAACCTGTAAGTCTTTGTCGAATGGCGTCACCATTGCGGTGAGCAGGTTGCCCAGTTCGGTCATGTTTGCCCCTCCAATCGTGTTGGTACGTATCTTCCCCTTCTTTGGCCAGCATGTTTTTCCTTCTTGTCTGCACAGCTTCGGTGCTCTTTGCTGTTGGGTAACTGATAACCAGCGGCCACTTGCTGCGCGTTTATCAGTATATAGTGGCGGGTATATAAAGTATAGCTAAAGGTAGCATCAACCTCTGATCATGTGAAGGCTGAAGTCATGAACCTGGACAAGGACCAGGCTAGCGGGGCAGGCCCACGGTTGGCAATATCCCGTTGGCCACGCAACCAGCAGCAGGGGGTGGTTATGGTATGGGTCACACTTATGCTCCTGGTGCTGCTAGGGATGGCGGCTCTTACCATTGACGTTGGCCGCTTGATGATTGCTGCGCAGGTCGCCCAGGACGTAGCCGACGCGGCTGCCCTCGGTGGCGGCGCGGAATTGCCCTACTACGACGCGGCACGGATACAGGCGCTAAGTATTGTCGCCGCAAATAACGAGTCTCAGAGGGGATTCCAAGCCGTCTGTTCTCCAGACGGCGATGACCCGGATATGCTTTTCTGGGGTCCTTATGAGGAAGTCCCCGACTTCGGCCCACTGGGCAGTGCGGCCTGGGCTATGCGGGTTACTACGCACGTGCCGGTTAGCTACATCTTTGCGCGCGCTCTGGGGCTGGAGGGTGCCACCGTCACCCGCAGTTGCACCGTCGTGCGCATGCCGGTAGGGGGAGTGCCAATTGCCCCGATGTGGGTCAACTACGAGACCGATTATCAGTATGGTCAGGAACAGCAATTGCTAATGGCCGACGGACCCCACTATGAGAACATTCCCGGTTCGTTCGGTTGGCTCGAGCCACCCTCTGGGGACAGCAGCAGCTTCTTGGAGCTCCTGTGCGGCTACGATCTGACCTATGAACAGATAGTAGCGAACTACGCAAGCATTGACGACATCTGCACTGCCTATCCGGGCCTGTCTGTGGGACAGTGGCGAAAGGCGCTGGACAACGCGCCCGACGGGCTGGCCCGGATGGAACGGGCGATGTGGGACCCGTGGGCCGGCGACACATTTGATGACTTTCACGATAACAATCCACGCATAGTGATCATACCCATGTGTGAGTACCTGGGCGGCTCGGGGAGTAGCGCGGAGTTCCAGATCCATGCCTTTGGCGCGTTCTACATTGAGTCCATTAACACCCAGCACAAGCCCTACTCCATCGCTGGACGCTTCATCGAGTACCATCTACCCGGAGCGAGTGGCGATGCTCTGGCACCCGAGACGGGGCTGTGGACGACCAGGATGGTGAAATAGCCCACCAGGACTCTTCGCACCCAGTTCGCCGCCGAAATGACGCCGCGCCGGAGCCCCACGATAGGCTCTATCTCAGCAAGTGAGCAAGGCTCTGACATGATGATGAATAGTTCTAATGGTCAGAGGCAGCAGGGCGTTATCGCAGTGTGGGTTGCGGTGATGATGCTGGCGCTGTTGGGAATGGCGGCGATAAGCATTGACGTCCAGCGCCTGGCATTGGCCAAGCAAGACCTGCAGGATGCAGTAGACGCCGTGGCACTGGCCAGCGCTGCCACCCTCCGCGACGGTATGGACGTAGACAGGGCGAAGCAAGTAGCCATAGATATCGCGGCGGCTAACAGCGTACTAGGAAAGTCCGTGCTGCTCGACCCCGACGTAGACGTAGAGGTAGGCGCCTGGGATGCGGAAACGGAGCAGATAGTGCCCTGGTCACCGACTTTTACCAACGCAGCAGTGCAAGTAACGGCGCGCTGCACCGACGACTCGCCCAACGGCGCCATTCCTATGATCTTTGCTCCCGCCTTTGGTTTGGACAGCGTGCCCATGCAGGCGACGGCTGCATGCAGTGTATCGGTCAGCACGTTGCCCAGGAGTGCGGTAGAAATAATGGTTGTGCAGGACGGTTCGGGTTCGTTCGAAGAGGAGTGGGGGCAGGCCATAGACGCCGACTTCTCCCTGGTCCAGCTCGTCAACAATGTATCCATAGCTGATGACAGCACCGGATTCGTGGCGTTCAATGACGATATCATGCAATATGGGTACTGGAGTTGGGGCGGGTGGTGGTGGTGGGAGTGGGTGGGTGATGACCTGGCCCTCGAGCTGACTCCCTACGAAGAGGGTGCGGAACTGCCCGACGAAGTGGAAGAGATATACGAGTATGCCAGCGGCGCGGACCCCAACGGCTACACCAACCCGGGCATCGCCCTGGACTGGGCAATAGATGAGTTCCTGACTAACGGCAATTCCGCCTGCGAGCAGGTTATCGTCCTGGTCAGCGACGGGATGCCCTTCGGCTCTACTCCGAGCAAGACGCAGCAGTACCGCGACTACGCCATAGAACAAGCCAATCGCGCTGAAAGTAATGGCATCAGAATCCACACGATCACCCTGACCGCGGAAGAGCATGGCGAGTACGGGTACGGTGGCGCCGACTTTGAGTTCAACGAATCACTTTGTCGCAACGGCGGCTATGCCTTCCGTACACACGACCCCGAGCACTTGCAAGACCTGCTCATCGCCGTTGGCAATATCGAGGTTGGGCACCCCTGCCTGTTCAAATAGTGGCGGGCAGTAGGGGGAGCAGATTGCCACGTTTGGCTTGCCCGAGGACCGGGCTGCGGAGGAGGGCAGAACCTGGCCCCACTCCCTAGCTGACGCCAATCTTTGGGCAAATATCCTCCAGGCCGCACTCTGCACACAAGGGCTTCCTGGCATCACAAAGCCGCCGGCCGTGCCAGATCATCGCATGGGCTGTCTGCCGCCATTCGCTGCGGGGGAAGAGGGCCATCAGGTCGCGCTCGACCTTGACGGGATTGGTCTGCTCGGTCAGGCCGAGGCGATAGGCTACGCGCTTGACGTGCGTGTCCACGACGATGCCCTGATAGCGGCCGGGCGTACTAACTTCATTTAAGACCACGTTCGCCGTCTTCCGAGCCACACCGGGGAGCTTGAGCATATCCTCCATGTTGTCTGGCACCTTGCCGCCAAATTCGTCCAGCACAGACTGCGCCATCTGCTTGATGCTCTTGGCTTTGCGGCGGTAGAAGCCCGTGGAGTAGATGTCCTGCTCCAGTTGCTCAAGCGGGGCCGCGGCATAGTCCTCGGGCTTCCGATATTTCTTGAAAAGCTCTTGGGTGACTTTGTTGACCGTCTCGTCGGTGCATTGGGCGGAGAGAATGGTCGCTACCAGCAGCTCGAAGGGATTGCGCCAGTGCAGCGCAGTAGTAGCGTTGGGGTACTGTTGTTTGAGCCACTCGCTTATCTGAATAGCGCGCTCGCGTTTGGCCTGCTTGCTTTCACGGGGCATTTTCGGCCTGCCTCCCCCTGTCTTTCGTGTTCAACGCGCCACCGGCGGCAGCGGGGGACGAATGGCCTTGCTAATCAGCCGGCGAATAACGCGCATATTGCGTAAGTCATCTCGTTCAGTCCCCGGTGTTTCCATAATAAAGGGCAGTTCGTGCAGGCGCGGGTGATTAACTATGGTCCGGAATGCTTCACGCCCGATTTTACCCTTGCCGATATGCCAGTGGCGGTCCACACGGCTGGCAAACTCACTGCGGCTGTCGTTGGCGTGAATCAGCACCAGTCGCTGTGGGCTGCAGGTACTGTCCAGTTCTCCGAGCACCTTGTCCAACCCTTCAGCGGTGTGCAGCGGCCAGCCCGCCGCGAAAGCATGAGCGGTGTCCAGGCAAATCTGCAGATGGTCGGCGTAGCGGCTCTGCGCGATAATCTCGGCAATCTCCGGGATACCGCTGCCCACTGTATTGCCCGCTCCGGCGGAGTTCTCCAGGATCAGTGGGAGATAGTTGTTGGCCTGCTCGCGGGCGGCATCGAGGCCCGCGGCCACGCGCTTGATCCCCGCATTCACTGAGCCGGCCTCCTGGGCTGAGCCCAAGTGCAGGACTACGCCCGCTGCGCAGAGCATTTCCGCACGGCGCAGCTCCGTGCTGAGGTGCGCCACGCTGCGCCGCCAGAGCCGCTGGTTCGGACTGGCGATGTTGAGCAGGTAGCTGGCGTGGACGAAATGAGGGCGGATATCGCACGCGGCGAGGTCCTGGGCGAAGTGGCGGCACTCGTCAGGGTCCAGGGGGCACCGCGCCCACTGCACGGGCGAGGAAGTGAAGAGCTGGAGCGTAGTGCAGCGCCGGCGCACCGCGCGGGCCAATACCTGGGGTATGCCGCCGGCGATTGATACGTGGAAGCCCAGACGCATGATCATCCGTCCCGGGGTTCGGGCGGGGCCTCGACTGCCTCGGGAGCCTGCCGCAGTTGCTGAAGGGCTTCTTTCATCATTCGGGCACGGACCTGGTAAGTAGCTTTCTGGTAGGCATAGACGCCCACGAGCGTTAGCGCGTAGGTCAGTTCGACTGCGAGGATTACCGCCGGCAGCCCCGCCCACCACGGCCAGCCTGCAATGAATAGCCGCCAGGTAACCAGGAGGCCTGCCGCAACGGCGATGAGGCGGCGGGTGATGCCGTGCAGTAGATATCTAGCATATCGGTCGCTTGACAATTGAATCATATCAACTTACCCTATGCGTGATTATTTCAGGGAGTCACTTCGCGGTTATTGGCGTAATTCCTTCGTGCTGATTTTGGGACTGCTTAGAGTTGATATGATATGAGAGTTGGCTATCTGGACGTGGCGGTTGGCATTAGCGGTGACATGATGCTGGGCGCGCTGATTGATGGGGGCGTGGATCTGGCGCAGCTTCGTGAAGAGATGTGCGGGCTGCCGATGGATGACTGGGATATCACTGCGGAAAAAGTCTCCAAGGGCGGCATCCAGGCGACGAAGGTCACCGTTAGCACACACGAGCAGCACCCGCATCACCACCATCCCCATCGAACCTACGCTGAGCTGCGAGATATGATCGGAGCGGCTGAATTGCCCGAGGAGGTCATCGAACGTTCGCTGGCGGTGCTGAAGAGTGTGGCACAGGCCGAGTCAACCGTGCACGGTGAGCCACTCGAGCAGATCCATTTCCACGAGCTGGCCGGGCTGGATACCCTCGTTGACATTGTGGGCAGTGTCGTGGGGCTGCGCTTGTTGGGGATAGAGAAGCTCTACTGTTCAGCTCTCCCCGTCTCGCACGGACATGTGGATACCGCGCATGGGCGGCTGCCGGTGCCGCCGCCGGCGGTGACTGAGCTACTCAAGGGCCATCCGACAGTGCCCGTGGACATCGAGGGGGAGACAGTGACCCCAACCGGCGCCGCGCTGGCCGTGGCGCTGTGCGAAGCAATCGGGGTATACCCGGCGATGGTCGTCGAGCAGGTCGGCTACGGCGCGGGCACCAAAGATTTCCCCGGTCAGCCGAATGTTCTGCGCCTGTGGGTGGGCCAGTCGGCAGCGAGCGAGGCCGATGCTGTGGAAGAGCTGTGGCTGGCCGACGAAGTAGTGACCATCGAGGCCAACATTGACGATATGAACCCGGAGCTGCATCCATACATAGTCGAACAGGCTTTTGCGGCGGGCGCGCTGGATGTGTGGCTGACGCCGATACAGATGAAAAAAGGCCGCCCGGCGGTCACGCTTTCGGCGCTGGCCGCGCCTGGGGATGTCGAAGCGCTTGCGGACATAATTATGCGCGAGACTACTACGTTTGGGGTGCGGCTGAGCCGTAGCCAGCGACGCTGCCTCCTGCGCGAGACCACCACTGTGCAGACGCGATACGGAGAGTTGAGCGTTAAGGTAGGGTACCTCGGCGGCGAGGTAGTAACAGTGGCCCCCGAGTACGAGGATTGTCGGCGTGCGGCGCAGGACCACAACGTGGCGCTGAAGGTAGTATACGCGGCCGTACTGGCTGCAGCAGACGAGTTGTGGCAGCAAGGCCGCAGTGACGACGCTTGAACGCGCCCGCGGGCGCGTGTTATAATGGGCAATGAGGCCAGATTCACCGATACGCGGCAGTTCTGTCGGACCTGGGGAGAATTGATAAATGGCAGGACATTCCAAATGGGCAAACCGGGTTCACCGCAAAACCCGGCAGGATAAGAAACGCAGTGCACTGTTCAACAAGCTGTCGAAGCGGGTCATCTCGGCGGCGCGGGAGGGCGGCGGTGACCCGGCCACCAATCACAAGCTGCGCATGGCCATAGACGCCGCCAGGGACGCCGACGTGCCCAACGACAAGATCGAGTATGCCATTAAGCGGGGCACCGGCGAGATTGAGGGCGTCAGCTACGAGTCAATCGTCTACGAAGGGTACGGCCCGGCCGGCGTGGCCTTGATGATAGATGTCCTGACCGACAACACCGCTCGCACGGTGGCCGAAATCCGTAACTTGATGAAGGATGCCGACGCCAGCCTGGGCGCGCCCGGCTGCGTGCAGTGGATGTTCGAGCGCAAGGGCGTAATATCGGTGCCCAAGCAGGCTGCCGAGGAAGATGAGCTGTTTACCCTCGCCGTCGAGGCTGGTGCGGAGGACCTGCTGGATGAGGACGAGTCGTGGGAGATCCGCACCGAGCCCAATGATTACCAAGCGGTCTATGATACCCTGAGGGACGCGGGAATAGAGATGGAGCGGTCCGAGGTTACGATGGTGCCGAGCACTACAACAGCGGTGCCCGATGATGATGCGCCCAAAGTAATCAGGCTGCTGGACGCCCTGGATGAGCACGAGGACGTCCAGCACGTCTTCGCGAACTTCGAGATTTCCGACGAGGTCCTGGAGGCACTCGAGGAGGACTAGCCCGGATTATTCATGAACGGCTTGTGGAAAACCCGCTTTTTAGGCAAAAAAAGCCGGTTTCCCCCACCCTTCCGGCAAAAACTTTGAAAGTTGCGTAACGCAGTTGACAGTTGCATCGTCTCGCTGCCCACAACGAACTGTGAACTGCCGTAGGTGCCTTTTGATGGCCACCTGCACGTCTTTCGAAGGCTCATCCCTTTTATCTTCGTGAATAATGGAGGATAGCCGCGCCCGCCCATATTCCTGCCGTTAACCGCTTTCTCCGATAATCAACTCTTGAGGCAATAATGCCTATGGCTTCCCCTGATCCAGCAAATGACGTTCGAACTGCCTCCGCGCACGAGGAGTTTCATTTTCACAGCCTCGCTGAGGTACAGGCCCGGCTCGACGAGCTGGGCCTGAGCCTGCCGTTCAGTGACGATATGTCCGTGCTGCTGGCCCCCGGCGAAATCGGCGGCCTATGCACTCCCAATCGGCTATGCGTCCACCCGATGGAGGGCTGCGACGCGACCAGCAACGGTGCGCCGGCGGAGCTGACCGTGCGGCGGTATTGCCGCTTTGCCGCAGGCGGGTCCGGGCTACTGTGGCTGGAGGCAACCGCCGTTGTGCCCGAGGCGCGCGCCAACCCGCGCCAGCTCTGGCTGCATGAGGAGACCGTGGGCGAATTCGCCCGTATGCGCGAGATGCTGCTGGCGGCGGCTGCCGAGTCCCTGGGCGCGGAGCACCGGCCGGTGACGATTCTCCAGCTTACTCACTCGGGCCGCTACAGCAAGCCACGAGGGCTCCCTGAGCCGATAACCACCCATCATTCCGCGCCGCTGGATCCCCGGCACGATCTGCCCGCGGACTATCCGCTGATCCGCGACGAGGAACTGGACCGACTGCAGGACCGCTTCGTCGCCGCGGCCCGCTTGGCTAAACAGGCGGGCTACGACGGCGTTGATATCAAGGCTACGCATCGGTACCTGATAAACGAACTTCTGGCTTCGTATACGCGCGAGGATAGCAAGTACGGCGGCAGCTTCGAGAACCGGACTCGCTTCCTGCTGGAGGTGGTGGGGCGCATCAAGAGCGAGGTGCCCGGGCTGCTGGTCGGTTCCCGGCTGAACGTCTACGACGCCCTGCCGTATCCGTATGGGTTCGGGATGGCGAGCGACGGGAGCATGGAGCCGGACCTGGCCGAACCGATTGAGCTGATCCGGCGCCTGCACGAGGCCGGGCTTGATATTATCAATCTGGGGTATGGCAACCCGTACTATAATCCGCACGTCGAGCGGCCCTTTGACACGCCAGTTGCGGGCGGTTATATCCCCAGTGAGCATCCGTTGGCCAATATTGCCACGATGGTCGAGATCGCCCAAGAGATTCACGAGGCCGCGCCGGCGATGCCGCTGGTTGCTACCGGCCTGTCGTGGCTGCGGCAGTTCTTCCCGGCGGTGGCGGCGGCAATGCTTGCCCAAGGCTGGTGCCAGTTCGCCGGTGTGGGCCGATTGGCGCTGGCTTGCCCGGATTTCGCCCGCGACCTGATGGAGCACGGGGAGCTTATTCCTACCAAGCTGTGTATTGCGTGCTCTTCGTGTACGCAAATTATGCGCGACGGTGGGCGGACTGGGTGCGTAGTGCGGGATCACGAGATTTACGCGCCGATCTACCAGGCGGGGCGCTTCCGCGATCCCGATTACGTGCGTGAGATTGCCGCGACGTGCCGCAACTGCGCCGCGCCCACCTGCCAGGAGGGCTGCCCGGCGGGCGTGGATGTGCCGGGCTTTGTGACCGCCATCGCCGACGGGGACGACCGGCGGGGCTACGAGATTCTACGCGAAGCCAATGTCCTGCCCGAGATCTGCGCGTACGTCTGCCCGGCGGAGGTGCAGTGCGAGGGCGCGTGCGTCCAGCAGTATATCGGCGACGGGCCTGTGCCGATCCAGGCGCTCCAGCGCTACGTCTGCGAGCGCGCTCGGCGCGAGGGCTGGACCGGGCTGAGGATCCCCGAGCAGTCAAGCGGCTCGCGGGTGGCGGTCATCGGGGCGGGCCCGGCCGGCCTGGGCTGCGCGATACGGCTGCTGGAGCTGGGCCACCAGGTTACGATCATTGACACGGGGCACGAGCCCGGCGGGGCGCCGCGGGACGTCATTCCCGCCGACCGGCTCGGGCTGGAACCTCTACGCGCGGAGCTGACCAGTATACTTGACGATGTGCCCGCGGACCGGCTCCAGTGGCGGCTGGGCACGGCCCTGAGCGAGTCATACACCGTTGATGACGTGCTGGCCGAGGGCTTTGCGGCGGTGTTCCTGGGGGTGGGCCTGGGTCAGTCTGCTGAGCTGTCCGGCGCGCAGCGGCCCGAATCAGGTGTGGTCTCGGCGGTGGAGTTCCTGAAGCGAATGAAGACCGACCCGGACGCGCAGGTTCCTGGGCGGGTGGCGGTGCTGGGCGGGGGCAACACGGCCGTTGACGCGGCTGTCGAGGCCGTCCGGGCGGGCGCGCGGGATGTGTACCTTGTCTACCGGCGCTCGTTCGCGGAGATGCCGGCGTGGCCCCGCGAGCGCGACGCGGCGCTGGCGGCGGGCGTGCACTTTTTGATCCTGACCCAGCCGCTGGATTACCTCGCTGATGACGCTGGCGATCTGAGCGGAATGATGGTCGCCAGCACGGTGCTGGGAGAGCCCGACGGCAGTGGGCGCCGTCGCCCTCAGGTCGTCGCGGGCACTGAGCGGGTGCTGGAGGTGGACCTGGTCGTCGAGGCACTGGGCGAGCGCGCGGGTGATGACCTGGCGGTGTGGGCACCTGGGCTCAGTTTCAACGACGACGGCACGGTGCAGGTTGACCCGCAGAGCCGACAGAGCGCCCGACGGGAGGT
This sequence comes from Candidatus Zipacnadia bacterium, assembly GCA_029821195.1. GTDB lineage: Bacteria > Armatimonadota > Zipacnadia > Zipacnadales > Zipacnadaceae > JALGTD01. Next base: position 12,594 of record JALGTU010000056.1, read on the forward strand.
ATTCGCGGGTGGCGACATCATCCACGGTGCGGCGACAGTGGTGGAGGCCGTGGCCGACGGAATGCAGGCAGCAACGGGGATTGACAGCTTCCTGCGCGTCGGGCTGGCAGAGCCGCGGTAGGCTGTGAGCCTACAACCAGATGAGTATTCGTGGGCAGCGGGTGCTTGCTTGCACCCGCTGTTTTGCTCAAGTATTCTCCGCTATTGCCGATACCTAGCTATGCCGAAGCAGGACTGCTGTAACACTTCTTGTGTGCCTGTGACCACCGATGAAGAGTGAAGCTATAGAGCTCCGTTACGAAGGTATCGAGCCACGAATCCGCAAGGGGCAGAAGTGGAAGCCAGATCAACAGGCCCTGATCCGCGCGGTGGCCCACGATATCCGCTCCACGCTCGCCTCGATGAGCATCGGGGCGGAGACGCTGGCTGCCATGCCCGGGCCACCGCCCCAGAAGGTGCGGCAGACCGCCCAGGTTGTCGTCGAACAGGCGCAGCATATCAGTCGGCTGCTGGATGATATGGTTGCCGTGGTCAGTGACCGAGTGGAAGATGATTACACCAACGTAGTAGAGGTTAACGAGGTCATCTGGGAGGCGGCTCAACAGCTCTGGAAAATGTCCCGGCAGCGCGCGGTGAAGCTCGATATATTGCCCAGTCCGGACTCAGTAGTGGTCCGGGGCAAGCGCAGCTATCTCATCCAGGCGGTGCGGGGTTGCCTGGAGTACGGACTGGTTAACCTCCCCGAGCGCAGCGAGATCAACATCAGTGTGAAGGCCCGCCCGCGCCCGAGTGGCGCCGGGGCAGTGGAGGTTATTGTAGAATACGTCAGTGCTGTGCAGGACCCCGAGCTGCCGCGCAATAGTTATGCGCCAGCGTGGGAGCAGGTAACCATGCTGGCGGTGCGGCGCATCATCGGGGCCCATAAGGGGGATGTGGCGGTGCTGGGTGACGGGCATGACGGCGTGCGTGTGCTCCTGCCCCAGTATCAGGCCATGGGCGTCAAGCAGATGCCCCGGCCCGCTCCGGTCCCGGGCTCTTCCCTCGACGACGCGGCGTCCGCCGTGGCTTGAGCCTAACCGTTTCCTGATCAGCCCCCGTCAATTAACCGATCCTCGTTGTCCGTCAACTCCTTCTTGTCATGCCGCCGGATTCGTGTTAGACTGTCCCCGACTTAGTGTGATGGCCATTGCGGCTCTGGGGGGCACAACGGTTGTAGCGATACAACCGGGCGGAAGCGTGATTCCGAGCGGTGGCGCTGCTTGCTGACCTGTATCCCCTGGGACTATGTGGCTCTGTATCCTGTTATTCAGGGGGGTCGAGTGTACATTGGCGGACCCGGGTCAACCAGCAGCACAGCAGACTCAACCTGAGTCCGAACAAGCCGGAGCCGCAGATGTCCAGCTCCCCGCGCTCGATGACTTGCCGGTGGAGCTGGAAGTACGGATGGGTTCTGTCACATTGCCAGTGGAGGACCTGCTTCAACTGCAGCCTGGCTCGATTCTGACGATTGATGGGCCGGCGGGCGAGCCAGTGGCACTGCTGGCCGGCGGCAAGCCGGTCGCTTGCGGCGAGATTGTCGCGGTGGGCGACCACCTGGCAGTGCGGGTGCTGGAGATTGTTGATGCCGACGCGGATGGGGAGGACTGACCGATGCGCTCAGTTCTGGCCGCTTTGCGGCTGTTGTGTTCTTATGCGCTGCTGCTCTGGTGTCGCCCCGCCTTCGCCCAGATCGAGTCAACAGCTTCGGGCCGCCACGGCTCGCTGTATTACCTCGTCCAGGCATTTGTGAGCCTTGCCATAGTTGTCGGGCTTATTTACGCCATATACTTCGGCCTGCGCCGGCTCTCCCACACCGGACTGCCTCCCAAAGGGGAGGGAATGCAGGTGCTGGCGAGCCAGCATCTGGGGGGCGGCCGGTGGGTGTATATCCTGCGGGTCGCCGACCGGGTCCTGGTCGTCGGCGGGGGTGCGGACGGCCTGCGGACGCTGGCCGAATTGTCGCACGAGGAGTATGAGAGGACTGGGTCCGAAGCTTACCAGCGGGGAGCTGCGGACAGTGGCAATCACGATTGATGCAAAGCTCTTGACATGGGGGCGCCGGACTCTCGCGGTGGGAGCCGTGGCTGTGGTAAGTGCCGGCACGGCCTGCGCTCAAACACCAACGGGGCCTATCCTGGAGATGGGGGCGCCTGGTGAGAGCGGCTACCTGCGGCTGCTCTTGCTGTTTGCGGCTCTGGCCCTGGCACCGGCCCTACTGGCGGTGATCACGTCCTTCGCTCGCATCGTCATCGTCCTGTTCTTTCTCCGCGCCGGGCTGGGCACTCAGCAGATTCCCCCCAACTACGTCATCATCGGTCTGGCGATCTTCCTGACCATCTTCACGATGCTGCCTGCGCTCGAGCAGATTCACACCGAGTCGGTGGCGCCATTGCTGGCCGGAAAGATTGAGTTGGCTGAGGCGGGGAAACTCAGCGAAGCACCGCTGCGCGAGTTTATGGATGGGCAGGTGCGCGAGGACGACCTGGCGATGTTCCGGGAGCTCGCGCAGGTCCCGGCGGAGGTCACTCGGGTGAGTGTGCCGATGACCGTGCTCATTCCCAGCTTTGTGCTCGGTGAGCTGCGCGCCGCCTTTATGATCGGCTTCATCGTCTATCTGCCCTTCGTGATAATTGACCTGGTAGTCGCCAGTACTCTGGCTTCAACCGGACTGATAACGCTGCCAGCAACCGCTATCTCACTGCCCTTTAAGCTGCTGTTGTTCGTGATGGTGGACGGCTGGAAGCTGCTAACAGAGTCGCTGCTGGCGACGTTCTAGCATGAGCGCGGGTTAATGCGAATATGACGGCGCCTGAAGCTCTGGAACTCGTGCAGCGTGTGCTGCTGCTCACTTTCTACACGGCACTGCCGCCCCTGGGGGCCGCGTTTCTGGCGGCGTTGGGGGTGAGCTTCATCCAGGCGCGTATCGGCGGCGATCCGACTACCGCCACGGTGCCCAAGATCCTGGCCGCGGGCGCGGCACTGCTGGTCTTCGGCGGCTGGATGGTAGCACTGATGAGCGACTTCTGGCTGGACCTATGGCAAAGTCTCCCCGAAATAATCAAGTAGCGCCCAAGTGACAATGACTGAGTGGCAATCGCTCAATATGGCCGGCTTCCTGGTGGTCTTTGCGCGCTGCGCGGGAGCGCTGCTGCTGCTGCCACCGTGGAACTGGCGCCACGTGCCGGTAACGGTGCGCCTGGGCCTGGCCGCAGTGGTGACGCTGGCTATTGCCCCGCTGGTGGGACTGCAGCCCGGCGGCTCGATAGAGTTGCTGGGCCTGGTGACGGGCATCGTCCGCGAGCTGAGTGTAGGGCTGGTGATCGGCTTTCTGGGCGCGCTGGTTTTCTGGGGCGTGCTGCTTGCGGGGCAGATCATCGAGCGCTACATCGGGGGCGAGGGAAGCAGCTTCGGCGACGAGGAGCTTGGGCCCATCGCGCAGCTCTACTACGTGCTGGCTCTGGTGCTGTTCATAATCATCGGTGGGCACCGCTGGCTCGTCGAGCAACTCTATGCCAGTTTCGCAGCGGTCCCGCTGGCGGGAGCGCTCTCGGGTGAAGCAATTGTGACCAGTGTCACCGGTGGCGCCGCGCAGATGTTCCACAGCGGCTTGCTCATTGCGGCACCGGCGATCACCGCGCTCTTTTTGGCCGACGTGGTACTGGCGATGGTCGCCCGCGCCGTCCCGGATGTGGTCTGGGCCCCCGCGCTTCCCGCGCTGCGCTGGCCGGTCGCTATCGTGGCACTGCTGGTCACCTTGCCGCTGCTGGTTGACTTCGTGGGTTGGCAGTTTGCCTCTATGCAGACGAGCCTGAGCGCGCTTCTCGCAAGTCTGTAGCATCTCTGTCGGAAGAGAAGGCTGATGAGCAGCGACCTGCGGCAATACGCTCCGACCGCCCGCCGCCTGGGCCGGCTGCTCCAGGCGGGCATCTTCCCGCGCAGCCAGGTGTTAACTGGTGCGGCCGTCTTTGCTGCTCTGCTGCTTCTGGTTGCTGTTCTGGCCATCCCCCTGCTAGGCATTCTCCAGGGTATGCTGGGTGAGTCGCTGGGGGCCGCCGCTGCTGTCCAGCCGGGTACGGTGCTGAGCTGGGCACCGTTTGCTCAGGCCGGACTGGTGGTAGGCGGGTCACTGGTGTTGATCTGGCTGGTAGCGGTGGGTATAAGTACGCTCCAGCGGGGAAGCACGGCGGGCACTGAGGGGACTGGTAGCGTCCCGCTCGGCGCGCCGCAGGTCAGCTTGCATCGTTCGCGCGCGGCGGACCTGGCCTGGGAGCTGTCGGCAGCAATACTGGTCGGCGGGGCGCTGATCGTCTACGGGCGACTGCCGGCCTTGTTGCAATTAACTGCCTCAGGCATGGGCGAAGTGGCGGGGCAGTTGCAGCAGGTAATCTGGGCGTTTGCGTGGCGCTTTGGGCTACTGATGGTGGGGTTAGGCTTGTGCGATTACCTCTACCAGCGGGCGATCTTCAGCCAGGCAGCAGCGATGACGCGCTACGAACTCCAGCAAGAACTCCGCGAGACCGAGGTCCCGTGGCTGGTGCGCTGGTGGCAGCGGCAGCAGCGGATGAGAGGA
>JALGTU010000198.1 GCA_029821195.1 Candidatus Zipacnadia bacterium
TGGCTCCTGAGGCAAGTGGGTTTGGCAGAGGACATCCTGCAAGTGGAGTGGGAGGAACGTACGGAGTAGCTCTTCGAACCTGAGGACCTCTTTCTTCGGTTTAGCAGGGGCGGATGTTTCAAGCAACATCCGCACAGCGCAATTTGCGGGTATTCTTCCCTTCGCGCAGCGGGCTGGGTAAGTTACCCAGCCCGCTGCGCCATACAAAAGTCTTTGCGGAAGGGGTGCGGGGAAAGCCACTTTCTTCAGAAAGGGGTTTCTCCGCGAGTCCGTTTCCTCCTGCTACCCGCCGACTACCTCGATCTCCACGGGGTGAGCGTCGGCGCGGTTGTCCGGGTTGTAGTACTCGTAGACCGTGCTCTTAGGCGTCTTCGCCTTGATCGGGAATTTCGCTTTCAGCCGGTAGCTGAACTTCACCGTCTGCTTCGGCGTCAGCTTCTCCAGGTAGACGATGATCTGCCGACCGGTCAGCTTGTACTTGTCAATGATCTTGCTGCCCACCAGCTCAGCCAGGTCACCGGCCTCCACCTGGAAGCCCGGCGGGATGCCTAGGTCTACGATGACCATGCTGGTCGTGCCCGGTGTATTGTTGCGGACCGTGACGTTGGCAGTGACGATGTCGTCCTGGGCCAGCTTGGTCTTGTCGTAGTCCACCGTGATGCCGAGGATTTCCTTCGCCGGCGGGCGGACCTGCTTCCAGGGCAGGTAGTAGCGGCTGACGATCTGGTAGAGCGTCGTGCCCTCGCCCTCGAAGCGGATCTCGATCTTGTTGTCGCCCTCCTTGGTCCACTGCTGGCAGTCCACCTGGCGGAGTACGTCAGCGTCGGCTTCGGTAATCTGGAAGTTCGCCGCCTGCGTGCCGTTGACGATCACCGCGACGTGGGCATCTACTTTGGCCGCGGTCGCCTCTTTTTGGGCCAGCAGCAGCGCCCGCAGGGCCAAAGTGGTGGCGTTGGTTGAATGCCAGGTGCCATTAGCGTCTTTCTGAGAAATCAGGTAGTTCAGCACGCGGCTGGCTACCTGGGGATAGCGACCCGACTTGATAAAGGCGATGGCGGCCATGCCGGTGGCCTCCAGGTCCGCGGACTTGCCGGTAGAGTGGGTGATGCCGCTGATCTCGCTCTCCCACCACATCTTCTCGCCCTCGGTCTTGGCGATCTCGCGGAGCCGGTCGAGGACTTCGATGGTGCGGTCATCCATGTCCTCTCCCAGCGCATCCGCCGCGACCAGCGCGTTGGCTACGATGCTGAGCACGTACGGGTCTTTGGCTTCGGCAGCGTGGTCGCGGATGAACTCGACCCCCTTGTCCAACTGCGGCCCTTGATACTCCGACCAGGCCAGGCCCCAGATCACGTACGCCGTCGGCGGGAGCTGCTTGAGCTGGATGCGGTTCCAACTCGATTGGTGCAGGTACGCTTCGTCTGGCTTCCAGCTTCCGTCGGCCTCCTGCTGGCTGACCAGCCATCGCTGGGCACGCGAGATCACATTGGGGTCAACCGGATGCACCCCGTCCATATCGTGGAACAGCATCAAGCCGTAGGCGGTAAGTATCTTATTCGCAGGCGGATCACCGAACCACGAGAAGCCGCCGCCGTCTACCTCGTAGGCGACCAGCCGCTGGTAGCCGGTGTTGATGAAGCCCTCGGCCTTCATCTGAATCTCGGGGTTGATCTGATTGGTGGACTTCATATAGTCGAGTACCAGCACGTTCGGATAAGTCACCGAGGCGGTCTGCTCGAAGCAGCCGAAGGGCATCCGGAGCATGCTGTCGAGGCCCTCGACAGCCTGGGAGAAGATGCCTGGATATATCTTCACCAGGATCTTGGAAGCGTCGTCAATAGCGCCCTCGGGGATGGTCATCGTGTGCACGATATCCTCGCTGAGGCGGTCATTGGCGGTCTCTTCGATCTTCTTGCCATCGGGCTCGATGCGGATGTCGCGGGAGATCGCGTCGCTCATCTTGCTGCCGAGGCCGTGCACGGTCAGCTTATGCGCACCGAGTTGCTTAGCGGTGATGGTGAAATAGCGCACAGTTACCTCGTTCGGTTTGATGTTAAGCTCGTAGGCATCATCACCGGTTAGCTTGAACCAGTCCGCCTTCGTCAACTCAATGCGCACCTTCTGGTCGGTGGGCAGGTAGTTGTAGACGGCCACCGGAATCGAGACCTGGTCGTTCTGGGTGAGTGCCACGGGCAGGTCAATGTCCACGAAGAAGTCCTGGAAGCAGCGCAGGCCCTGGGTAGTCGAACCGAGCTGGCCGATGGCGCTGTTGGCCAGCGCCGCCAGCCGCCAGGTGGTGATCGAGTCGGCCATCGGCACGGTCAGCGTCGCCTTGCCGTCGCTACCGGTAATCAGCGCCGGCTCGAAGAAGAGCGTCTCGGGGAAGTACTCGCGAATGCGCACCGTCGCCTTCGCAGGCATTCCGGCGGCTGGGGCGGCCTCTGGCGGCGGGGCTCCCGCCTTCATCATTACTGCACCCAGCGCTCCCCCGGCGCCGCGAGCAAGGAGACGCACCGGCATCCCTTCCTCAGCCATCCCGAAGTCCATGAAAAACATCGGTTGCCGGGCGCTGTCCTTGTCGTCGAAGTGCTGCTGAGGCAAGGTGGTATTGAAGTAGAAGTCGTCTTCAGTGCCTTTTTCACTATCCGGTCCCGCCGAGAAGACCACCAGGAAGTAGACCGGATCGTCGCCGGGGATAAGCTCCAGACGGTTGCCCCACGGGTCTTTCAGCTCGTGTTCCCTGAGCAACCCGCTATTCAACAGATCGCGCACGGCAGTGTCGGCGGGCGGCGGCTGATTGTCGTGCTGATTGATGTACTTGCGCAGGGCGGTCGCGATATGCTCGACGAGCGGGCGAAGCTGCTCGGCCCACTTGTCGCGAGCCTGGGCCAGGCGGTCGGCGTAGCTGTCCACCTGGAAGACATCGGGCTCGGGCACGTCCACGGCGGCAAAGAGGAACTGCGCCGCCTGCTGCTTGCGGGCATCCTCGGTCAGGGGCACGACCGGCCCGGGACCGGGCGTGATGATGCCGGGCATCTCCAGCCCGTGAATCTCGAAGCGGGGCTTCATCAGCTCCTGCTCGAGGTAGAAGTAGACCTTCTCCATCCCCGGCTGCAGCTCCTGGAGGGCAAAGACCGCCTCGTCTACAACATTGATGCCGAGGGCCGCCGCGACTGGTCGCCCTGCGCTGTCGGTGACGCTGAAGCTCAGATTTGCCTCGCCACCGGGCAGGTAGGTCTCCTTGTCGGCGTTGACATCAATATTCAGCTCCGCCGCCGGCTCGACGTACAGCGGGCGGGTGTCGCGGACGATCTGCCCGCTGGGCATAATGCGGTAGGCGCTCAGGTAGATCGTGCCGCCCAGCTCGTGGCTCAGCGGAATGCTGATTTCGGCGCGACCGGCCCTCACGTCAGCGGCGCGGGT
>JALGTU010000057.1 GCA_029821195.1 Candidatus Zipacnadia bacterium
TTCTCCATGCCGCCGTGCATGCATCCTGGGCAGCAAATGCCTCTCGAGTTGTGCTAATAATGTCGGCTTCGCTGTTCCGCCTTGCTTGGCCCGCCACGCGTGGTGCCTTCCACTTGACTATCGTAATGAACTCGTGCTTTTTCAGGTACCGACGATTCACGATTGGGAGCCGCAAGCTATCACCGAACACAACAGCGTCATATTCTTCATCATAGTGCTGCTCAGCGATGCGCTCAATGGTGTCCCTGTCCAGCATTCGAGACCCTCCTCCAAGTCTGTCATCTTGCTATCCACTATCAGTGCAACGTAATATCAATATCCGACAGGTCTTCCTCTTCGCTGGGCGGAGCCAGGCTGACCTCGGGCGCACTGGGCCCGCGCCGCACGGCACGGATGACCAGCAGCGCGACCACCAGCGAGACGACCAGCGAAACTGCAAGTGGAATACCAATGAGCAGGAGTAACCTGGGCGGCTTAGGCTGGGTCGAGGGCGGGAAGATAGGCACAGCGGGTTGCGCTGGACCGGGCCCGGGCGTTACCGACACCGCACCGCCACTTTCTCCCAGGGGCAGATTGACTGCGATCCCCGCGCTCTGCAGAAACTCGATAGCTTCATCGCTGGGAATGACAAAGCCGACGTTCTCGGCCTCCTTCACCACACCTGTGGCCACTCCCACTACCCGACCCCTCTCATCAATGACCGGCCCGCCGGAGTTGCCCTCGTTGAGCGCCGCGTCAATCTGGAGGTACTCTTTCTCATTGATCTGACGACCGACTGCGCTGACGATACCTTCGGTCACCGAGCCCTCCAGCCCCAGGGGGGCGCCCAGCGCGGCGACCTTCGTTCCTTGCTTGAGCCCCGCAGCCGACGCAAACTGGACCACGGGCAGATTCTGCACGCCCAGGTCGAGCAGGGCCAGGTCGCGAACATCATCGCTGCCCACAACGGTGACGCTCAGCTCTTCACCGTTAGCCAGGGCCACCGTGATCTCCGTGACCTCCCCGACCACATGGGCGCTGGTCAGGGCGTGTCCATCGGTACTGACGATAAAGCCTGCGCCGACCCGCTCACCCGCCGTGACCGTGAACAGGCTGTCGCCGACCCGCTCGATGGCCTCAGTCATATCATCGGCCGGGCAAACCGGCGCAGTCGCTACCAGAATAGCAATGACAGCAACGCACAAATATTCGCACCTCATCGGTGACGCCTCCTTGTGAGTTGACACTGTTTAGACGCCCAGGCATTTGCCTATACTAGTCATAGCATACAATTTTAGGAGCAGGTACGTCAATAAGAGAGGATACAGCACGCTGCCGCAGACCTGGCTAATTTCCTGGCCAATTGCTATAATTGTGCTAACAATCCATACTGCGGCACGGGAGAGAATGGCTGTATGGCTCTCAGTCTCCAGTCCGAGCAATTCCCCGGCAATCCGGTGCAAGTCGTCTCGGGCCCAGGCGCACTAGCCCGGGTATTCACATATACCGACAAATTGGGCTGCCCCAAAGTTTTGGTGGTCTGCGGGGAGAAGGTCTCCCAATTGCCCCAGGTGGCCGACCTGGCCGCGCCGGCACCAACCACAGTCGAGGTCTTCGACCAGGTCGAGCCGGATCCATCCGACCAGACCGTAGCCACCGGGGGCGAGCACGCCCGTCGCCTGGGAGCCGACGTCATCGTCGCTATCGGCGGGGGCTCGAGTATGGACGCGGGCAAAGCGATTGCGGCGGAAGCTGCGCAGCCCGGCTGGATATTCAGCCAGGATCGGCCCGGAGAGCCGACGACAGTGCCGGAGGCGGTGCTGCCCATTATCGCCGTCCCCACCACTGCCGGTACCGGCTCGGAGGTCACGCCGTTTTCCGTCATCACCTTCACCGAGGCGCAGCGCAAGGTGGTGCTTAACCACGACGCTTTGTATCCCAGGTATGCTTTGCTGGACCCAACCTTGTTGACTTCGACTCCCCCCGCCGCTCAGGTAGCCGCCGGAATGGACGCGCTGACCCATGCCATCGAGTCGTATGTCAGCAAGGAAGCGACCGGGCCAAGCCGCGCGTGGGCCCGGGACGCTATCAGTCTCATTGGGCAGCATTTCCGCGCCGCAGTGCAAAGCCCCGAAAATCTCGAGGCCCAGGCCGGGATGCAGCGTGCGGCAATGGTTGCCGGCCTGGCCTTCTCCGTCAGCCGGCTGGGCATAGTCCACGCTATGGCCCTGCCGCTGTCGGCGCTGTTCGGCGTCCCCCACGGCGTGGCTAACGCGATTCTGCTGCCCTTTGGTATGGAGTTTAACCAGCCGGCGGCGGTGGCCGAATTCGCGAACATCGCCCAGGCCCTCGGCGTCTCCAAAGAGGGTGATACGCCTGGTGCGGCCAGTGAGCAGGCTATAGCAGCCGTGCGTGAACTAGCGGAGGATACCGGAGCTGCCCGGCGAATGAGTGAGGTGGGCGTGGATAAAGACGCGATTGGGCGCATGGCCGAAGACGCGATGAAAAGCGCCCATATCAGCCGCAATCCCCGCACGGTGGCCCTTGCGGACATCCTTGCGCTTTACGAGTGCGCCTATTAGCCGAAAGCAGCGTGACAGGAGCCATGACCAAAACCGAGGCTGCCAACCGCATCCAGGCGCTGATTGACAATGTCGAAACCGTGATCATCGGCAAGACTGACGTGGTGCAACTAGCGGCCGCGGCGCTGCTGGCCGGCGGGCACATTCTGATCGAGGACATCCCGGGCGTGGGCAAGACCATGCTGGCGCGCGCGCTGGCCAAATCGCTCGACTGCTCCTTCCGCCGCATCCAGTTCACGCCCGACCTTTTGCCCTCGGACGTGACCGGGGTATCGGTCTACAACCAGAGCACCGGTGAGTTCGAGTTCCGTCCCGGTCCGGTTTTTGGCAACATTGTCCTGGCCGATGAGATTAACCGGGCCACACCCAAATCGCAGGCGGCTCTGCTGGAATGTATGGAGGAGTTTCAGGTCAGCGTAGACGGCATAACTCACCACCTGCCCCATCCGTTCTTCGTGATCGCCACGGAGAACCCGATTGAGTATGAGGGCACATTCCGCCTACCCGAGGCCCAGTTGGATCGTTTTCTGGGGCGTATCAGCCTGGGCTATCCCACCGCCGCCGACGAAGTCGCGATGCTGACCAAACAGCTCGTGCGCCATCCTATCGAGCTGGTGGAGCCGGTGCTGAGCCCTGAGGAGCTGGTCGAATTGCAGCACCTGGTCCGGCAGGTCCACCTGGATGACAGCCTCAAAGACTACATCGTGAGGCTGACTCGCGCCACCCGCGAGCACTCGGCGGTGGAACTGGGAGCTAGCCCGCGAGGCAGCATTGCCCTGATGCGTCTCAGCCAAGCCCTGGCCGCCGTCGGGCAGCGTGATTACGTTATTCCCGACGACATCAAGTGCGTCGCTCAGGCCGCCCTGGGCCACCGGATCATCGTGTCCCCGGACGTGGCCTTCCAGGGAACTACCAGCCGCGATGTAGTGGAGGAGGTGCTGGCGCGGATACCGGTGCCCGTCGCCCGGTAAGAGGACCCCGATGAGAGTACACAAGTGGCACATGCTAATCTGGGGCAGTTTGTTCCTGTTTACCGTCGGCTTTGTGCTGCACGTCTACCAGCTTTTCTACATGGCGGCCGCCTGGGGGCTACTCGCCCCACTTTCCTACCTGCTGACGCGCCTTAACCTGAGGAACCTGGAGCTATCCCGGTCGCTGCCCAGCCACGCCGTCGCCGAGGAACGGGTTCCGGTGGGCCTGACGGTAAACAACCGGGCCGGGCGCCGCCGCTTCCTGTTCACGCTCGAAGACGTACTTCCCGACGGTCTGGCCGCCAGTGACGATGCCTACCAGGTTGTGCTTGATTTGGGCCCCTATGAGCGCCGTACCTTCTATTATCAACTCGTCCCGCAGCGCCGGGGGGTCTACCGGCTCTCGGAGTTGAAGCTCACCGCTCCTGACTTGCTGGGGATGTACGACTTTTCCCGCCGCCTGCCGCAGCCCCAGGAGCTGATCGTCTACCCCAAGACCATCGCGCTGCCCAATCTCTGGCCGCCCACCCCCACCGGCGCGCCCACGCGCACCCCAATCCGGCGCAAGACCAACCAGGGGATGGACTTGCATGGCGTGCGCGAGTACGTACCCGGCGACGACCTGCGCCGGATTCACTGGAAGGCCAGCGCCCACACCAACACGCTGGTGGTAACCGAACGCGAAGAGCAGCACAGCCTGGCGGCAACCGTTATCCTGGACCTTTCCCGCGATGTCCACGCCGGCGAGGGCAACCGCAGCACGCTGGAGTACGGTGTCACTCTGGCAGCCAGCTTGCTGGCCCAGATATCACGTCAGCGAGGGACCGCCCAACTAATCGCCTCAGGCACCCATGACTGGAGCGTACCGTTCGCCGCACAGGGCGAGTCGGAAACTGCTATCCTTGAAGCTCTGGCTCGGGTTCAAGCCGACAGCTCCGATTCGCTCCGCGAGGTGCTCAATCACCACCGCAAGCGCCTGAGCGGGGTCGGGCCCGTGGCCGTCATCACTCCCCAAATCGGCGAAGATATGCTGCAGGCGGCCGCCACCTTGCAGGCGTGGGGCAATTCGGTCAGTTGGTTCTCGCTAATCGCGCCCCGCTTTGAGCCACACTCGGCGACCTCTGACCGAGCGGAAGGCCCATATCATCGTTTTACCGAATCGCTGCGCCGGCGGGGCTGCCGGGCCTACTCTATCCGCGGCGATTTGAGCCTGGCCGCCAACTTGAGGGGGTGGCAGCGTGTCGCGGGCTAAGCACCAGCAGGCCTTGGATATGCTGCCCCTGCTCGCGGGGCTATTCGTAGCCTGCATCGCGGCGGCCAGCGTTATCGGCGCCACGGTGCACGCGCCGCTGTACGAGTTGACCCTATACTCGACCATCACTGTCGGCCTGCTGTGCAGCTTCCTGACTGTGCGCGGCAAGGCCAATCTCAGTTTCCTGGGCTCGCTTGTTATCATTGCCGCCTTCACCGGTTTCGTGGTGCGGCGAGTGGGAGTCTTCCCGGGCAACCTGCTGTATCCGCCCGAGGTAGTCGTCGAACCGGACACCGCTCTGGCTGCGCTGATCGCGTGGATGATGGCCGGCTTCTGCTTCATCCACAGCCAGCGGGAGCACACCATTCTGTGCCTGGTCTCGGGCCTGGCTATTCTGGGCTTGATGGGCACCGTAAACCTTAACACCTCCACTATCATCTCGTTTTGCGTCTACCTGCTGGCTGCCATCTACACCTTCGCCTATGACAACTTGCTGGCTACTCACCGAATTAGGGAGGCCAGCGGACGGGTGCCCTGGACGCGGCGCGGCGGTAACCAACTGATACCGGCGGCGGTGCTGTTCCTGGCGGTAGCGCTGATGGCAATCGGCGCCGGCCGCATCATGTACCAGGTCTCGCCGAATCTCTACGACGAGGCCAGCAGAATCAGATGGAACTGGCCGCATCTGAACACAACTGGCCATAACGACCCGAACCGTGGCTTCTGGGTCGGAGGCGGCCCCACCCATCTGACCGAACAAGTAGTTATGACGGTACGGTCGGACATGCCCGCCTTGTGGCGCGGCTACGTGTACGATTGGTACGAAGGCCAGTCCTGGCTTGTCCAGAACCGGATAACCACCCAGTTGCGGGCCGCCGACGGCGGTCGCTACCAGATATCTGACCCGCGCTTACTGGTTGACGCCCAACTCGAACAGGTCTTCCATCTGGAAAAGATCAGCTCCGGGATCATATTCGCGGCGGCTCAGCCCGCCGAAGTCGGCCCCATCGAAACCGCCGGAGGCATCCGACCGATGGTCCAGCTTATCAGTCAACGCTCCGGGATTATCCAGGTAGCCCCCCCTATGCCCGTCGGCAGTTCCTACCGCGTGGTCTCGAAGGCAACCAACTATTCACCCCAACAACTGCGGGCCGCTGGCACGCACTATCCCGGCCAAGAATGGACTCTCATCTACATTGACCAGGTGCCGCTTGCTGTGGAAGAGCGCTTGAGCGACCTGGTCGCGCAAGTCACCGCTGGCGCGGAGACGCCCTATGATAAGGTTACGCAGATATTGGAGTTCCTGGAGGATAACTACCTGTACACCGAAGGACCTCCGCTGACTCCGCGCCACCGGGATTCGGCTGTTTACTTCCTACTGACCAGCAAGCGGGGCGACTGCGGGCTGTTCGCCACCGCGATGACCATGATGTGCCGGCTCGCCGGCGTACCCGCGCGCCTCGCCACCGGCTTCGCCACCGGCGAATACGACGCCGAACGCGACCTCTACCTGGTCCGCGGCGAGCACGCTCACGCCTGGGTCGAAGTCTACTTCCCCGGCTGCGGCTGGGTGCCCTTCGACCCGCAGGCCATCGCCCAGCCAGAAAGGCAAAGCCTGGTCGCCCTACTGCGCAGTGGCCATTTCCGCCTGGTCGTCAGCAAGATCGTGCGGGTGAGCAGCTATACGCTGGGCGCTCTGGCGCTCGTCGCGCTGCTGGCCAGTATGTTCGTGAACTTCAACCTGCTGAGCGCGTGGTGGCAAGCCTGGCGCACCCGGCGACTTCCCTGGCACCGTCTGGATCACGAGTGGCGCCGCTTCTATCGCAAAGCGCTACGCCAGCACAGCGTCCGGCCCGGTCCCCAGCAGACCCCTAACGAACTCCTCGAGCTGGTGCTCGCTGGCAAGCTCATCCCGATCCACCTCAGTGGCCCCCTCCGGCGAGCCACCCATGACCTGTACGAATTGCGCTATTCGGCCCGGCCCGCTCCCGACTCCCAGATTGACAAGCTCCGGACCCGGTGGGCTCACCTGCGCAGGAGGATATAGTCCCGGCCGCGGCGAAGTTGACTATGCTGTACCATCCTCGTACGGAGTAGTGGATCTGTGCCAGCCCACAGCGCCCAACTCGACACCAGCGCCCACGTCACGCTGCTCTACGGCAGCAGCGATATCCTCAAAGAGCGCGCGGCCCGGCGGATGATTGACGCTCGCCTCGCCCCGGAAGCCCGCGCCGAGGGCCTGTCGGTTCTAGTGGCTGGCGAACTTGGTCCCGAGCGGCTCAGCACCGAGCTGAGCAGCCGCTCCCTGTTGGCCACCGACCGGGTCGTGATCGTAAAGCGCGTGGATGATCTGAAGGCCGACGACCAGCGGCAATTCGCCGCGGCCCTGGCGCACCTGCCGGACAGCACCACAGTCATTCTGACCTGCGCCGAGACCGAAAAAGGCAGGAAGGCAGCAGTGGTAGCTGATTTCACCAGGGCGGTCCAGCAAATCGGCCAGACTGTCCGGATTGCCTCTCCGCAAAAAGAAAGCCTCGCCGCCTGGATAGGGCAGGAAGCCGAAAACCACGGTAAGACGATTGCCGGCCCGGCCATCGAGCTGCTCCGGGAGCTTACCGACGATAATGTGGACCTGCTCGTCTCCGAGGTGGCGAAGGCTGCTACTTACGTGGGCGACCGACCGCAAATCGGCGAGTCCGACGTGCAGGCAGTCGGCTTCGGTAGCCAGCGGGGCAATATCTGGGATATGGTGGACGCGATCGGTACCCGCAGCGCCGCTCAGGCGCTGCGCGAACTGGCCTCGATGCTGCCGCCCGGCACTGTCCACAGCGAAGCCCAGCCGTTGCTGGGGCAGATCAGCCGCCAACTCCGGCTTATCTGGCAGGCCCGGGTTGCGGCTCGCGAGGGTTATCGGCTCGACCGCACCACCGAAGTGCCTGAAGAACTGGTCACCAAATTCCCCACCCAGCATAACGTGGTCTCGCTCGTCCGGGGGCGGGGGTGGATGGGACGCAAGCTGACCAATCAAGCTCGCAAGTTCACTGATGTGCAACTGGTGCGTGCGCTTGCCCGGGTGCATGAAACCGACCTGGCCCTCAAAGGCCAGGGCGGCGAGCAACTCGACGAGCGACCGGCGCTCGAAACGCTGATCGTGGAGCTGTGCCAACTGTGACCGCTACACCGCAGGACAAAGCAGCAACACCCGCCGCTCAGCCCGATATCTGGCGAGACTGGTTACTGGCCGCCTGGGCCGTGGGCATCTTTGGCCTGTTTGTCCGATCCGTTGTGGAGCTGCTAGGCTAGCCTGC
The DNA here is from genome assembly GCA_029821195.1 of Candidatus Zipacnadia bacterium. Classification (GTDB taxonomy): domain Bacteria; phylum Armatimonadota; class Zipacnadia; order Zipacnadales; family Zipacnadaceae; genus JALGTD01. The sequence continues at coordinate 8,093 of JALGTU010000057.1, forward strand.
ATTATTTACGAAGATAAAAGGGATAAGCCTTCGAAAGACGTGCAGGTGCCCCTCAAAAGCCATTGACGGCAGTTCACAGTTCGTTGTCAGCAGCGACACGATGCAACTATCAACTAGGTTACGCAACTTTCAAAGTTTTTGACGGAAGGGTGTGGGAAACCGGCTTTTTTTGCCCAAAAAGCGGGTTTCCCACAAGCCGTTCATGAATAATCCGGGCTAGCTCGCGGTGCCCATCTCGCCGCCACAATACAGTTATGATTGACTTGCTCTTCTGGCTGGCAATTAGTCTGCTCGCCGCACTGGTCGGGGCTGCGATTACGCGGCCCCTCCCGCCTCGGCTTGGCTCCCCACTGATCCGCCTGGTGCTGGCTGTGGCGCTCGGATATCTGGTCCTGGCCTACCTGATATTCGCGCTGGCACTGCTGGGCCTGCTGCGCGCCGGCCCGGTCATGGCCTTGCTAACAGCGCTGCTCCTGGCCGGTCTGTTCGGCGCGCGGCTGCTGGTAAGGACACTGCATGAGCTGGGCGGGGATGTGCGCCGGGCCTTTTTGTCCTCGCCCTCCCGGTTCCTGTACTGGTTCCTGCTAATCTGGGCGCTGACGAAGCTGGTGAGCGCGCTGAGCTTGCCGGCCGGGCTGGACTGGGACGGGCTGGCCGAGCACCTGGCCATGGCCAAGGAATGGCTGGAGGCGGGCCGCATCATCCCGCTGTGGTACGACCACCACTCCCAGTTCCCTGCGACCCTCCAGATGCTGTACGCCCTGGGCTTGCTATTTCGGGGGCCGGTCGCCGCCAAGCTGTTTCACTTCGGCTTTGGCATTATCGCCCTGGCGGCGGTCTTCGAGCTGACCCGTCGGCATATCTCCCGGCAGGCGGCTCCCTGGGCCGCAGTAATCCTGGCGACCACCCCTGTCTTCTCGTGGCTGATGGGCGTGGCGTACGTAGACTTGGCGGTAGTTGCTTACGTCTTGCTGGCGGCTCATTTCTTCCTGGAGTGGGTCTCCAGCAATGAAATGCAGCCCGCAGCGCTCACCGGCGTCCTGGCGGGCGCGGCTATGACCGTCAAAATGCAGGGCATCCCCTACTTCGGCATTCTGCTGCTGGCCAGCGTATATATTGCCTGGCGCCGGGCCGGGCAGCGTCCGGCAGCATGGCGAGGGCTGGCGGCCTTGGGCCTGCTGGGAGTGCTGATTGCCTCGCCGTGGTATATCAAGAGCTGGCTGGTCACCGGCAATCCCGTCTACCCGTTTGCTTACGGCGTCTTCGGCGGCAAGCAGTGGTCCGCGGAGCAGGCGCAGTGGTACCAGCGCCACCAGCTCGAGTTCGGGGTGGGTGATTTGCCGCCGCAGGAGGTTGTAGACGCCCTGCCCTGGTATCAGCGCACCTTTGTCGGTCCCCGCCAGCCGCTGCGGCTGGTGCTGGCGCCGTGGAATCTTACATTCAACCCCGTCCCGTTCACCGTGCCGATCGGCCCGCTGGCGGTGGTCATCTGCCAAGCCATCGGACCGCTCTACCTCATTTTCGTGCCGATGCTGTTGCTGTTCACCCGGCGCCCGCCCCGGCTGAAGACGCTGCTAATCCTCTTCGCCCTGTTGTGGGTCTGGTGGCTGTATTCAATGCAGCTCACTCGCTATTTGCTGCCGACGCTCGCTATGCTGGCCCCAGCGGCGGGCTATGCGGCGTACCGTTGCAGCCAAGCGAGGAGCATCCTGCGGCTGGCATCTGTGGTGGTGGTTTCGGCGTGGCTGGTGATGGCGCTGGCCATGAGCCTGCTGCTCGCGGCGGCGGAGCTGCCCCAGGTCCTGGGCACAGTGCCCGCTGAGCACTACCTGGCTTCGAGTCTGCTCCACCACCCGCTGGTGACATACCTAAACAGTGATGCGCCACCGGACGCGAAACTGATAAGCTACGGCGAACCGCGTCTGTTCTACCTGGACCGCGATTACTTGTGGGGCGACCCCGTCTATCATCGGATGATAGTTTATGATACAATGGAAGGGCCCGCCGACCTAGTGGCAGCGTACAATCGGCTGGGCATAACTCACGTGCTGTATCAGCCCGACCTGGTCAATCGTCTGTTCGCGGGCCGCGAGCCGGTATGGCCGCTGCTTACGGCTGCGATCGGCGAGGGATATTTGGAGTGTCTATGGGCCCCGTCGTGCGGGCAGCCGTACTGGCTGTTTCAGGTGACGGAGGCGGGCAGGCAGGTCGGTTCAGGGAGGCCGCCTTGATGAAGGTAGCAATTCTGGCCGGCGGCCGGGGCACCCGGCTGCACGGCGACTTTGCCGATGAACCCAAGGCCCTGTTTAACATCGGCGACCGGCCCATAATCTGGCACATTATGGAGATTTACCAGGCCGCGGGCTTTGCCGATTTTCTCATCTTGCTCGGCTACCAGGCCGACCGCATCGTGGATTTCTTCCTGCATCACGCGCCCTACCTGGCCAGCGACGTCCAGCTCGCCCGCCACCCCTTGACCCAGCCGGTTGCGGTAAAGGTTTTGAATCCCCGGGGCGATGCCTGGTCGGCAACGTTGTGTCGCACCGGTCTGGACTCGCCGACCGGCGAGCGCCTCCGCCGAGCGCGACCCTACCTGGAAAACGAGGAGCAGTTCATGCTCACGTACGGCGACGGCCTCTCCGATCTGTCCCTGGACAGGCTGCTTGAGTTTCACAACTCGCACGGCAAGCTGGCCACGGTCACCGTCGTCCGGGCGCACTCGCAATTCGGCCACGTGTTGCTGGCCGAGAGCGGCGCGGTGCAACGAATCGAGGAGAAGCCGCTGCTACCCGAGTGGATAAATGGCGGCTTCTTCATCTTCGAGCGCGGCGTGTTTGATCATCTCGAAACCGATGACGTCCTGGAGCGCGACACCCTCCCCCGGCTGGCTACCGCCGGTGAGCTGATGGCCTACCGCCACGAGGGCTTCTGGGCCTGTATGGACACCTACAAGGACAGCCTGGTACTCAACGAACTGTGGGAGTCGGGCCAGCCGCCGTGGCCAGCCAGCGCCAAGGGAGGTGCTGGCAATGACTGAGGCGCAATTCTGGTCGCAGCGGCGGGTGCTGGTCACCGGAGCCAAGGGCTTTGCCGCCGCCCACCTGGTCAAGGCCCTGCACGCCGCCGACGCTGAAGTCATCGGCCTGGTCCGCGACGACCCCGGCGAGACCTATTTCGAGCTGGAGGGGTTGACGCAGCCCACCACCCTGGTCTTCGGTGACCTGACCGACTACGCTTTCGTCGAGCGCGTCCTACACGAGTACGAGGTCCAGACAGTGATGCATCTGGCCGCCCAGGCCCTAGTCACGGTCGCCAATAGCAATCCGCTGTCTACGTTTGAGAGCAATATCCGAGGCACTTACAATTTGCTCGAGGCGGCGCGCCGTTCCTGGGACGAAGGTGCCGGGCCGCTGGAGGGCGTCGTCACCGCCAGCAGCGATAAGGCCTACGGCCAGCAGCCCGACCTGCCTTACACCGAAGACAGCCCGCTGCTGGGCCTCTACCCCTACGACGCCTCGAAGGCCTGTGCCGACATCCTGGCCCGCACGTACCCCAACACCTGGGGGCTACCCGTGGCGGTGACCCGCTGCGCGAATCTATACGGGCCCGGCGATCTCAACTTCTCGCGGTTAATCCCTCATGCCCTCTGTGCAGTACTCGAAGGCCAGCGCCCGCAGATCCGCAGCGACGGCAGCCCCCGACGCGATTACCTATTCATTGAAGATGCGGTGGCCGGCTACCTCAAGCTCGGGGAACGACTCGGCGATGCCGAAGTGGCGGGCCAGGCCTTCAATTTCGGCACTGGCCGGCCCGTCTCGGTGCTACAGGTAGTCGAGCAGATCATCCTCGCGGTAGGCCGCCAGGATATTGAGCCGGAGATACTGGGCGAGGCCAGCGGTGAGATTCAGGATCAGTACCTGGCGGCGGATCAGGCCCGGGCGGTGCTAGACTGGGAGGCCACGACCTCGCTGGCAGATGGCCTGGCCGTCACCGCCGAGTGGTATCGCAAGTATCTGCAAGGCGAACTTTGACACAGGCTATCTGTCGTCTGTAGGGGCGAATGTTGAGCGTCGTTGGCGAAACATCCGCCCACAACGCTCGCTTCGTGCCTTCCTCGGGCGCAGCCCACCTTGCCTGCCCTCTCCCGCAGGGAGAGGAGCTGGGGGTGAGGCCGACTCTGCACAATCTGCCCGCCGCTTGACAACCAATGCTATCGGTCATCATACCTGTTTACAACGAAAAGGACACTGTCTGCACGATAATTGACCGCGTCCGCGAGTTGCCGGTGGTCACCGAGTTGATCGTGGTGGACAACAAGTCCACCGACGGCACCCGCGAGATTATCAAGGCGCTAGGCTATCCCGACCTGCAGATAATACTCCAGCCCCGGAACTTACAGAAGGGCAACTCTGTCAAAAAGGGTATCCGGGCGGCACGCGGCGAGTACACGGTCATCCAGGATGCCGATCTGGAGTATGATCCGCGGGATCTGCTAGTCTTGCTGGACAAGGTGCAAAAGCCGGGGGTGCTGGCGGTATTCGGTTCTCGCCTGCGGGGTGCTGCACAGCAGCAGGCGAAGCTGCCCCGCTCCGCCTTCGCGCTGGGCCGCAGCGCCCTGACCGCGTGGTTCCGGCTGCTGTACGGCAGCGGATTGACAGATATCGCCACCTGCTACAAGATGGCGCCGACCGAGGTCTTCAGAAGCCTGAACCTACGTTGCGAGGGCTTCGACCTTGACTTCGAACTGGCGGCGAAGCTAAGCCGGCTGGCGCGGCAGCGGGGCCAGCAGGTAGTCGAGGTGCCGATATCTTACCAGCCGCGCACCGTCCAGGAGGGCAAGAAGATTCGCTGGTCCGACGGCATCAAAGCGCTGTGGACCTTAACTAAGTGCCGCTTCGCCGATTAGGAGTTCAGGCAGGATGCGTAGCCGGATTGGGCTGACAATCGCCGTGATAGCAGTTCTGGTCGGTCTCGCCGTGGCAATCTTCGGGGTTATCTCCGTGCGACAGCCCCCGGCAACCGAAGAGACGATTGAGCTGCCGGAAGCTGAGCCGCCCGCACCAGGCGAAACGATAAGTGAGCTTCAGGATTTGACCATAGAGGGTGGAGAAGTAACGAAAAAAGACGCCGACGGCAATATCATATGGCGTCTGGTGACGGCGGGCAAGTTCGATCATGACCGCCAGACGCAGACTATGCAGGCAGAGAACATTCAATTTGAGTTGATGCGCCCGGGCCATCAGCCGCTGATAGTCGAGGCGCCGAAACTCCTGGCCAACTACCCGCAGCGCACCATCCGGTTCTCCCAGGGCGTGCGGGCCTATACGGCGGACAATTCGCAAAGCTTCGAGATGCCCGAGCTGATCTACCAGACCGACACCGGCAAGCTCATCGCGGAAGGCGAGGTGCGGTTTCGCTACGGCGGGTACGAGGCCACTGCCCGCCGGCTGGTCATTGACAGCCGCGCTGAGGAAGTTCGCATGAGTGGCAGCGTGCGCGCCCGATTGTCCGACGGACAATCAATCAATTAGAGAGACTTCGGAGGGGAGCAATATGAGATTATGCTCGATGTATCTGTGGTTGCTGGTAGCACTGACCCTGGCAATAGTGCTGGCCGCGAGTATCTATGGCCAGGCAGCCCAGATGACAACTCGCACTGCCGATCTGCAGGGCGACGATATGACGCTCTATCTAAAGACCAATCAGTTCGTCTTCACGGGCCACTGCAAGCTTATTATCACTGGACCCTACCAGGCGACTATGACCTCGGCGAAGATGACCTTCAAGCTGTCCTCGGGCGCCGATGACATCGAGCATCTCGCCACGCACGGCCCCACCGATTTCTCGGTGGTCACTCAGCCCGATGAGGAGGGGAACCGTTACAAGATAACGGCCACGTCCCGCCAGGGCGCGACCTATTCAGGCAAGCAGCAGAAGGTCGTCCTCAGCGGTGGAGCCAGCGCCGACATCGTTACCCTGCCCGAAGCACCCGACTCCCAGCGGGCCCACATCACCGGCGATACCATCACAGCCGATTTGAAGACGAGCGTTATCAGCGTAAACAAGGCGCACTTACAGGTGGAAACACCCCTGGAAAGCGAGCAGCAATAGTAGGCCGCATAGCGGATAACTACCATGTCTCTAGTCGCTGAAGAACTGGTCAAATCATACGGTGGCCGCCGGGTCGTGGATGGCGTAGACATCCGGGTTGACCGTGGCGAGATCGTCGGGCTGCTCGGCCCCAATGGCGCGGGTAAGACTACCAGTTTCTACATGATTCTGGGGCTGGTGCGGGCCGAGGCCGGACAGGTCCTGCTGGACGGCGATGACCTCGCCGCCGTACCGATGCACCAGCGCTGCCGCCGCGGGCTGGGCTACCTCGCCCAGGAGCCCTCCGTCTTCCGCAAGCTCTCGGTGCGCGATAACCTGATGCTGATCCTGGAGCTTCAGCCGATGACGACAGCCCAGCGCAATGAACGTGCCGACGAGCTGATGGCGAAGCTGGGCATCAGCCATCTGGCCGGCCAGCTCGGGCAGGTGCTTTCCGGCGGCGAGCGACGCCGCGTGGAGATCGCGCGCGCCCTGTGCACATCCCCCTCGTTCATTCTGCTCGACGAGCCGTTTACCGGCGTGGACCCGATTGCCATTGACGACATCCGCCAGATCGTCGCCGACCTGAAATCCGAACAGATGGGCATTCTCATCACCGACCACAATGTGCGGGAGACCCTCGGGATCACTGACCGGGCTTATATCATATCCGAGGGGAAGATCCGCACCGAGGGACCGTCGGATGAGTTGCCCAATGATCCCATCGCGCGCAAGTACTACCTGGGTGAGCGCTTCCGGATGTAGGCTCGGTTATTGATCGGTAGGACAGGCGTCTCGCCTGTCCGCAACCGAGAACACACTCCAGCCCAAGGCGATCGGGGCACGGATGCGTCTCTCATAGGATTGCTGCCGTACGCATGACGACAGGCGAGACGCCTGTCGTACCGAAAGACAGGATGAGTCACGACCAGAGTATTGCCGCTGCGACGCAAAGGCAATCTAACAGGCATCACCCTATGCCCAAGCTAGACCGCTACATCTTACGCGAAATGGTCGGACCGTTCGTCTTTGGCGTGGGGGCCTTCCTCATTGTGCTGGTCAGTATTGACCTGCTGTATGATGCGCTGAGGCTGATTGTCCGTCAGGGCTACCCGGCTGGCCCGGTCGCCCGCATTTTCCTCTATCGCATGCCCCAGACCATCACCTTGACCCTGCCGATGGCCACGATGTTCGGCGCGCTGATGGCTATCGGCCGACTGAGCAGCGACGGCGAGGTCGAGGCGATGCGGGCCGGCGGCGTATCGTTCCTCCGCCTGGCGGCGCCGGTCTTGATGGCCGGCCTGCTCATATCCGGGCTCTCCCTGGCACTCAACGAGGGGGTTGTCCCACCGGCCAATGCTGCCTCCAGCCGACTGATGAGGGAGCTGGCCCAGGAAACGGTCGCCGGGCAGCACTACCTGGTGCTGCAGTTGCCTAACGACGAGTTCCCCAAAATCCTGCTGGTCGCGGAACGATTTGACTCGGAAACCAACACTCTCAGCAATGTATGGATCGGCGAATTCCGCGCCGGAAGGTACCCGGAGCAGTATGAGTTCGAGACGGGCGAGTGGCAGGGCTCCAAGATTATCGGCCACAACGTCGTGCATCGAACCTACGCCGCGGACGGCACCTTCCGCGAGGAGTCGGCTCGGCGCTGGGAATACGAAATCGGTAAGGCTCCCTGGCAGGTCGAAAGCATGAGCAAGGACCCCGAGGAGATGACCCTGGCCGAATTGCGGCGGGATATCGGGCGAACACGGCTGCTCCCCCCACCAGCCCGCAAGCAGCTCCCGCAACTGGTTGGGTACTACAATATGCGCTTGGCCCTACCGTGGAGTGCGCTGGGCTTTGCCCTGATTGCTGCGCCTCTGGCCCTGCGGCCCAAGCGCACGACCACCGGCGTCGGTCTGGGCATTTCCCTGGCCATCATTCTGGCCTACTACATCATCTTCAACACCTTACGCGTGGTCGGCGAGCAGGGCGCGCTGCCGCCCGCGCTGGCCGCCTGGCTACCGAATCTGATACTTTACGGCGTCGCCCTGGGGCTCATCATAGACGCTTCACGTTGACAGACGCCGTCTGACGACCGGGGAAGTGGTGAATGTGCCTGCCTACACGATAGTTGCGCTGCTAGCTCTCGTAGTCGCCGGCGGCGCTATTGCCTGGCTGGGCGACGTCATCGGCTACCGGCTGGGCAAGCGCCGCAGCAGTCTGCTCGGATTGCGTCCGCGCACCACTGCACGCATCGTGGGGATCGCGGCCGGGGCGATCCTGCCAATTATCGGCCTGGGCGTGGCCGCCCTGGGCAGCAGTTACGTCCAGGACGCGCTCTTTAACATCCAGCACCTGCGCAATCAGCAGGAATCGCTGCTCGTGCAGGTCCGCGAACTCAACGACACTAAGAACCAGGCCGAGCACGATGCCGAGCAGGCGCGGGGGCAGGCCACCGAGGCCCGGCAGGAGGCTGCACAGCTCACGACCGAGGTAGATGAGCTTACGAATAAAACGCGGAGCCTGGCGGCCCGCATAGCCCCACTGCAACGTCAGCGTGACGCC